>CAYTSW010000067.1:0-14950 GCA_964440605.1 uncultured Phycisphaeraceae bacterium | reverse complement strand
GCAGGCCGACGGAGGCCATCGTGAAGAAGACCATGAAGAAGGCCCAGACGGGCATGCGCGCCGCCAGGCCGCCCAGGTCGCGAATGGCCCGCGTGTGGTACCGCTCGTACATCATGCCGATGAGGAAGAAGAGCGCCCCGGTCGAGAGACCGTGGTTGATCATGTAGAGCACCGAGCCCGTGAGCCCGACGCTGTTGAGCGCCAGCAGTCCGAGCACGCAGAATCCCAGGTGGCTCACCGAGGAGTATGCGACCAGCTTCTTGACGTCGCGCTGCACCCAGCAGATCAGCCCCGCGTACACGATGCCGACGATCGAGAGGATCGCGATAATCCCCGCGTACTCGAAGACCGCGACGGGCACGAAGCCCAGCACGAAGCGATAGATCGCGTACGTCCCCAGCTTCAGCAGCACGCCCGCCAGGATCACCGAGCCCGCGGTCGGTGCCTCGGTGTGCGCCAGCGGCAGCCACGTGTGCACCGGGAACAGCGGCACCTTCACCGCGAAACCCGCCAGCAGCGCCAGCAGCACCCAGGCCTGCTCCGTCGCGCTCATCGATTGAGCCACGGGCATCAGATCCGCGATGGCGAACGTCCAGCCCCCCATCACCTCCGCGGTCTCCAGCGCGACGTACACCAGCCCGGCTAGCGCGATGATCGAGCCCGTGAACGTGTACAGGAAGAACTTCGTCGCCGCCTTGCGCCGGTTCGTCGAGCCGAAGAGACTGATCAGGATGTACATCGGCACGAGCGTGAACTCGAAGCAGATGTAGAAAAGTACAAGGTCGCGCGCCGCGAAGACGCCGATCATCGCCGCTTGCAAGACCAGCAGCCAGCCGTAGTAGGTCCGCTCGTTGCTCGTGATCGCGGTGAACGAACCGAGGACCATCAGCGGCCCGAGGAACGCCGTCAGCAGCACCAGCCAGAAGGCCACGCTGTCGACGCCCACGCTCAGCGCGATGCCCAGGTCGGGGAAGAGCTCGAGCCCGCCCGAGGCGAACTGCATGGCCGCGGCGTCTGACCAGTCGAACTGCACCGCCGCCACCAGCGCCACTACGAGTCCGGCACCCATCCCCAGCATTGCCAGCAGCTTGGACTGCTTCGCCGGCGCCGCGAAGACCGCGGCCGCGGCGACGAGCGGCATCAGCATCAACGCCCAAAGCATCAGCTCACCCCTCCCGTGTTCAGCATCACCAGCCACACGACGATCAGGATCAGCGCCAGCCCCACCGCCATGCCGGCGGCGTAACCCTGGAGGATGCCGCTCTGCGACGGTCGGATCAGCCTTGCGATGCTCCGCGGCGCGCCGCCGGCGACGTTGACCAGGCCATCGACGAGTGCTTTGTCAATCAGGTGGAAGATGTGGCTCAGCACCAGGAGCGGAAGCCGCAACGCGACGTTGTAGAACTCATCGACGTACCACTTGTCCTGCGCCCAGCGCGGCAACGGACCCATCTTGCTCATCCAACGGTCGGCCCGACTCCGCGCCGCCTCGGTCCGCGAGCCGATGAACAGCCCCGCCGGCCCACGCGGGCCGTGCAGGTACGCCGCGATCAGGATTCCGACAAGTCCGAAGACCGCCGAGACGTAGTACATCACCTTGTGCGGGTCCATACCGAGGAACGTGCCGCCCTCGGCGTGCTCCGCACTGTCGGCGTCAGCAATCGCGGCAATCTCGGCGGTCGGCGTCGTCGCGACTGGCATGAGCGCCGCGTCGCCGATGCGACCGACGCCCGCCGTCTCAGCCGGTTGCTCGGCGTGATGCCCGTAAGGTGAGACGTACGACGCAGAGGACTCGGCCAGCAGCCCGCCGACCCAGCCCTTGCCCTCGTCGGGCTTGACGAAGTACGCCGCCGCCGCAACCACCGATGCGACCGCGAGCGTCGCCAGCACCGCGTTGATCGCCCAGCCGGGCGGGTGCGGGTGGAAGTGATCGGCATGGTGGTCGCCGTGCTCGCCCGCGTCGTGGTGCTGTTCCTCGCCCGTGGTTTGGCTGTCGTGATCATGCAGCTCGTCGCCCGGCTCGTAGTGTGCCGGCCCGACGAAGACGCGGAAGAAGACTCGGAACGTGTAGTACGCCGTCAGCCCGGCCGTGAAGAGCAGCACCCAACCGATGACCTGCCCCCAGGGCGTCACGAAGGCCTCGGCGAGGATCATGTCCTTCGAAAAGTACCCGGCCGTCAGCGGGAAGCCCGCGAGGTTCAGGCAGCCGACGAACATCGCGATCGTCGTGATCTTCCACCCCGGCTGAGACCAGAGCCCGCTGAGCTTGCGCAGGTCGAGCTGGCCCGCGAAGCCGTGCATCACGGCGCCGCAGGCGAGGAAGAGCGTGGCCTTAAAGAAGGCGTGGGTGAAAACGTGGAACGCCGCCCCCGTCGTCGTCAGCACCCCCAACCCCGCGAACATGTAGCCGAGCTGCGACACCGTCGAGTACGCCATGATGCGTTTGATGTCGAACTGCGCCATACCGATCGTCGCGGCCAGCAGCGCCGTAAACGCCCCGATATACCCCACGATCTGCAACGCCAGCATGCTCCCCTCGGAGAGCGTGAAGAGCGGGAAGACCCGGGCGATGAGGTACACGCCCGCGGTGACCATCGTCGCGGCGTGGATCAGCGCCGACACGGGCGTCGGGCCCTCCATCGCGTCGGGCAGCCAGACGTACAGCGGGAACTGTGCGCTCTTGCCGAACGCCCCGAGCATGAACAGGCATGGGATCGCCCACGTCGCCCAGCCCTCGACCGCCGCGCCGGCCATGTTGACCGCCTCGCCGCCCTGGATCAACGCGAAGAGCTCGTCGTACTCGACGGTGCCGAAGGTGACAAACGTAAGGAAGATGCCCAGCGCCAGCCCGAGGTCGCCGATGCGGTTGACGATGAAGGCTTTCTTCGCAGCCGCCACAGCCGCGGGCTTTTTGTAGAAGTACCCGATCAGCAAGTACGAACAGAGCCCGACGCCCTCCCAGCCCAGGTAGAGCAGGACGAGGTTGTCGCCCATCACCAGGCACGCCATCGAGAAGACGAAGAGCGCGAAAGCCGCGAAGAACCGCGCATAGCCCTTGTCGCCGGCCATGTACTCGCTGGCGTACAGCGCGATCAGCGTCCCCAATCCCGTGACGAAGAGCATCCACAGCCAGCTCAGCCCGTCCATGTAGAACGAGAAGTTGGCGACGAACGACTCGCCGGGCAGCCCACCCCACGACGCGTTGATCCAGCGGAAGCCGTGCGCGATGCCCGCGCCACCCTCCCAACCGAGGAAGCCCAGCAGCGTCACGACGAACGACGCGCCGAGCACGCCCACCGTCGCCCATGCGGGCAGCTTGCTCCGCACCTTGAAGCAAAGCATCAGCCCGCACGCCGCCGCCGCGAGCAGCGGCAACAGCGGGATCAGCCCGAGCCAACGCGGCGCTTCCGTCGCCGGCTCGACCACGCCCGAGCCCACGGCATCGCCCGCGGGAGCCGCAGCGGCCAGGAGCGTCGGCAGGTTGCAGAGCAGTTCGCTCACGTCACTCATCCTTGATCGCCTACTCCGATCGGAAACAGGCGTTTGATCCAACGATCGCCAGGGGCGGGGAAGGTGTCAGCCGCGCAGGAGCGCCCACTCCTCGGCATTGAGCGTCTCACGACGCCTGAACAGCAGCACGACGAGCGCGAGCGCCAGGGCGGCCTCCGCCGCCGCGATCGTCAGCACAAAGATCACGAACACCTCGCCCGTGTGGTTGAGGTGGAACTTGCTGAAGGCGATCAGCGCGATGCCCGCCGCCTGAAACATCATCTCGGTGCACAGGAACATCACGATCATGTTCCGGCGCGTTAGGAACCCGATCACCCCCAGCGCGAATAGCGACGCCGAGACGAACAGATAGTGGTACAGCGTGATCCCACCGGCGATCGCGACCGGGTCGATCGTCGTCACCGGACCGGGCGGGCCGACGCCCGCCCCCGGGATGCTCGCCAGCAGAGGCTCGATCATGCCGGGCCTCCCATCGTCGTCGATTCGCCGTCCCCGCTCGCCGGAGGTCCGGCCAGACGGCGGGCCTGCTCGAGCTTCTCCTCTTCGCCGATCTCGATCTGCTTGCGCGCCAGCACCACCGCCCCGAGCATCGCCATCAGCAGGATCACCCCCGCCAGCTCGAGCGCCATCGGGTGCAGCGCAATCAGCGTAAAGCCCACGCCCTCGGCGTTGGTCACGCGGACAGATTCGGGCAGGCGCACCAGCGTCTCGCCATCCATCGCATTCGGGTTGGACTCGAAGAGGTCCTCGATCTGCTCGCCGTCCAGCCCGTCGAGCGCCGGGAAGAGGGCCGCGAACCTCGGGTCGACCGACGCCTTGGTCAGCAGCGGCATCGAGTCGTTCACCGTCAGGATGATCGTGCCGGTGTCGTAATCCGCCCGCGTGGGCAGCTCTTCGAATGTCGGCTCTTCAACCGCGTCGTTCGCGAACATCCCCGCGTGCTCGAGCTCCCGCACCACTTTCCGCGGCATCTTCTCGATCAGCGGCTTCGCGGTCGTGGCCACCGCTCGGTCGCGATCGAGCTCCGTCGTCCCCGTCGCCAGCATGCCCGTCAGCACAGCGAGCAGGGCAAAGCCGGCAAGCACCGCAGTCATCGGCTCACGCGCCTCGACGTCGTAGGCGCTCAGCGCCTCGACATCCCCCTCGGTGGGGGCCTGTGTCGCGAGCATGATCACGAAGAGGTACGTGATGAGGATGGCCCCGGCGTAGATGATGATCAGCGCGAAGGCCATAAACTCCGCTTGCATCAGCAGATACAGCGCCGAACTGCTGAGGATTGTCAGGATGAAGTAGATCGCGGCGTACACCGGCTTCGGATGCGTGATCACGCGCAACCCCGAGAGCAGAGCGATCAGGGCAAAAACGTAGAAGTACGCGTTGGGCAGATCGCCATCGGCCTCGGCCCCACGCAGTCCCAGCAGAACCAGCACCACGCCGAACCCCACGCCCGCGATCAGCCCGCCGATGATCTGGGGGCTCAGCCCCTTGCGCGGCAGCGCGATCGCGACACCCAACGCTCCGACCGCCAGGCAGACATAGAGCAGTACTGGGTTGATGATCTGGTCCAAAGCGGCTCCTCGCCCACTCTCGATGGGCGGCTCGCAACGGCTCGAAACAGGCCTCCGTACCAACCGCCCCCGGTCGAGCGGGCCGAAGCATAAGGCCGCCCGTCGGGACCAGCAACCGCCCGAGCCCGCCAATCACCCCCGCTACGCTCTGCACGTGAACGACGCCCGTTCCAACCCCGTGCACGCCCGCATCCCCAACGCCCTGACGACCCTGCGCATCGCGATGGCCGGCGCCTGCGTCGCCTGCCT
This sequence comes from uncultured Phycisphaeraceae bacterium, assembly GCA_964440605.1. Classification (GTDB taxonomy): domain Bacteria; phylum Planctomycetota; class Phycisphaerae; order Phycisphaerales; family UBA1924; genus CAYTSW01. The sequence goes on along the minus strand of CAYTSW010000067.1, from coordinate 9,623 downwards.
CTCCTTGTACGACTTTCCCGCCGACCACCCCGCCCTGCTGTGGGTCACCTTTGTGCTCTTCATCCTCGCCGCGCTGACCGACGCGCTCGATGGCTATCTCGCCCGTAAGTGGGATGTCATCTCCCTCTTCGGCAAGGTGATGGACCCGTTGGCTGACAAGCTCCTCGTCCTGGGCGTCGCCATTGTCCTCGCCGGACCCGGCTTCGAACTGCCCGCCGGCGATGGCCAGGCCAGCGGCCTCCTCCCGTGGATGGTCGTGGTCATCATCACTCGAGAACTGCTCGTCACCGCCATCCGCACCGTCTTCGCCACGACCGGCGCGAACGTCGCCGCGACCGGCTCCGGCAAGGCCAAGATGATCGCCCAGTCCGTCCTCCTGCCCGTGATCCTTCTAGCGGTCCTCGCGCAAGCTGACGCGCTCGGCGAGCTAATCTCGGCCAACGTCGCCCACTGGACCGCGATCATCTCCGCCTGGACGATCACCCTCATCACCGCCTGGTCCGGCTGGCCCTACGTCGCCCGCCTCGTTACGCCTCCTGTCGACAGCGAGGCGCACCAATGATCGACGCCGCCAAGAACCGCCACCGTGCGCCGATCCAACCCTTCGACGCGCCCACGGCTTGGCTGACCACCCTCGGCCTGGGCTTCGTGCGCCCTGCACCGGGCACATGGGGCTCGCTCCCACCGCCCGTCGTCGGCGCCATCCTGCTGCTCGCGGGTGCTTCAGCATGGACGATCGCTGCGGTCGCTTCGGTCTTCCTGCTCGCCGGCTCGGCGGCGTGCGTCGCCTTTGGCCCCTACGCTGAGCGTCGCTTCGGGCGCAAGGACGCTGCCGAGGTCGTCGCCGACGAAACCGCAGGCGCCGCCATCCCGCTGCTGCTCGTCCCGACGATCCCCGCCGAATGGCTCGCCCGCTGTGTGTGGCCGCGCGGCGCCGAGTCCTCTGCTGCTGACGTCTTCAGCGCGCTCGCTGCGACCGGCATCGTCACCGGCGGGGCGTTCCTGCTCTTCCGCGTTTTCGACATCACCAAGCTCTGGCCTTCCAACTACCTCGAGCGCGCCCCCTCGGGGTGGGGCGTCCTCCTCGACGATCTGATGGCCGGCGCGTATGCGGCCGTGGTCGTCTGGTTGTTGCTCTTCTTCGTGCCGCCTCCCTTCTGACGCTCGACCGGCCCCACCCGCGCGGCTACAGCGAGCGGTCCAGCAATCGGTACTGCACCGCCTCGGCCACGTGACCGATGCCGATGCGCTCCTCACCTTCCATGTCCGCGATCGTGCGCGAGACGCGTCGGATCTTGTCGTACGCCCGCGCACTCAGGTTCAACTCATTGATCGCGCTGCCCAGCAGCGTCTTGGCGTCCTCATCGAGCGGGGCCAGTTCGTCGAGCCTTGACGACGAGAGCTCGCTGTTGAGCGTCGTCCCCTGCCGCTCGCGTTGACGCTCCCGCGCCCGCTCGACGCGCTCGCGCATCTCAGCCGTGCTCGTGCCGCGCTTGGCTTCGGTGTCGCTCAGTTCCTTCCAGGGCACCGCCGGGGCCTCGACATGAATGTCGATGCGATCGATCAGCGGCCGGGAGAGCCGGCCCATGTAGCGCTGCATCGCCCGGCGCCCTTCCTCGCCCTCGGGAGCGTCTCCGCGGGCCGTCGGGTTCATCGCCGCGACGAGCATGAACCGTGCCGGGAACCGAGCCGCCGAGTGCGCACGTGCGACGGTCACGTTGCCGTCTTCCAGCGGCTGACGCAGCGTGTCGAGCACCGAACGCGGGAACTCGGGAAGCTCGTCGAGAAACAGAATCCCGCGGTGCGCAAGGCTGATCTCGCCCGGCTTGGGCACCGCCCCGCCGCCGATGACCGCGGGCGAACTCGATGTGTGATGCGGCGTGCGTACGGGCCGCACGGTCACCAGCCCCGGCACGCTGCCCGTTCCGTTGCGCCCCGACAGCCGCTCGCCCGCCGCGCTGTAGATCCGCGTCACCTCGAGCGCCTCGCAGGGCGCGAGCGTCGGGAGTACGCCCGGCAGAGCGCGCGCCATCATCGTCTTGCCCGTTCCCGCCGGTCCGAGCATGAGCAGATTGTGCTGACCCGCCGCTGCGATCGTGATCGCCCGTTTCACCGGCTCCTGGCCCCTCACCTCCGCGAAATCCACCGACGGCGCCGCGTTGGCGATCAGCGCCCCGACGTCCACGGGCGGGTGCGGCTCGGCTTCGAGAAGACCATTCAGCAGCCCCACGAGGTGCGTCAGCGTCGGCACGCCGTGCACCTGGATGCCCTCCACCACCGCGGCCTCGGTCGCGTTTTCACTCGGCAGGATCACTCCCTCGAGGCCCCGCTCGCGGGCGTACATCGCCATCGCGAGGGCCCCGCGGATCGGCCTCACCCGCCCGTCGAGGGCGAGCTCGCCCGCGACCAGATACCGCCGATGCTCCAGCCCCTCCGCCGACCGCGATTCCACGACCCCCGTCGCCTCCAGCAACCCCACCGCGATCGGCAGGTCGAAGACCGGACCTTCCTTGCGCAGGTCCGCTGGCGCCAGATTGATCAGCAGCCGACCCTGCGGGAACGGATACCCCGCGTTGGTCAACGCCGAGCGCACCCGCTCGAGCGACTCACGTACCGCGGCGTCGGGCAGACCCACCACCGTCTGCCGATCCAAACCGTCGGCGGCGTGGTCGATCTCGACCTCGCACCGATCGGCGTCGATCCCCCGGAGGACGAAGCTCTGCACGCGTGCCAGCATGCCGACAAGATACCGAACACATGGCGAGGTGCAAGAGTATGTTCGGATTTTCTTCGCCCTGACGTGTCCCGCACGATTGGGGGACCAAGTGGAGCGGACCGGGCTCGAACCGGCGACCTACGGCTTGCAAAGCCGTCGCTCTCCCAACTGAGCTACCGCCCCTGATTGTCCGACGGAGTATATCCCGGCCCGGAACGAGTCAGTCCCGAAGGTTGGCGTCCTCGCCCGCCCCGTTCGCGGCCGCGAGCCGCTCGCTCGCCTCGCGGGTCCAGGTGTGGTCTTCCCCGACCGCGGCGGTGAGCACCCCAATCGCTTCCTCCAACTGCGTCGCGGCCTGTTCGCGTTCGCCTGCGTCGATCAGACACTGGGCGCGATTGCTGATGAACTTCGCAACCACGACGTTGTCGCGCCCGCCCGTGCTCGCGACCGCGCGCTCGATCAACTCATCGAACATCGCGAGCGCGTCGTCGAAGTCACCTCGCTTCTGCACGAGCATTGCCAGGTTGTTCATCGGGGCGAGCACATCCGCTCTGGTTGTGCCGGGCAGTCTCTCGAGGATGTCCAACGCACGCCGGTATTCCTGTTCGGCGGTCTCCAGATCGCCGCGCTCTTCGGCGATGTACGCCAGCACGTTGACGGCGACGCTTGTCTTGGCGTGCGCTTCCCCGAAGCGATCCTCGAAGCACGTCAGAGCTTCGCGCGTGAGTTCCTCGGCGCGATCCAGCCTTGCCTCCTGCACATAGATCCCCGCGAGGTTCATCGCCGTCGAAGCGGCGCCGGGGTGGCGATCGCCCAGCACGCGCTTCCGCCCCTCGTACACGCGTTCGAGCAGTTCCCGCGCTTCGTCGGTCACCCCGCCCACCATGAGCGTGGCAGCCAGGTTGTTCTGCGTGACCAGCGTCTGCGGGTGGTCCGCGCCGTACTCGTCTTTCGAGAGAGCGGCGGCTTCACGCAGTATGGCGATCGCTTCCTCCACGCGGCCCGCGTCCTTGAGCATCGGACCGTAGTTGTTGCGTGCCACGATCACTTGCCGATCGCCCGCGGGAAACGCTTCGTCGATCGCCTCGAGCGCTTCGGCCATGAGTGGGACGGCGCGTTCCACGTCGCCCGCCTCGTACGTCGCGCGGGCCAGCTCCATTCGTCCCTTGGCAACCTCCTGTGCGTCGTCCCCGAAGTCGCGTACCAGTTCGTCGAAGGCGGCTTGCGTCGCCGCGAGCCCTTCGTCGACGCGGCCGATCTCGATGAGCGCGATCGCCCGGTCGCGCTTGACCATCAGCCGCTGCAACGCCGCCTGCTCCCCGTCCAACTCGGCGGCGAGCGTCAACGCGGCGTCGTACTCCTCCAGCGCATCCGTGAACAGGCCCAGCGAGAGATACGTCTGTCCGATCGCCTGGTGTAGGCGGAAGAGCGATGAGGGCTGCTGAGCCAGTTCCTCGTCCGTCGTCAGGTCGTCCTCGGCCCGAGCGAGCATGTCGCGCACCGTCACGTCTTCGCCCAGCGCGTTTTCCGGATCGGCCGAGGCAAGCATCTCGATCAGGAAGTCGAGGACGGCGTTCGCCGAACGCTCGGCCTGGCGTGCTCGATCGGCCTCGCGCGTCGCGACGACCGCCTGGTACGCCGTCGCCGCCACACCCGCCCCGAGCGTGACGAGGAAGACCACAGCCGCGACCGCCGCCGTTTTGTGCCGGCGGATGAAGAGCTGGCCCGTGTAGATCACGCTGGGAGGGCGCGCGCTGATGGGCTCGCGTCTCAGATATCGCTCGAGGTCCGCCGCGAACGCCTCGGCTGACGCGTACCGGCGCTCCACGTCCCGCGCGCACGCCTTGCAGATGATCGTCCGCAGATCACTCGCCAGCTCACGCAGCGGGCCGTCGCTCGGACGCAACTCGCGCTCCGCGACCGCCCGCAGCGAGTCCACGACCGACCGCCCGGCGAAGTCGGACGCCGGGCGACGCGTGAGCATTTCCAGCAGGATCAGCCCGAGAGCGTAGATGTCCGTCCGCGTGTCGATCGCCTCGGCCTTTCCCCCCGCCTGCTCCGGGCTCATGTACGCCAGCGTGCCGACGAGCTGGCCCACTTCGGTCAGGGTGGATCCGTCGTGCTCGCCCTCCTCGACGAGGCGTGCGATGCCGAAGTCGAGCACCTTGATGCGCCCTCCGTCGGTGACCGCGATGTTCGCGGGCTTGAGGTCGCGGTGGATCACCCCGCGCGTGTGCGCGTGGTGCACCGCCCGCGCCGCGGTGATCATGAGCCGAAGCATCTGCCGCTCGGACAGATCGCGCTCCGCGGCGTATGCCGTGATGCTCGGACCTTCGACCAGTTCCATCGCAAAGAAGGGCTGCTCCGGTCCGCCCTGGGCCAAGGGGATCGCGCCGGCCTCGAAGATTTGCGCGATGTTTTCGTGGCGCAGGCGCCCGAGCGTGCGCACCTCGCGGCGGAATCGCTCGACCGCACGCCCGCCGACCAGCCCAGGCCGCAGCACCTTGATCGCCACCTGCTGCCCCGTCGAGCGCTGCTCGGCGAGGTACACCAGCCCCATTCCGCCCTCGCCGATGATGCGGATCAGGCGGTACGGCCCTTGCCCCGTGTCCTCGAGCTCGGGGCCGTCCACTGCGCGTCCTTCACCGGGCGGGACGTCGGCGGTGGGCAGGTCCGACACGGTCTCGAGCGTCGCCTCCGTGTCGGCGCGCAGGATCGCGCGCACGCGCTCGGCGAGCTCGGGCATCTCTTCGTCGAGGCGCGTCAGCTCCGCCTCGCGCGTCGCCTCGTCGGAGAGCGCGAGGTGCCTCGCGATCGTGCTGGGTCGATCCTGCATGCTGCGTTCTCCCGTTTCCCGGCCGAGCCGCCCAGGCGGAGCAGACCGCGCCCGGACCGCCCGCCTTCGCCCGCGACTGGGGAAGTGAGTTTACAACCGATCCGGATGCGAACCAGCCGTGTTTACCGCGATGTCTTCCACGCCCGATAGCGAGACACGCAGTCGGCGTCACAGTCGATGACCAGCAGATCACCGAGCCGCACCATGCGCCCCTCCACGACCACGGGCTCCCCAACCATGTTGAGCACCGGCTCGGGCAGGCGTGTCGAGCCCTCCACGGTCAGCAGCATGTACAGCGGCTGACCGTCGCTGCCGATCGTGCGGACCATCGGGGGCAGACCACCCTCGATGCACAGCACAGCGCACGCCTTGTGCGCCGGCCCGTCGCCCGGCTTCATCGCGCCGAGGAAACACTTGCCGTCCACCACCTCGCCCGCGTAGGCCCCCTCGCCCAACCCGACCGGCTGGAGCACTGTCGGCGCGAAGGAACCATCCCCAATGAGTTTCACCGCCTCCTCGCGATCGGCAATCTCGATCATCCGTCGATCGTCCCGCTCGAGCGGGAACCCCGCCAGCTCGAGCGTCATGCCGTCCATCCCGAAGAGGCGGTCGTGCACGCCGACCTTGCCGATGCCGACGATCAGGTGGATGCGCACGCCTCCGTCGGTCTGCTGGGCGAGCATCGGGTAAGGATGCATGATCAGCCGACCGCGCCACGTGCGCTCGGCGCTCGTGTTCCAGACCGCCGGGCCGGGGTCGCGCATCGCGATGGCGGAGATCACCATCACGCCCAGCATCGCGATGATCAGCACGGGCACGATCACCGTTACCGCCCGGCGCACACCAGCAGGCATCGCGCGATAACCGACGTACACGTCTTCACGCTCAGCCATCGCCGCCCTCCGTCCGTGTCGGCACGCTCACCGGTTCACGTCGGACGCCCGCGACGCCGGACGACGCATCGAGCAGCACACGATCGCCCGACACGCGCAGCTCGTAGGTCGCGACCTTCTCGGTGTACGGCGGCGGGGAGCATCCATCCTCCGCGCGGTACTGATAGCCGTGCCACGGGCAGGTCACGCACCCGTCGATCACCTGTCCCTCGCCCAGCGGCCCGCCCTGGTGCGCACAGGCGTTGGTCATCGCAGTGAGGCGGTCGCCGTGCCGGAACACCGCGATTCGTTCGCCGCTTGCGAGTTCGACGATCTTCGCGCGATCGGGCGCGATATCGCCGACCGGGCCCACATCCACCCAGGACCCCTGAGCCGCCTTCGCCCGCTCCGCACGCCTAAGCTCTCGCCAACCCGCGAACAGGTGCGCACCGCCCACCAGCACGACGCCCACGCCCAGCAGCACGGGGTACGCCAGCGAGCGCTCGGCCTGCATCGCCCCGAGCGCCACGTGCGCAACCAGCAGCGCGTAGGCCACATACACCAGCATGTGCAGCGTCTTCCACGTGCGGGGGCCGAGATTCTTCAGCCAGAAGTCGTGGCTGGTCGCCGCCATCACGAAGAAGACCAGCAGGGCGAGCAAGCCCAGCAACTCGAACGGGAAGCCGGTGATCGAGGCGTAGCTGTCGTAACCCGCGAGCACCGCCGACAGCGGGTCGCGGATGCCGAAGGCGCCGTAGAAGAGTGTCGCCAGCGCCGCGTGCATGAGCGCCAGCAGGAAGAACACCACCCCCAGATGCCGCCGGTTGTACAGCAGCGGCATCAGCCTCGGACTCAATCGCGACAGCGGGCCGATCAGCAGGATGACGTGCAGCAGCACGATCGCCATCGTACCAATCGCCCGCATCAGAAGGATCGGTTCCACCACGTTGTTCGGCGTTGGGTTCAACGCCACGCCCACCCCGACAAACGCCCCGATCCCCAACACGACGCCGACCACCACCACGGCGTCGTAGACCTTTTTGTGCCGGTTCCACTGCACCCAACTGTACGCGTTGGTCACGGCGACGCTCCCTGTTCCACCGGCACCGGGCCGAACACCTCCGGCCCGGGCGACCGTCCCAGCCACGCCGCCGCGAGCAGCGCGAGGACCGCGGGGACGAGCACCGTCCAGGCCAGCGCGTGGGCGAGTCGGTGCGAACGGCGCACTACGCGTCTTCCTTCGTGCGACGCGCCCACTTCGACGCGAGCACGGGCCAGAGCGCGACCACGCCCGGCGCGAGCAGCACACGAATGCTCCGTTTCGAGCCGGCGACCGCCGGGTCCATGCGCGCCACGCCGCGTGTCAGGAACGCGGCCGCGAACGCCACGCCCAACAGCGCGTAGACACCGATCACGATCAACAACACCTGCACGGGATGCACACGGACCTCCGAGCGACAGACCGCCGCGACAACGTTCTCCGCGAATCCGTCCGGCCCGTCAAGCGGCGCGGGTACAGAACGATCACTCCACCGGCGTCGGCTCGAGCTGGAAGTAGTCCAGCACGAAGGCGGCGATGTCGTCGCTCTTGACCATCCGCACGACCTCCAAGAGCCGCTGGAGGTCGCGCTGCTCTTTGTCGTCCATGGCCTGCGGATCCACCTCGTCGTCGCGTAATCGTCGCACAAAGCGGTAACCGGCAAACATCGCGCCGACGGGCTCGACGGCCCCCATCCTCTCGAGTTCGATCATGACGTACTGCATCATCCCGCTCTGGCCCGCTTTGCCGAGCACATCAAGGCGGAGGTCGTCGGGGTCGAACTCTTCGCCTGCGCGGTGCTCGGCCGCGGCTGCCGCGCTGACCAGCACGTCCGCCGAGGGGTTCTGCCACTCGATGAACTGCTGCTGGATCGCCAGGTCGTCCTGTGCGTACAGCAGTTCGCAGCGTGAGGGCTTTCCGTCACGCCCCGCTCTCCCCACCTCCTGGTAATACGCCTCCACGCTCCCCGGCACCTGCGCGTGCGCGATGAAGCGGATGTCCGACTTGTCCACGCCCATGCCGAAGGCGTTGGTCGCCAGCAATACGAGCCGGTCGTCAGGCGTCGCGTCGATGAAGCGGCTGTAGATGCGCTTCTTCTGCCGCGGGTCGAGCTTGCCGTGATACGTCTCGACGGCGCAGTCGCCAAGCGCCTGGCGCACCATGGGCTCGAAGCGCTCCAGATCTTTGATCAGCGCGAAGTACACGATGCCCGTGCCGCGGTGCTCGTTCGCCAGGTGCTCGATGGCCTGGAGCTTGTCCTTGTCGTCCCACACCTCGCTTGCCGCCAGCGTCAGGTTGGGCCGCTCGATGCCCGAGGCGACCAGCGGCATGTCGTCCTCGCTCCATCCCAGCACCGTGCGGATGTCCTCGCGCACCGGTTCGGTCGCGGTCGCGGTCAGTGCGACGGTCGGCGGCGAGCCCAGCTCACGCCGGAACTCCCCCACCGCGCGATACGCCGGGCGGAGGTCGTGCCCCCACTTGCTGATGCAGTGTGCCTCGTCCACCGCCAGCAGCCGCACCCCGCCCGGGCACGACTCGAGCGCCTCACGGAACCCCGGCCGACCCATCCGCTCGGGCGTCGCGTAGATCAGCTCGTACCCGCCCTCGGCCAGGCGGCTCATCCGCTTCTCGCGTTCGTCCTTCTTCAGCGTGCTGTTGATGTACTCCGCCCGGATCCCCTTGCGTTTGAGCGACGCGACCTGGTCCTCCATCAGAGCGATCAGCGGGCTGAAGACGAGCGCCACGCCCGCCGCCTCTCCCGCCTCCCGCCGCCGCGCCTGGTCCACCAACGCCGGGAGCTGGTAGCACACGCTCTTGCCCGCGCCCGTGGGCAGGACGACCAGCACGTCCCCGCCCGCGAGCAGGCGTCCCACCGCGACCCGCTGACGCGGGAACAGCGCCTCGAAGCCGAACCGCTCCTGCAAGACCCGCTCGATGATCCCGTTCTGACTCAAGACTTCTCCTTGCGCTTGCGCACGAACGCGCCGTTCCTGTCACGATACCCGCGCCATGCCCACCACCCCCGCCGATTCGACCGCTCCCGCTCCATCGCCGACACCTAGGACGCCGCTCGCCATCGAAGGACGCGGCTGCGCGATGTTCGCCTTCGACATCGGTTTTCAGATCGATCTCGACGCCGCCACACCGCTCGTGCGTGAG
>CAYTSW010000066.1:0-15147 GCA_964440605.1 uncultured Phycisphaeraceae bacterium | reverse complement strand
AGATCGTTTCACGTGACTGGAGTTCAGACGTGTGCTCTTCCGATCTGGGCCGGTTCGCCGGCGTGGGGCTCGGGGTCGGGGGCGAGATCGCCCTTCGGACTCTGCCCGGGTTCGTCGGCGTTCGTGGACTCACCTTCGCGCGGAGGCGTGGCGGCCGAGGGTGTCGTGTTCATCCAAATCTGGCTCGCGGGCGGTCTCGGCGGGCGTTCACGGGGCGCCTGCTCCCGAGGCCGCGGGCGGGTCACAAGGAGTGTAGAGGCGTATCGGCGTGGGGCCAATGCTCGTTCACCGGCTTGCGAGCGATATCCACGCCGCGTGGACGGCCCGGGGACAAGGGACGCCCAAACCGTACAGCACCCAACCGCCTGGCCCGCACGCCATCGAGCTTGCGCCGCGAAGATTGCGCCGGGCGCAGGTTCAGCGCGGCCGCGAATCCTCCGATGACCACCGCGTATGCCCGAGAACTCCACCGATCTGCGGCTCGCCCAGCTCGACGCCCAGCGCATCGGCCGCGTGCTCCAAGTGGTGGACGAATCCATCGCCTCGGCACGCCAGGCACGCGAGCGGCGGGAGGAGGAGCGGGTCGAACGCGAGCGGGAAGCCGAGCGCCGGCGGGAGGGCGTCGCGGCGCGCTTGCGCACCTACGAAGCCGAAGAAGCAGCGGCGGCGACAGACCTCATCGCCCGGCTCGCCGGTGAAGCCGGCGAAGCCGCGGACCGTGTGCAGCAGGCTCGCGTGCAGCAACAACGCCTGCTGGGCGAGCTGCGTCAGCTCCGCGCCTAGCGACCGCGTGCGGGCGAGCGTCCACGCGCCCCGAGAGCGCGCGGTCACTACCCTGCCCGCGTGCCCGACGTGCTCACCGACATCCTGCTGCTCATCGCCGGTATGGCCGCCCTCCTCCTCGGAGGCGACACGCTCGTACGCGGCGCCACGCGACTCGCGCTGCGCCTCGGCGTCTCGCCGCTGGTCATCGGCCTCACCGTCGTCGCCTTCGGCACCTCGGCGCCCGAACTGGCCTTCAACATCATCGCCGCCGTCAAGGGCTCCTCGGGCCTGAGCTTCGGCAATGTCATCGGCTCCAACATCGCCAACATCGGGCTCATCCTCGGGCTGACGGCCCTGATGAAGCCGCTGCTGGTTTCGGCTTCGGTGGTCCGCCGCGAGATGCCGCTGATGATCGTGATCACCGTGCTGGCCTGCGTCCTCGCGATGCTGCCGCTGCCCGATCACCCGATGGGTTCGGGCGCGGGCTTCTCGAGGATCGACGGCGTGATCCTGCTCGCAGGGTTCGTGGCCTTCATGGTCATGACCGCGCGCTCGGCGATGCGCGACCGCCGCGGCGAATCCGCGGGCGATGTGCAGTTCGTCGCCGAGGTCCAAGAGATGACCGAGGGCGGCAAGCAGGGCTCCGTTGGCGTCGCCGTCCTGCTCGTGTTCCTCGGCCTCGTCGGCCTCGTCGGCGGCGGGCAACTCGCCGAGATGGGCGCCACCGGCCTGGCGCTCGCCGCCGGCCTGAGCGAGGAGTTCATCGGCCTGACCATCGTCGCCATCGCGACCAGCCTGCCGGAACTGGCGACGAGCATCATCGCGGCCCGCAAAGGCCAGATCGATATCGCCGTCGGCAACGTCGTTGGCTCCAACATCTTCAACCTCGCGCTGGTGATGGGCATCACACCGCTGGTGAGTCCGGTGCTGCTCCCGCAGTACGGCCTGGAGAGCCTGCTGGTGATGCTGATTCTGACGGTCCTGCTCGTGCCCTTCAGCCGCACACACGGTCGGATGCTCAGCCGGTACGAGGGGGGTGTGTTATTGGGTGTGTACGTGGTGGCGATGGGGCTTCAGGTGTGGCACGTCGTGCAGTAGCTCGTGCACGGCACAAGGGCGGGGGAGCCAGCGAGCCCGAGTCGGGGAAGCGCCGTGGGTGAGGGCGGCGCGGCTCGTCGCAAGATGTGAAGCGGGGATGTCGCTTTGGGGTGTGATTGTTGTGGGGGCTGGGCTTGATTGGCGTGATGTTCGGACCGATGCGAGTGAGGCATGCGCGAGGCGCGTATGCCGTGCCGGCGGTGGAGCCGGCTCCCGTGCGCTTGATCGCAGGGCGTCTCGCTCTCGGGCGGCCCCGTGCGGTCGGCGGAGTCTTTCGAGTACCAGGCGAGCCCCCTGACATTGGAGAGCAGCATCATGAGTCTCACGCAGCGTCGTCCCCGAGCCCAGCGTTCCCGAACCGCCCGCGGCGCGCCCGCGCCGGTGTACATCAGCGCTCTGGTGGCCGCCCTGGCCGCCGGTTTGGGTGGGTGCTCCTCGACGAGCAACCCGTACACCAGCTACCGCACCCCCGCGCAGCAGACGCCCGAGCAGAAGGCGCGGCTCGCCGAGGCGACGATCGATCCGAACCAGACCATCGGCGCGTTCGACCGCGGCGCCTATGTGCAGGACGCTCAGGAAGTCGCGCTGCCCCACCAGTGGGTGACCGAGGCGTGGAACGCCACCGCCGACCACGAGGCGCGCCGCGCCGCGGCTCAGGCCGAGTCGGTCCGCATCGCCTCCAACCGCCAGGAGTCGTTCGCCAACGCCGACTTCCTGCGCCAGGGCGCGATGACCACCAACGAGATCCAGCTCGCCGAGTCGCAGAAGCTCCAGGACGTCTTCGAGGCCAAGCTCTCGGAGCTCGACAGCCGCGCCACGGCGCAGTCGATCGCCAACGACGCCGAGCGCATGCGTCAGGATGAGCTGCTCGACGCAGCGGTCAAGGAGTGGAACGCCGACGTCGAGAAGCTCGCCGCCCAGGGCGCGAACGAATGGTCGCAGGCCCAGGCCGCCTACGAGCGCATGCTCGCGAGCCGCGAAGCGGTCGCCGACCGCGGCAGCGCGCAGATCCAGCAGATGCGCCGCGCCAAGGAGCTGACCCAGGAGCGCGCCAACTCGCGCGTCCGCAACCTCCTGGCCGAAGCCGGCACCATCGAGGAGCAGACCGCCGCCCGCGCGCAGGAGCTGCGTCAGATGATCGCCTCGGGTCGCGAGCAGACCTCGGCGGGCGTGGACGACCTGCGCCAGCGCGCCGACTCGAGCGCCCGCACCGGCAAGGCCCGCGCCGCCGAGCTCCGCGCCCGCGCCACCGCGATCGAGGAGCAGGACGTCGACGAGACCTACCGCCTGACCCTCACCGCCGCCGAGGCGCAGTTCACCGCCGCCCAGGCCGAGGCCGAGCGCCTGTTCGCCGAGGCCGACGCGCTGGATCAGAACCTGGGCGCCGAATACACCCGCCGCCTCGCCGACGCCGACAAGCTCCTCCAGATCGACCGGACCGACTTCACCGAGGCGCTCAAGTCGATCGACTCGTTCGTGGAGCACGGCAAGGCGGAGGTCGCCATGAAGCGCGTGCAGGCCTCGACGGTCGAGCGCACGGCCCGCGCCGAGTTCGTCAAGGCCGAAGCCGCGGCCCGCGCCAACGCGGTCCGCGAGACCTCCGAGCACCAGTACGAGCTGGCGGCTGAAGAGGCCAAGCGCCTCGAGGCCGAGGCCCAGGCCGAGGCGGCTCGCGTCCAGGCCGACTACTTCAAAATGCTCGCCAAGCAGCAGAAGGAAGGCAAGGCCACCCGCCCCGGCGCGCTCGAGCCCGAGCAGCCCGGCGCGAACTCGACGGACGCCAACCCCAAGCTGACCGACGCCCAGAAGAAGGCCGAACGCCTCGACCCGCGTCACGTCGCCGCCTTCAAGGCCGCTCTGGGCCACGCCCAGAGCCTGCGTCAGACCGCCGACGCCGAGGAGAAGGCGCTCTTTGCCACGGCTGAAGAGCGCCGCCGCAGCTTCGAAGCCTGGTGGGACCAGCGTCAGGCGGCGCACGAGCAGGCCGTCGCCAGCGCCGAGACCTACCGCCGCCAGACCCGCGCCCGCATCGATGACTTCGTCGCGCAGGCCGAGAGCATGCTCCAGCAGGCGACCGCCCAGCTCGGCCGCGGCGAGATGGAGGCCGAAGCCCGCCGTCGCGACTCGCTCGCCATGATCACCAACCTCCGCGCCGAAGCCGACGCCCTCGACAAGAAGACCGACGCCAAGGTCACCCAGCTCTCGGCGAGCGCGACCGCGACCGACCGCAACGGCGCCTCCGAAGTCCGCTCGCTCGAGGTCATCCTCAGCAGCACGCAGGCCCGCGGCGACGCGCAGGTCGCCCAGCTCCGCCAGGAGGCCGAGAGCCTCAAGCGCTCGCAGAAGGCCGTCGTCGCGCAGATGGCCCAGGAGATCGAAACCGCCCAGGAAGTGCTCGAAGCCGAGCTCGCCAAGCTCGACCAGGCCGCCCAGACCTTCTACGAGGTCGCCGAGGCGACCTTCGAGGAGAACCAGGCGCTGGTGCAGACCATGGCCGAGGTGAACGAGGCCACGCAGCGCGAGCTCGCAGCCGCCAACGAGGCAAGCCACAAGATCAACGAGGCCGAAGTCGCCTACCTGCGTGACCTCAACCTCGCGAACCAGCTCGTCGCGCAATCGGTCGTCGACCGCATAGTCGCCAACGCCGACGCCGACCTCACCGTCGCCCAGGCGATGGACACGGTGCGTCGCGCCGACATCATCTCCGAGACGCGCATCGCTCAGGCCTCGGTCGACGAGCAGTGGGCCATCGCCGACGCCAACGAGAAGGTTACGCGTTCGCGCTTCGACAGCCGCATCGTCCAGACTCTGGCCGACCGCAACCGCTCCTACGCCGACCTCTACGAGCAGAACCAGCAGAACCGCCTGCGTCTGCAGCAGGCCATGGCCAACGCCGCGGCCTACCGCGAGATGAGCAACCAGGCGATGGCCGACCTCGACGAGCGCACCGCCGCCTTCCAGGTCGCCGCCCAGCAGAACTGGTACTCCGCCCTCGCCAAGCCCACCCCCTTCGGCACCCCGGAGAACGCCCAACAGCTCAACGCCGAGGCCGAAGTCCTCTTCGCCCCGACCTTCGTCGACGTCCCGGTCGACGACTGATCCCTCAGCGGCCCCACATGCGCACGGACGCGCCGCGGGGCCACCTTTGAAGGATCGAACAGCTCAACACGTCACAGGGACGGAGCCGGCCGGAGGGGCCGGCTCCGTTTTTCGTTCCACCGACGCCCGTCAGTCGACGATGCGGTAGTTGGCGTGCGGGTTCGAGCTCGTCGCGACGTTCGTGTCGTCGACGATCGGGCCGATCAGGTTGGTCGTGGCGTCCAGATCGGTGAAGGTCGTACCCAGGGCGCTCGAAGCAGCGATGGAGTTGGCGATCAGCACGTTTTGCCGGACGAGGAAGGAGCCACTATCCAGAATGCCCGTGATGGTGTCACTGATCGTGTTGCGCTCGATCCGATTGTTCGTTGAACTCACCTGGATCGCCCAACTCCCGAGCGCGCCGCGGCCGTTGAAGTCGAGCACGTTGCGAGACACGTCCGAATAAGCATCGATGCCGATCCCGCCGACGACGTTGTCGTTGATCACATTGTCAACGGCCTTGCCGGAGAACCCGAGATCGAGGCCGACGCCCTGGTTCTGGCTGATCGTGCTGTCGCGCACGATGGAGTTGCTCCCGGTTGCGACGCCGTCCCCACCGTTGGCGACGACCATGACGTTGGCGATGAGGCTGTTTCTCTCCGTCTCGATGCCCGTCGCCTCGGTCGCGCGGACACGCGTGTCTCGGACCACGGCGCGGTCGCCCAGAATGAGGCCCGCGCCGCCGAGCGTATCGATCGTGACGCCCTCGACATGAACGTTCGGCACGCCGGGCAGCGCGATGCCATCGCCCGGCCACCCGAAGATAGACCCGTTGAGGATCGCGACGTCGGAGACGCCGGAACCCAGATCGCCATCGATCGCCGAGAGCGCGGTCGTGATGCCGCGGATGCTGTAGCCGTTGAGGTCGAGCACGACGTTCCGCGAGGTGATCGCGATACCACGCTTGCCGGACTCGCCGACCAGGTCTTCGGTCAGGTGATATCGCCCGGGCTGATCGATGACGTACGTCGCCAAGGACGTGCCGGGCGTGAACGTCTCACCGACCGGCCGGCTCAGCGGCGTCTCGTCGATCGTCTTGAACGTCGGCGCAACCGGCCCGGCGGGCGGGTTCAGGTCGCCGCCGATGGCGAGCACCGAACTGAGGATGAGCGAGGCGGCGACGATCGAGCCGCCGATCCAGAGCCCGGGGCGGTGGGTGGTGGCGTCAGACATGGTGGTCCTTCCGGTGCATTGTGAGAAACGGCGTTATGTGTCAGTCTGCGCGGTAGTTCGCGCGCGGATTCGTGCTGGTCGCGATGTCGCCTGCGGAGACGAACGGACCGATGAGGGTGTTTGCCCAAGAGAGCGTCGTGAACACCCCTGCCAGACCATCGACGCGTCCTCGGCGTGCTCAACGATGTCTCGGCGATCGTCTTGAACGTCGGCCATACCGGCGCCGCCGACCCCCGAACCTACCGCATCACGCCGCCGCGCCTAGTCTCAACGCCTCATTCCGCGGGCTTTCCCATGCCCCGGCTCACGCCCACCCACTCGCCCAGATGCCCGAACTTCCCGAAGTTGAAGCCGTGCGCCGCCATCTGGCCGAACGAGTCGCCCGCCGGCGCGTGCTCCAAGTCGAGGTCCGTCGACGCGAAGTCGTCGTCGCGCCGGGCGACCCAGCCGGCGGGTTCAGCCGAGCCCGGCCGGACGCCCAGCGTCGGCCCGCCCCGCTGACCAAGAGCATGCTGCTGGAAGGCGACAGCATCGCCGAACTGCTCCGGCATGGGAAACAGCTCGCCCTGCTCGGCGGCTCCGGCCGCGTCGTGTCGGTCCACCTCGGGATGTCGGGCCGTCTGCTGATCATCGCGTCGCGCGACGCCGAGCCGCCGCACACGCATCTCGTCTGGCGCCTCGACGACGGCTCGCACCTGCTCTTCGTGGACCCACGCCGCTTCGGCGGCGTGTGGACCTTCGCCTCCCCCGAGGAGCTCCACGCCTGCCGCTGGAACGCCCTCGGCCCCGACGCGCTGACCGTCACCACCGTCGCCCTCCGCCGGGCCCTGAGCGGCACACAGCGCCCGCTCAAGGCCGCGCTGCTCGACCAAGCCCTCCTCGCCGGGCTCGGCAACATCTACGCCGACGAATCCTCCTTCCGCGCCGGCATCGACCCGCACACGCCCGCCGGCACGCTGACCGCCGACGACCACCGCCGACTCGCGCGAGCAATCCGAGGGGTGCTCACACGCGCCATTCAAGCGGGCGGCACAACGCTCCGCGACTGGTCGGGCCCCGACGGCCTCGCGGGTGGCTACCGCCGACAGCACCTCGTCTACGCCCGCGCCGGCCTTCCCTGCCGACGCTGTGGCCATACTCTCGCCGGCGACCGCCTCGCCCAACGCACCACTACCTGGTGCCCCATCTGCCAACCCACCCGGGATCGCGACAACTGACGGGTTATCCACAGCAGCCCGGTCTCGCAGCGGCCAAAGCGCCAACGGGGAGCCGACGTGGCATCCGAAGCGCCCTTGTATGAGGTGGAGGGAAACTCATCATCATCATCTCTCTAACGGGCGTCGGTTGGGGGATGAGTCGAGCGCAGATCGCACGCAAGCGCGGCAGGAAGGATAAACCAGCCCGAATCCAACCTGTTGAAGAACTGTCGCCATCGCGCCGGCGGCGCTCGGGTGAAAGGACGCTCATCCGACAGGGCAGGGCGAGCGCGCGCGCTGGCGCTGACGGGTGGGGAGCCACACGCCGAGCGCCGCCGCGCGCTTATCCACCGAATGTGCACACGAGCCGAGACAGGCAGCGGGCACGCCTCGGCCCGAACCCAAGCGCGCGCCGATGGCCCAAGGAGGCCGCTTCCGGGGGGCTGAACGGGGGCCGAGGAGGATTGCATCCGGAGGGGGCGCTGGGTCAGCGCGTAACGGGGTCGATCCCCAGCTTGGACTCGAGGGCGTGGAGGACGCGATCGAGGTCCTCGCTGTCGCGACGCCGGCTCTGGATGGTCCGCACGCCGTGCATGACGGTGGTGTGGTCGCGTCCGCCCAGATAACCGCCGATCTCTTCGAGGCTGAAGCGGGTGTAGCGCCGCGCGAGGTACATGCACACCTGCCGCGGCATGGCGATGGACTTCTGGCGGCGTTTGCCCTGGAGGTCGACCAGCTTGACGCTGTAGTAGTTGGTCACGACGTCGACGATCTGGGCCATGGAGACCTCGGCGCGCACCTCGGCCGACGGGTCGTCGAGCGCCGTGCGCGCGAGGTCGAGGTCGATGGGCTTGGCGTCGGTGATGTGGAGCATCTGGATGCGCGTGATGGCGCCCTCGAGCTCGCGGATGTTGTGCTGGTCCCTCGAGGCGACGTAGCACGCGACGTCCTCGGGGAACAGCAAGCCACGCAAGCGGGCCTTCTGCTTGATGATCTGGACCCGGGTCTCGTAGTTGGGCCGGGCGACGTCCACGACGAGGCCCGACTGGAAGCGCGAGACGAGGCGCGTCTCGAGATCAGGGATCTCGGCGGGCGGCGCGTCCGACGAGAGCACGATCTGCTTGCCCGCCTGGTACAGCGCGTTGAACGTGTGGAAGAACTCCTCCTGCGTGCGCTCGCGCTTCGCGAGGAAGTGGATGTCATCGATGACGAGGACATCCACGTCGCGGAAGCGGTGGCGGAACTCCTTGAGTTCGCCCGCCTGCACCGCATCGAAGAACTGCGTCATGAACCCGTCGCATGAGGTGAAGTGGATCGGGGTGTCGGGATCCCGCTCGAGGATGGCCAGGCAGATGGCCTGGAGCAGGTGCGTCTTCCCGAGCCCCACGCCGCCGTGGATGAACAACGGGTTGTACACACGCCCGGGCTGCTCCGCGACCGCTCGTGCCGCGGCGTGGGCGAAGCGGTTCTCCGGGCCGATGACGAACTGGTCGAACGTGTAATCAGGATTGAGGACCAGGCCCTCGACGCTCCGATGCGCGGCGCGGGCCGGCTGGTAGGCGGAGCGCTGCTGGGGCGCCGGCTCCGCGACGGGGAGCTTGTGCTCCAGGTTGACCTCGGGTTCGTCTCCCCCGGACGCGGGTGGGTCGGCTTCGGGCGCTTCATCCGGCGCCGGCGACTCCGCCTGCAGGCTCGCCGGGCGTCGGCGTTGCTGCGCCGGGCGAGGGGGCGACGAGGGCGTGTCGTCCGGACCCAGGAACCGCACCCCGACGAGGCGGCCCGTGACGGTCTGCACGGCTTCGGTGAAGGGCGTCAGGCACTTGTCCGTGAGGTAGCGCCGATGGATGTCGCGACGCACCCGGACCTGATACACCCCTTCCCCCATACCCAACGGCTCGATGTCCTCCTGAAACCAGAGCCGGCACAACTCGGGATGCTGCGTGCGCAACACACCAAGTATGTCCAACCACAACGCCCGGTCGGGGTTGTCCATGTATCTCTTCCTTTCCGGCGGTCATGGCCGGTCAAGCGTCTCGAGTTGTCAGGCCGCCCCAGGCCAGTCTTGCCTCTGTGCGCCTGCGTCGTCGGTCAGCCGACGTTCGTGCGCGCGTGCCGGGGGCGAACCGGTGAGGGACGAAAGTACGAGCGCGTGTGGGCGGTGTCAACGGAAACACACGCGCGCTCGCGGGACATCCAACGACGTCGATCGCGCTTGACTTTTCCACGGTGCGCGTCACGTCGCGCCAGGGCGTTCAGCGCATGGTCAACACCACCACCCCCGCCAGAATCAAGAGCACTCCGACACACTTCTTTGCCGTCAACGGCTCGCCCAACACCAGCACGCCCAGCACCACGCCGACCATCGGCGCGACGCTGAACGCGATGGGTTTGACGCGCGACACCTCCCCCAGGTGCAGCGCGCCGTAAAACGCCAGCATCGCCAGCGCTCCGGCGACAACGCCCGAACCCAGGACGAGCTTGGTCAGCGTCGATGCCGGCGCCCCGGTCCAGTCCGTCGGCTCGTGCCGCCCCATCCGCACCACGACGAGGTACGCCAGCCAGAGCAGGGGCAGGGCCACGGTCGTGCGCACCGCGATGGCGGTGATGGGCCCGATGCGCCCCGAGTGCAGGACAGACTTCGTCGCCACTTCTCCAATGCCCCAGCACACCCCGGCGGCGATGGCGAGCAGGACAGCGTGCATCGAGGTCACCTCTCGCGTTTCGGGACGGCGAGGCGTCAGGCGGTCGGGCTCACCGTGTCGAGGCGCGTCCGCACGTCCTCAACCACGTTCATGAAGTTCATGTAGGCGTCGTACGGCGTCGCGTACGGATTGAAGTACTTGTGCACGTCGCCATCGGCCATGTACTTGGTGCACATGTAGTACGCGTGGTCGCTGGTGGTGAGCCGGCGCCAGTCGTCGAGGAGGCCGACGAACCGCGAGGCGTGATCGCTGTCGTTCTGCACGCCGCGCTTGATGGGGTCTTCGAGGTCGTACGTCTTGCGGAGCACTTCGGCCTGCATCGCGTTGCCGAGCCACGCCGAGAGGTCGCGCTCCGTGTCGGCCCAGGAGATCATGTTGGGCGCGTCGAACGTGTCGGTCGCGTCGTGCAGACGCATGGCCTCGGAACACGTCGCGAACTCATTCTCGCCCGGCGCGTGCTCCAGCACGGCTCGGGGAAGGTGCTCGATGAACTGGAAGATGCCCGTGTCGGCGGGCTGGTGCTCGCCCAGACATTCATAATCCATGAACAGATTGCAGACGTCCCCGTCGCCATTGATGCGGTGAACCCAGCGCGCGAACGTGTCGGCGGTCAGCGGCCACTGGTGCCACGAGCGGTTGCCGAAGCGGAATGCGATATCGTCGCTGAGGCGATAGTTCTTGAGCAGCAGCGCAAAGGGGCGGGCATCGTCGTGGCCCGGGCCGGTGTTGGGCGGGCGGTAGACGCGGTCGGGCGTTCGGTGGTTGAGGATGCGATCGATGCCTTCGGTGAGCACGCCGAGGTATCGGCGTTTGCCTTCCCCGTCGCGCATCTCGTTGACGAAGTGCGCAAGATCGTTGTTGTAGGTGAGCTCGGTGTTGCGGATGACGCGCGGGGTGACGCCGAACGCGTCGCGCAGACGCTGCTCGTGCATGTCGACCTGGGCGACGAACTCCTCGCGCGAGTAAAGAAAAGCCAGCGAGTGGTGGTACGTCTCGGCGAGGAACTCGGCGCAGCCGGAATCGGCGAGGCGGCGGAAGAGATCGAGCGCGTCGGGCGCCCACCGCTCGAGCTGGTCGATGACGGTGCCGGTCAGCGAGAACGAGACCCGGAACCGCCCTTCGTAACGGCGCACGAGTTCGAGCATGAGCCGCGTCGCGGGGCGGTAGCAGCGGTCGGCGACCTTGAGCAGGATCTCGCGGTTGAGTGTGTCGTCGAAGTAGTTCGGGTCGGTGTCGAAGACGGTGTAGGGGCGCAGGCGGTGGGGCTGATGGACCTGGAAATAGAAAACGACGGTGGTCATGCTCGCTCCGTACGCCGCTGCGCGAGGCCTCGCGCAAGCGTACCCGCGCCGGGCTGAGCGTGCGGGGCCGCGGTGCGAACGGCACGGCTTGACCCCGATAAGCCCGGCGCGGTCCGCCGGTCTGGATCATCCCTCGGGGCGCGTCGATGCACGAGGGGAGTCTCACCATCCAAAGAAAGGGTGCCGATGCGTCGTCGGGCGTTCACGCTGGTCGAACTGATCGCGGTGCTGGTGGTGCTGGCCATCCTCGCCGGCGTGGCGATCCCCCGGTACATGAGCCACCGCGAACGCGCCGAGGTGAGCGCGGCGAAGGGCGCCCGGGCCGCGCTCGTCACCGCGGTCGAACACTGGCGGATGAACGACGCGATCGTCAACGGCGGCGAGGGCGGCTACCCACCCAACCTCGACGACGTGCTCGAAACGCAGGACGGCAACCACCTGCTCAACCCCTATCACGACCCCGAAATGCCCGTCTACGACATCGACCGGGGCGGGCCCAACAAGCTCTACATGCGCCACAAAACGATCGAACGCGCCGTCCAGAGCGGCTGGGGGTCCATCTGGTACAACCCCGACAACGGGCGGGTGATGTTCCGCGTACCGGAACAGAGCACCAACCAGGCGACGCTCGACCTCTTCAACGAGGTCAACGGCACAAGCGTCACGGGCTGGAACCAGACGCAGTAGTGCGCCACGGCGATCGCGCAAGGGCATAGGCTCCTCGCGGACTCGGTCCTTTCGCCCCCCTGCCGCCCCCGTGGTGCGAGGTGCCCATGCTGTGCAAAAGTGTGTTGGTCGTTGTCGCGATGGTTTTGGTCGGGATGCTGGCCGGGGGGTGTGCGTCATCCGCAGACGGACGCACCGATGAGCGGGTCGCCGAGTCGAGCCCCGTGACGGACGAGCGGGCGCGCACGCTGGTGGTCGCCGATGGGCGCACGGGCGAGCGGATGACGTGGCAGCAGTTCGTCCGACGCGCGGGCGGGGCCGACGCCATCCTCATCGGCGAGGTGCACGGCCACCCGATGGGCCTGCGCACCGCGGCGGTGCTCCTCGAGGACGTGCTGGAGCAGCAGGACACCGGCCGCGGCGCTCTGGCGCTCGAGTTCTTTGAGCGCGACCAGCAGGTGCACATCGACGACTACCTCGCGGACATCACCGACGGCGAGGCCTTCCGCGAGAACGCCGACCTCAGCGCGAGCAGCTACCCGCCCGGGCACGCGCGCATGCTCGAGGCGGCAAAGCAGCGCGGGCTCCCCGTGGTCGCGGCCAACGCTCCACGCCGCTACGTCCGCCTCGCGCGCACCGATGGCTACGACCGCCTGCGCGCGCTCACCAATCCGGTTCAGACCGCGCTCTTCACTGTCCCCGCCCAACTCGACGACGGCGCCTACCGCGACCGCTTCTTCGAGCTGATGTCGGGCATGTTCGCTTCCCACAGCGCCGGAGCGGGCGCCGATGGCGAGCCGGAGAAGACCGAGGAAGAGCTCGAAGCCGAGCGCCGGAAGATGGAGGAGCAGGTCGAGGCCTTCTTCCGCGCCCAGCAGGTGTGGGACGCGACGATGGCGCAGTCGGTCGCTCGCCTGCTGCAGCGCGGGCGGCGGCCCGTCATCCTCGTGATCGGGCAGTTCCACACCGACTACGAGGGCGGGACGCTGACGCGCCTGCGCGAGTTGGCGCCGAACCGCCTCGTGTACACCGTCTCGATGGTCGCCGAGGAGCCGCCCACGGATGGGGTGTTGCGGGATGACGACCTGAACCGGGCGGACGCGGTGGTGTATGTGGGCGAGTTGCCGGCGTCGCGGGGCAACTGAAGGGCGCAAGCCGGCACTGACCTGCAAAGCCGGGTCAGTGGCACCCAAACACCCCCCCCGCGCTACGCGATGCGCTCTTCCTTCATCTCGCGGCTCATCAGGGCGCTGATGGCGTCGATGGGATCGACGCTCTCGTAGAGCACGGCGTGCACGGCGCTGGTGATGGGCATGTCGACGCGGTAGCGCTTGGCGAGTTCGATCACCGAGCGCGTCGTCGCGACGCCTTCGACGACGGAGTGCGTCGAGGCGATGATCTCGTCGAGAGATCGGCCCTTGCCCAGCGCCTCGCCGCAGGAGCGGTTGCGGCCCTGCGGGCTGAAGCAGGAGGTCGCCAGGTCGCCCGCGCCCGCGATGCCGAAGAAGGTTTCGGGGCTCGCGCCCATGGCGGCGCCGAGGCGGGCGATCTCCGCCAGCCCGCGCGCGAGCAGCGCGCTCTTGGCGTTGAAGCCCGCCTGGAGCCCGTCGATGATCCCGGCCGCGATGGCGATGACGTTCTTGGTGGCGCCGGCGAGTTCCACGCCGAGCGGATCCGTCGAGGTGTACACCCGCAACCACGTCGTGGTGAACAGGCGCTGGACCCGCCGGGCCAGCTCGGCGTCATCGCTCGCCGCGAGCATCGTCGCGGGCAGGCAGCGGGCGAGTTCCGCGGCGATCGTGGGTCCGCTGAGGACCGCGATCGGGCGCGCCGCCGCGTCGGGGTCGTCCGCCAGCACCTCCCGCAGGACCTGCGTCGGGCGCAGGAGCGTGTCGTTCTCCACGCCCTTGGCGACGCTGACGATCGCCGCCCGGTCGGGCGGCGGCACGCGGTCGCGCACCCGAGTCCAGACGGAGCGCAAAAACTGCGTCGGTGACGCCGCGACGATCAGGTCGGCCTCTTCCAGCGCCCCAGAAGCCGACTCGGTCACACGCACCGCTTCGGGCAGCGAGAAGCCGGGCAGGCGTCGCGAGGAACGCGTCTGGGCCAGGCTCTGCACGGCATGGGGGTCGTGCCCCCAGAGGACCAACTCGGGAGGCGTGCCGGCGTCGGATGACATCGCAGAGCGCTCCGGCTGAGCCGCCTGCGTGAGGACCTGTGCGAGGACGAGGCCCATCTGGCCGTCGCCAAGGATGGTGATGCGCATGGCTGAACCGTAGGAGCGGGGCCCGCGTAGAGAACAGGCACGTCACGCGGGAGGGGTGTGGGACTAGGATGTTCGGCCGCTGATCGTCCGGGCGCGGTGGTACGCTCGCGATCGGTCGGACGCCCCGATGCGCGGGCGTTCGCGGGGCCTCTCGAGCCCGATGACGACCCTTCCTGACGGAGTCCAGATCGCATGTGGATGAATGTGGTGAGCGGGACCGGCGTGCACGCGCCCTCCAAGAACTTCGGCGATGACGAGGACGCGCGCTCGGCGAGCCAGCACGCCAGCGGCATCGAACGCGCCATCTTCCTCTACCTCGTCTGTGGGCTGCTGGTCTTCACCACCACCCTCGCCAACTGGCTGGGCCTGGGGGCCGTTGACTTCGTCCAGCTCCCCGCGGCCATCGGGGCGATCATCCTGACCGCGGGCCTCGCGGTCGCCGCCTGGCGTGAGATTCGCGCCGGACAGACCAGCACCAATACCCTGGCGACGCTCGCCCTGCTCGGCGCGATCGCCATCGGCATGTTCGAGGCTGCCGGCTATGTGGCCTTCATCCTCGTGATGTTCGATCTGGGCCTGCGTCGCACGGCGTGGGGCGCCCGCCGGGCGATCGAAGAGCTCGTTGGCCTCACGCCCGACACCGCCCGCCGCATCTCCGAGGATGGGCAGGAAGTCGAAGTCGGCATCGCCTCGCTCGCGATCGGCGACGTGGTCCGCGTCCGCGCGGGCGAGAACCTGCCCGTCGACGGCGAGGTCATCACCGGTACCTCGTCGGTCAACCAGGCGAGCCTCACCGGTGAGGCGCTGCCGGTCGAAGTCCAGGACGGAGCGCAGGTCTACGC
>CAYTSW010000065.1:0-15170 GCA_964440605.1 uncultured Phycisphaeraceae bacterium | reverse complement strand
CGGGCTGCTGTTGCTCGCCTTGCCCGGGCTGCTCGCCGGGCTGCTGTTGCTCGCCCTGCCCGGGCTGCTCGCCGGGCTGCTGTTGGGGCTGTTCGTTCTGGCCCTGCTGGCCCGGTTCGCCCTGCTGCTGGTCCGGCGGAGTTTGCTGGTCGTTCGGCTGTTCAGCGGCCGGGTCGGCGGGGGGTGTTGGTTCGACGGGCGGGGTCTCGACGTCCTGGGCGGTTTCGTCGAGGCCCTGCGACACATCCCGAGCCGTCTCGCTCGCTTCTTCCTGCGCTTCGCGCTCGGCGTTGCGCTTGGCGAGTTCATCGGCCAGACGGTCGGCCGTCAGTTCGTCGAGGCCGCGCTCTTCGAGCTGACGGCGGAGCTCCTCGGGGTCCATCTCTTCCAGCAGACGTTCGGCGGCCTCGCGCGTCAGGCCGTTTTCCATGAGTCGCTCGAGCAGTTCCTGTCGCTGCTGCTCGGTGCCCTGCTCACCTTCCTGCGCGAGGCGTTCGAGTTCCGACGACAACTCGCGCAAACGCTCGGCGGCGGCTTGGCGCTCCGCCTCGCTCATCTCGCTCACCTGCCGTTGCAGGTCTTCCAACGCCTGCGCCGCCTCCTCGCCCTCGGCCCGCGAGAGCGCTTCGGCGAGGCGTTGGATGGCGTCCTGCTCGGACTGCCCCTCGGCGTTCTGATCGCTCGAGTCGAGCTGTTCGAAGAGCTCGCGCGTCGCGTCTTCGCGGCGCTCGCGCTGCTCGGCCTGTTGCTCGAGCGACCGCGCGCGGCGCTCGAGCACGCCGGCGGCTTCGGCCCGCGCTTCGTCGGGGTCGCGCTGCTGGGCCGCCAACTCGCGTTGGATCTCGTCGAGTTCGGCGAGCGACTGCTCGTCGACGACGGCGGCTTCGTCTTCGCCCTGGACTTCCTGGCGCAGATCCTCGACGGTGCGTTGGACGTCCTGCGCGGCTTCTTCGGACGCGGCCTGCGCCAGACGCAACTCGGCCTCGCGCTGCGGGTCGGAGAGCAGGTCGAGCGTCGGGACGAACAGACCTACGCTCACGCCCGCGGCGACCGCAGCCGGCCAGACCATCCAGGGCCATCCGAGCTTCAGCGGCATCGCCTGGCGGACCCTGATCGATCCTGCGAGCCGCTCGGCGTCGCGCACCGCGATGGAGACGAAGGGGTCGCCCTGCGTGCGCTCGCGCAGCGCCATGGCGGAACTCAGGCGCTCATCCAGATTGAGCGAGCGATCGACGAGCCATGCCGCTTCGACCGGCTCGGGGCGACGCAGCCATGCATAGGCCGCGGCGCCGACGAGCGCGAGGCCCGCGGGCGGTGCGAGCCACACCCACCAGGGCAAGCCGGGCCCGATGAGGCGATCGACGGTCACGCCGATGAGTCCGACACCGGATCCGACCGCGAGCAGCAGCCCGCTGGTGCGCAGGAAGGTGCGGAGCACGGTGCGACGGGTCGCGGCGCGGGTGAGGCGCGTCAGTGGGTCCATGCGGAATGGTACGGATGAAGCGGCCCCGGAGTTGAGGGAATAAGCCCGCCGGCTCGTGGGCCGCGGCTACTCATGCCGCGCTGAATGTGCCACGGGTTGCTTGCAACCCGCGTGTTGGATGCTTCGCGAGCGGGGTTTGGAGTGGGCGTAGGCGGGCACGGCTTGCGAGCAAGCCGTGGCACACGAAGGGAACGGTGCGGTTATGCGGGCAGCTTGTCCAGTTCGGCCCGCACGGCTGCGACGAGTTCCTCGACGCGCCTGGGGCCGAAGTCGAAGGGGACGCCGGCGGCTTGGAAGAGTTGGGGCAGGGGACGGGTGCCGCCGAGGGAGAGGGCTCTTTTGTAGTCGGTGAGGGCGCGTTCCTGGCCGTGCTTGAGGCTGTTGAGCCAGACGCCGAGGGCCCCGAGCTGCGCGATGCCGTACTCGATGTAGTAGAAGGGCACGCCGAAGAGGTGGCCCTGGCGTTGCCATTCGTAGCGGCGTTCTTCTTCGAGGCCGTCCCATGATTCGATCCCGCCGAAGCGTTCGCGCAGGCTGACCCAATGATCGGCGCGTTGTTCGGGGGTGTGGCCGGGGTTGGTGTAGATCCAGTGCTGGAAGGCGTCGATGGTCGCGATCCATGCGAGCATGGTGACGGACCCTTCGAGCTGCTGACGCCGCGCACGGTCGGCGTCGCCTTCGTTGGGGTAGTACGCGTCCCAGTACGGCATGGTCAGCAGCTCCATCGCCATCGACGCGACCTCGGCGAACTCGATCGGGTAGTCGCGGTGCGGAGCGATCGGCTGGTGCGCGCAGAGCAGGCTGTGGAAAGCGTGGCCCGCTTCGTGGATCATCGTCTCGACGTCACGGTGCAGGCCCGCGGCGTTCATGAAGATGAATGGTTTTTTCGAGCGCGGCAGCTCGTATTGATACCCGCCCGTCGCCTTGCCCTTGCGGCTTTCGAGGTCGAGCCAGCCTTCCGAACCGCCGCCGACGTCGTCGCCCAGCGTGCGGAAGAGCTCGGCGAGTTGGGGGTCGAGCTGCTCGAAGACGGTGCGCGTCTTCTCGACGAGTTCCTGGCCGCGCTCGAAGGGGCGCAGCGGCGGGCGGCCGTGCTCGTCGACCGCCAGGTCCCACGGGCGCAGCGGGTCCACGCCCAGCGACTGCTGGCGACGCGCCTGGTTCTCGCGCAGGAAGGGCACGACGTGTTTTTCGACGGCCTCGTGGAACGTCGCGCAGTCGTCGGGCGTGTAGTCGAAGCGGTCTTTGGCCTGGTGCTCGTAGTCGCGATAGTTGTCGAAGCCGGCGTTGCGCGCCATCTTCTGCCGGAGTTCGATCATCCGGTCGAAGATGCGCTCGATCTCCGCGCGGTCCTGCAGGCGTCGGGAGGCGACGGCTCGCCAGGCGCGTTTGCGCACGTCGCGGTCGTCCTCCTGGAGGAGCTTGCCCATCTGCGGGATGGTGCGCTGCTCGCCCTCCCAGTCGATGAGCATGTCGCCGCAGACTTTGTCGTATTGCTGGTCGAGCTTGGCTTCCTGCGTCTGGAGCTCGACGTTTTCCTCGCGGAAGAGTTCGACGGCGTTCCTGGTCTTGCGCGCCAGCACGGCGAAGCGTTCGCCGGCGTCGAGCCGGTCCATCAACTCGGCCTGTTTGCGGTCGAGCTCGAACGTGACGGGCTTGAGCCTGGGCGGCACCTCGTCGAGATAGCTCGACCACGCGCTCATCGTCGACTCGTCGTCGGTGCGGCGCGTCATGTTGATGTAGAGCTTGGCGCGGGTTTCGCCGGCGGCGGAGTCGAGCTCGCCTCGGTCGATGAGCCAGGTTTCGAGCTCGGCGTCATCGTCGACGCCGCGCTCGCGGAGGGCGTTGTAGTAGCCTTCGAGGTTGATCCAGGTGCTGGCGTGGAGCGGGTCGGGGACGAAGCCGCTGCCGGGGGCGGTGGTCATCGCGGACTCCTGCGGGTGCGAGGGGCTGGTGAGTTGCCGACGTCGGGTTCGCCGGGCGTCGGGCGGGATCGAGATGGTACCGGCGTCAGCGTGAGGCTGGGGCCGTCGGAGTCGATGGCGCGGCGCGGCTGAGCTGGCGCAGGCGCACGCGCATGGAGACCACCGCGTCCTCGTCGAGGCCGAGTTGCAGCGCGGCCCGCGCGTGACGCTTCACCATCGTCTCCAGGCGTTCGAGGACTTCCAGCCCATCGCGCTCGATGGCCACCTTGGCCGCGTCATCGAGATCGGGCGTTTCGGCGGCGACGAGCACCGCTTGCGACTCGTTGTGCAGCGACTCGATCGTCTCGAGGTGCTTTTGCGCGAGGCGGTGAGCCCGTTCGAGCGCCGCGGCCGGCTGCTGTCCGACCTCGCGCGTCGGGGTGGATTCAGCCCGCTCGAGCGCGAGCAGCGCCGCGGCGTGCGCGTCGCTCGCAACACCGCTGCTCAGGCCGAGCGCCTCGGCGTCGTGGGCGTTGAGCGTGAGCACCTCGCCGGCGGGGTGGAGGATCTCGGTGTGCGCGCTCGGTTCGCGGCCGGAGGCGGGGATGAGGTACCGATCGCCTGCCGAGACGGTGCGGCGCGCCAGCCCGAGCGTGGTCTGCATCGCGCGGGCGATCATCGCGTCGTGACCCCCGAGGACGGCGCACTTGGCGCCGATGAGGCGGGCGGCGTGCTCGTCCCGTGCGGTTGTCTGCACGTCCGCGCCGCCGATGCGCTGAGAGGCACTCGCTCCTCCCATGACGCCCGCGGGATCGAAGACGATCGTCTCGCCCGCCAACGCGACCAGTGCCGCGGCGCTGATCGCCCGACGGACTCGGACGACGACCGCGGCGCGGTCGCCCAGGTCGTGCGCGATGCCCTCGGCGAGCGCGGGCACCGCCGCGACGAAGCCGCCTCCAGCGTCGATCTCCAGCACGATTACATCGGGGCGATCGTCGGCGTCGAGGCGGTCGATCTCGTCGATCGCCTCGCTGAGCGCCTCGTCGGTCACATGAAGACCGATCACGGAGTCGACCCCCTGACCAAGCGGCAGCGTCGCGACGCGCAGGGGCTGCTGCGGCTGAGCGAGCGCGGCGGTCGCCATCGTGACAAGCGCAACGGCCGCGGCGAAGCGGAGGAGTGTGCGCACGGTTGCGGGCGGTATGGGCATAAAAAGGGCCGGGCTCCGTCGAGAGCCCGGCCCCGCTTGATCGATGGGGAGCGTGTCGAGGCGAGGGCGTCAGATGTTGCGGGCGATGCGTTCAACCTCGCGCTCGAGCTGGTCGATGAGCTCGTAAGTGAACTGCGTCCACTGCGCCAGCGAGGGGACGCGGTCGAGCCAGGCGCGCATCTGACGCACGCGCTGCATGGCCTTGCCGACCTGCTTCTCGCGCTCGTTCTGGTTGGCGATGGCCTGTGCCGCCGCGATGTCCTGCTGGAGGTACTGGTAGAGCTGGCCCAGCTTGATACGCGCCCGCTCGACGTTCTCGCGGAACTTGAACAGGTACTCGTTGGCCTCCTGACCGACTTCGACCCACTCGGTGCAGCCCAGCGCCCGGGCGACCTCGTCCTTGTTGTTGGCGACCGCCTCGGCGACGCTGAACTTCACCGCATTGGGCGCGGTCATCGTCAGGACCTCGTCACTCGGGTTCACGAGGAACTCGCCGGACGTTTCGTCGGCGTACCACGTCACGTTGCCGTCCTCGTCGATGTCGGCCGACAGACCCATCTGAATCTGCATGGCCCGCATGACGAGTGGCTCCTTCTTGCCCCACTTGGAGACGATCTCCATGTTGTACAAGACGCGCTCGAGGTCCATGCCCTCGACGGCGGTGCCGCCGCCGAACCACGTCGTGCAGCCCCCGATGGAGGCGTCTTCGGTCACAAGGATTTCGTTGCAGGTCCACGCGGTCATGGCGCCGGCGGAGATGGCCCACTCGACCCAGGCGACGGTGCGATACTTGCTCTTGAGCTCGTGGTGGATGTACTCGCTCATCGCCTCACGCTCGAGGCTAATCCCGCCGGGAGAGTTGATGTGGAGAACCACGATGTCGGGGCGTTCACGCTCGGGCAGGTCGTCGAGCATCTCGACGGCGCGCTTGAGGGACACTTTGTTGAAGTACTCGCCTACGCCCTTGTGCAGGGTGAGGAAGGCGATGCGGGTCGCACCCTCGGGGATCACCTTCGCTTCGGGGGTGAAGGGATCGTTCACCGCGACGTTGGAGCGGGCATCGTGGGTGTCTTCCGCCTCGGGGGCGTCCTGGCCGACGAGTTCACGCGAGGCGATATCCGCCTTGCGGACCATCTGGTTCTTCAACACGCCGCCGACCTTGGCGCGGATGAAGAGGAAGCTGTCGCCCTCCCGGATTACTTCGCCCTCGTAAACGGTGCCGTTGTTGAGGGTGATGCGCTCCGCCTGATCGTTCTGGACGGCGAGTGCGGCGGTGGAAGTCGCGGCCTGCGTGATGGCCAGGCCCGTGACGGCGACGGCGAGGCCGCACGTCGCGGCTGCCGCGGTCTTGAGAATGCGTCGGATCATGGTGAGTCTGCTCCTTGGATCGATCGTCGGTGAATCGTGTGGTGGGGCGTGGGGTTTAGCGGACGCCGAGGCCGCCGCCGCCTCCTCCGCCGCCGCGGCCACCCCCGCCGCCTCGGCCGAGCGGGCCGTTATTCGCGTCGTCGATTTCCTGCTGCTTGCGGATCTGTTCTTCCATGTTCTCGATCTGCGCGATGAACTGGCCGTTGGGGTCCACGACTTCCTTCACGCGTAGGATCGCGTTCTTGATGCGACCGAGCAGGCTGAGCTGGCGTCCACGAGCGCGCTCGCGGGCTCGAGCGTCGCCGGCGACCTGAACCTCGTTGAACTGCACCCACCACTCGCCCGGGGGCGTCTGCTGGTTGCCCGGGTGGGCGTAGTCGTCGAAGCGGGCGAGGCGGTGTTGCCACTCGTCCATGCGGCGCTGGATGTTGTGCTCGAGGCGGTAGTAGTTGCGCTCGATGCCGAGCAGGGCCATGAGGTCACCGAAGGTGGCAACGGTGCCCTTGGAGACGCCCAGCAGCATCGCGTTGCGGGCGCGAAGCACGAGCCGGTCGTTGGGGTCGCGCACCCACTTGGCGTCGTCGTCGTTCCGGTCGCCCACGCCGTCATCGACGATGACCTCCCAGCCCGCCGCCATTTCTTCGGCGCTGGGCTGGCGGCCCATCAGTTCGGGCGTCACGCCCGTCCATCGGGCGGCGAGCCAGTACTTCTCGCGAAGCATGGAGCGGATCAGCGGGCCGGCGATCTCGGAGTAACCGCCGCCGTTGGCGTAACCGATCACGGTGTTGATAAGAATGCCCATCTGCTTTTCGGCGACACGTTCGTCCATGTCGGAGAACATGGCCTCGATGACCCCGTCGTAGAACCAGTTGGACTCCGGGGCCATGTAGACCTCGTTGCTGACCCAGGGCACGTAAGCCGCGGCGTTCATCGCGTTTTTGACCCAGAACACGGTGCGACGGCCGCGATCCTGCACGTGATGCTTGAAGGCGTCGGCCATGTCCTGGCCCTTGAAGGCGCCGATGTCGCCCTCGCCGCGCGTCGGCGTCATCGCGTCGAGGTACAGCACCAAGATGTGCTTGTCGCGTGTTTCCGGATCGACAATGGTGTCGGGGTCGTCTTCCGAGCGCTTGCGCGGGTTGGGAATCGCGTCGCCGAACGCCTCGTCGGCGGCGCGGAACATCCAGTCGACGGGCGTCTGCGTGATGTCGCGCGACATGTCGCCCACCACGCGGTAGAAGGCGACCTTGGTCGTGTCCGGGTCGTTCGGGTCGCCGGGCCCACGCGACTCGTCGTAGTCCTCGCGCTTGGAAGCGTCGGTGGTGTTGGAGTCGGTCGCGGCGGCGGCGGTCTCCACCGCGTCGCGCTTCAGATCGCGCTTGACGTCGAGGATGTCACCCCGCTTGTACTGGCGGACGACCTTGCCGAACGGACTGTGCCACTCGAAACGCACCGAAGAGCCGGTCTCTTCGAGGATCTTCCCCTTGAGCACTTCGCCGTTCGTGAGCGTGATCTGGTCGTAGGTTTCGGTCGTGGCTTCACCCGTCTGAGCGGCTGCGGGCGCCGTCGGGATGGCGATGAGCGACAACGCCGACACGGCCACGGCCGCGCTGAGAACTCCTCGGGTCAGTCGATACAGCATGGTAAACCTTCCTGAAGCCACCCAACGAACACACGTCCAGCGTCCCTGATCAATATGAAGCGGTCGGACGCCCGTGCAAACAACGCGGTATGCCGGCTCTGTCGCGGCTGCACGCTCCACGGTGACGTTCAGCCAACCGCGGCGCGCGACGAATGATTCCGCGACATTGCCCAAACAAATACCGTTCCGCGACCATCATCGCGGCACTGGCGTCCAATCAGCCCGGCACGCGCTCCGCACCTTGGGCGCATGCCGGTCCACCACCCCTGAGTATAAAGGTGAGCCCGCGGCCCGGTTCTCGCCAACGCAGGAACGGGAGCCGGAATTCCTGATGGTCCCGCTGGCTCCGCACTCATCCCCGATCTTCGGCCCAGCCGCGGACTTCAGCCACGCCCTGTTCGGTTGATGTCAGTGCTCCTTCGAGCTGAGCATCGTAAAGCCTCTCCAACCAGAGTCCGAACTTCGGGCCGGGCGCCAGGCCGGCCGCGATGAGGTCGTCACCCGTCACGAGTGGAGGGGGTGCCAGCCCGCCGGGCGTGCGACGGAGCGCGTCGACGTCCCGCGCGATCGCGGCTTCAGCTTCCGGCGCCCGGGCGCCCACGATCGCGGCGGCGGCAGGGAAGCCCTCGGAGGCGGCGAGACGCTTTTGCCGGGCGACGGACAGCGCGTCCCACTCGCGGGCGAGCACACGGGCGGCCCGCAGGCGGGCCCGCATGCCGGCGGTCTCGTCGTTCGTCAGCAGCAGCGCCCGCCGCCACCGCTTGACCAGCGCGTCGGACTGCGCGTCGGTCCACGGCGTGGGATCGTCTCCGCCGGCGGCTAGGTGATCGGCGGCCCACGCCGCGAGGGCATCCACCGACGGCGCGGCATCGGGCAAGCGCTCGAGCGCATGGAACGCGCGATCCGCCGGCGCATCGCCATGGACTACGACCGCGTCGAGTTCCAGCTCGGCGAGGAGCTTGGCCGCCCGTCCTCGCTGGTCGGACCGCACGCCGGCGAGCATGCCGCGGATCTCTGTGCCGATGCGCTCGCTCGAGACGCCCGCCAGCTCCCGCGCGTGCCGCGCGATCGCGCCGCCGGTCGCCTTGTCGATCGTGAAGCCGAAGCGGGCGGCGAAGCGCACGGCTCGCAGCGCGCGAAGGTGGTCCTCTGCGAGCCGCTCGTCCGGGTCTCCCACCGCGCGGATCACGCCCGACGCGAGGTCGCGTCGGCCATCGACGAAGTCGATCACGCGCCCGCGCGGATTCTCGGCGGTGTCGAGCGGGTCGATGAACAGGGCGTTGATGGTGAAGTCGCGCCGTTGGGCATCGCGCTCGGGCGTCGAGAAACGCACCGCGTCGGGGCGGCGTTTGTCCGTGTAGCCTTCTTCCTCGCGGAACGTGGCGATCTCGGTCGTGATGCCCCGCTCGCGGACCAGCATCACGCCGAAGACCTTGCCCACGCCCTGTGCCTTCGGGAAGAGTTCCTGCACGCGCTGCGGTGTGGCGTCGGTCGCGACGTCGTAGTCCTTGGGCGCCAGGCCGAGCAGTTCGTCACGCACGCAGCCGCCGGCGAAGTAGGCGGTGTGCCCGCTTTGTT
Source organism: uncultured Phycisphaeraceae bacterium (assembly GCA_964440605.1). Classification (GTDB taxonomy): domain Bacteria; phylum Planctomycetota; class Phycisphaerae; order Phycisphaerales; family UBA1924; genus CAYTSW01. Next base: position 5,985 of record CAYTSW010000065.1, on the reverse strand, counting down.
GAAGGGCGCGGACGATCTCGGAGGCGAGCTGGCGCGGGTCGGCGGTCACGCCCGCGAAGCCTCGGTGTCGGGGTCGTTGTCCGGGTGCATGTAGAGGTGGATGGCGGTCGAGCCGTAGACGTGCGTTTCGGGGCCGTAGGCGCCGTCGAGTTCGAGCGCGACTTCAACGAGGTCGAAGCGCTCGGGGTCGTCGGGCTTGGGGATGCGGTCGCGGAAGGGCCAGGGCGTGCGCAGGATGGCGAAGCCCTCGGGGTCGAGCAGCGCGACGACGTCCACGAAGCGGCGCAGGATGCGGTCGCGCACGGGCGGGTCCTGCATCATCGGGTAGGGCGGGTCGAAGAGGGCCAGGTGCACGGGCCGGGGCACACTGGCGAAGGCGGCGGGGCTGAGGACGTCGGCCTTCGTCAGATCGCTGCGATCTTCGAGCTCGAGCTCGTGGAGGTTGCGCGCGAGCAGGGCGGCGGCGTCCTTGTCGCGCTCGATGAAGACGGCCCGATCGGCCCCGCGGCTGAGCGCTTCGATGCCAAAGGAGCCGGTGCCGGCGAAGGCATCGACGACGACGCGCCCCTCGACGTGGTCGGCGCCGAGCATGTTGAAGATCGCCTCGCGCACGCGGTCGGGGAGCGGGCGGGTGGCGGAGTCGTCCTTGGGGGTGTTGAGTTTCCGGCTGCGGAGCGAGCCGCCGATGATGCGCATGCGCACAGGGTATGGCCCGGGATCGCCAAGGCGCGCGTCAAAACCGCACCACCACCGAGCCATAGAGGCCCGCGGCGAAGAAGTCGAAGTCGTTCTCGTCGCCGTTGTCGGAGTCGCTCTCGAAGTTCGACGAGATGTGACGGAAGCCGAAGCGGACGCCGACGTTCTCGACGGGCTCCCACTGGAATCCCACGAGGATCTCCCAGGCGAAGCTCGTCTCCTCGCCGAGGGGCTGGATCCCGATGTCGCTTTCGAGGCCGAACTCGAAGTTGTAGGGCAGGTCGAGGGTGAGGCGGGCGCCGATGAGGGGGTGGGCCCAGGCGTTGTCGGTGGAGGTCGAGCCGATGCCCGGCGAGGCGAGTTCCCAGGAGAGATCGGCGTATCGGAAGCCGGCGTAGAGGTCGAGGAAGGCGGTGACGTCGTCGTTTTTCACGAAGGGTTCGAAGGCGTAGCCCACCGCGCCTTTGAAGTTGGTGAACTCGAACTCCCAGTCGACGAGGCTGCCGCGGGGGATGGTCAGGGCGTTGGCGGCGATGGTCTGCGAGGCGGTCTGGTTGTCGCTGTCGTTGGCGAGGTGGAAGGCTTCGACATGGAGCGAGAGCTTGCCTGCGCGCAGCAGGGCGCGCCCGCCCCAGGAGATCGAAGGCTCGTCGGCGTTGATGTCGCGGGCGTCGAACTCGTTCGCGCCGCCCAGCGTGAAGTCACCCTCGATCGCGGCGCCCCAAACGATCGGCGCCAGCTCGATCGTCCAGGGCACGGGCTGACGCTCGAGCGACAGCAGGCTCGGTGCCGGTTCGACTCGGGTCGCGCTGTCGGACGGTTGCGCCAGCGCCGGAGCCGCAGGGAGCGCGAGCGTTGGCACGAGGACAGCGAGCGGTCGAACGCGAAGCGCGAAGGCGGGCGGCATCGGGGGTCCTTTCTTTTGCGGCGGCCGACGGGAGCGTACCGTGCCCGCATGGCCCGAGACCCCGAGCCACCGCCCGAGCCCGAGGAGCGGATGCGCGCCGACGTGGTTTTCGTCACGCCGGGCGTGTCGATACCGAGCGCGGCGTTGACGTTCTCGGCGGTGCGCGCCAGCGGGCCGGGCGGGCAGAACGTCAACCGGCGGGCGACGAAGGTGGAGCTGCGGGTGGCGGTGTACGACGTGCCGATCGACGAACTCGCGCGTACGCGGCTGCGTCGGCTGGCGAGTCACTTGCTCACGGACGACGACGAGCTGATCATCGTCTGCGACGAATCACGCTCGCAGCGGCGCAATCGAGAGGCGTGTGTCGCGCGTCTGGGGGAGTTGGTGCGGGCGAGCCGCGTAACGCCCAAGCGGCGCATCGCGACGCGGCCCACCCGCGCGTCCAAGCAACGCCGACTGGACGCCAAGAAGCAGCGTGGTGAGTTGAAGCGTCGGCGGAAGCCTCCCGAGCACTGATGATCGGACGTCGACTGGCGCACCGGTGCGCCGTCGAAAAGCATGGTGGTTACCCTTGTGGTAAAGCGCTTTACCGGTGAATAAAGAGGGTTGTCTGGTTCCTGTTCAGATTGAGGGGGAAAGCGACGATTACGGCTTTGCGTACGGGTTTGGCGGATTCTGATTGAGCGCATCGCTGCGGTGGTGTACCGTTTTACTGGTCGCCGAGAGAGTTCCAGCCGCGCACGAAGCGTGCCGGTGCCTCTCTTTCACGCGGCCGCTCGTCTGAACCACCTTCCCGCGCGGCGGGTTCGGCGAGTTGTGCGTTCACAAACGCGTGGCCACGCACGCGCGGGAGAACACGTCAGCCGATGGACGCGTGTCCTTCGGCAGTTAGGAGATGCAGAGATGGTTCGTTTTGCTTTCGGTGCCGCCGCTTTGGTTGCGGCTGCCGGTGCTGCTTCGGCGGCGCAACTTCAGGTCGAGACGGATCCGGATCCGGCCTCGTCGTCGGCCGTCGTTGACGGCGTGATCAACATGGGCGAGTACGCGGCGGTGTACAGCAACGGTGCTGGCTCCGGCTTTGGAGGACCGTTGGGTTCGGGCTCGATCCACATGGACTCGGATGGCTCCAATCTCCAGATCGGCCTCGATCTTGGAAGCAACCTCAGCGACGGGAACAACGCGAACGTTGTGGCGATCTGGTTCGATTCGGCGCCCGGCGGCTTCAACGAAGCCGACATGAACGATGAGGGCGACGGCGCTCGTCGTGCCTTGTCGAACTTCTTCGGCGGCGATGCGGGCAACATCACCTTCCCGTTTGGTGCGGATCAGGGCCTGGTCTTTTCCGATTTCGGCGCTGTGTTCTTCCAGCTCGCGGGCTCGCCCGACCAGTTGCAGTTCATCAGCTTCGATGGGAGCCAGTCGGGCTCCGGTGATAATGACCGCGAGGCCTCGATCCCGCTGTCGGAGTTCGGGTCGAACACGATCAACTTCTGGTCGGCGCTGACCGGCGATTCGGGCTTTGGTTCGAACGAGACGCTTCCTCAGCAGGGCGACTACAACGCCATTGATAACCCCGGTTTCAACGGTGACGGGAACGACTTCGTCTGGGAGAACTGGAACACCTTCGTGGTGCCGACGCCCGGCGCCGCGACGCTGCTCGGTCTGGCCGGTCTTGCCGGTCTGCGCCGTCGCCGCGCGTGATGGGTGAATGACCTGCGCCGCCGATGCGTGGAAGCGCATCGGCGGCCTTGACCGAGCCTGTAGAGGGGCTCGTCGGGCGTGTAGCCCTTCGGGTCCGAGGAGATGTGTTCCGGATGCCTTGACCGCTCGGCTCGGGCGTCCGCTGAGGCAAGAGAGTACAGACATGACGACCAGAAACGCAGTGCGCTGGTGTGCCGCTTCGGCGCTGCTGGCGACCACCGGCATCGCCATCGCCGGCGCGGGCGACGTCGCCTTCGACGGCAGCCGTGCCACCGATCCCTACGGCGCGAACCTCGCGCTGCAGGCCTCGCGCGTGATCGACTTCACCGTGCGTGGGCCGATCTCCGCGGCGGTGGATTCCGACCAGTCCGTGCCCGTCGGCGGGCAGGGCGTGGGCAACTTCATCGGTGGCCCGCTCAACAGCGACCCGGGGACCGTCCTCACCGGCCTCGAAGGACGCATCAACCTCGACTTCCTCGGCTGGGATGGCGTCGAGCCCATCCGCATCGGCGGCTTCCTCGCCGGCGGCAACTTCCTGTCCAACCAGGTCATCGGAGGGGCCGACCCGACGCAGCAGATCCTCAACATCGGCAACTCGTTCCCGATCGACTTCTCCGACGACATGACGTATCCCGGCGAGCAGTTCGTCACCGTGAACGCGATCGGTGGCGCGGCGCTGTCCAACGCCGACATCGACGGCATCGCGGACGAGCCCGGCTATCAGCAGGCCGTCAGCGTCCAGACCGCAGCGGGCGCCCCCGGTCCCTGGGCCCAGGACAACTTCACCGAGTTCGGCGATAACTCCGACGCCACCCGCGAGGGCGGCAATGGCTCGGAGATCAATGCTCTGTATGCCTATGTCTCGGACCCCGACGACTCGCTCAACCCCGCGACCGGAATGGGCGTCGAGGTCTCCGGCGATGAAGAGCTGAACTACGTTGTCACCGGCAACCTCGAGAACAACGACAACCGCTTCAACCTCTACATCGACGTCACCGCCATGGGCCAGAGCATGGGCTTCATGAGCGTGCCCGGCTCGGCGATCGGTGACTACGCCGGCATCGTCTTCGAGTCCGGCTTCACGCCCGAGTGGTACGTCCGCTACAACCGCACGAACTTCAGCGACGGCCACTTCGCCGAGCTCACCGCTATCGACGCGTCGTACCAGCAGGGCTCGTTCATCACGAACCGCCCCGCGCCCATCGTGCTCGACGACGCGGACATGACGAGCCCGACCGAGATCGCCCGCTTCGACTTCGATAACTCGAACACGCTCGGCGTCGCCGGCGCGCCGCAGGCCGGTTCGCTCGGCGGCATGGACGAGCCCATCGAGAACATGATCGATCCCGAAGACGTCAACAACGGCGTCGAGTTCCGCCTCAACCTCTCCGAGATCGGCTACGACCCGATGATCGGGAACGATGGTTCGGGCGGCGTCGCGGTCTCGGGCTTCCTCATCCGCGCCAACGCCGTCTCCAACCAGGTGCTCGGCGGCGTGCCCCTCGGCACGGGCGAGCTCGGCGCCGGCTCGGGCGTGAACTTCGACACGATCACCGGCAACCAGTCGGTCCAGATCAACACCACGACCACCGCCATGATCGATGTGGACGGCGTGCGCGACATGACGGGCTATCCCTCCATGCCGCAGTACGTCAACCCCGGCAACGGCACGAACCTCACCTCGCCCAACCCCGACGCGATGGCCGGCACCATCGGCGCCGACGACGACCCGATGGGCTCCGAGCTCAACAACTTCTCCGGCGTGCTGCGCCAGGAGGGAAGCGACTGGGTGCTCTACGGCTTCGCGGGCGGCAACGTCGGCATGTTCGACCGTCTGTACCTCTACTTCGACGTGCAGCCCGGCGGCCAGAACACCATTCAGGCCGACAACCCCAACATCGACGACGGCCGCAGCCAGAACTACGTCGGGCTGACCTTCGAGTCAGGCTTCGAGGCCGACTTCCTCCTCGCCTACCGCCTCGGCACCGACATGGACTCCATGGAGGTGACCCACTTCGCCGACGGCGCCGACATCCCCGACATGCCCAGCACCGACGCCGCGGTTGGCGGCGGCTTCGGCGGCGGTCCGCTCGCTGACGGCGTCATCGACGGCTCGGTCATCGACCGTCGCGGCTTCCTTGACAACGACGACGCCACCGTCGCCGCGGCCAACGGCTCGGAACTCGCCGCGCTCTACGCCTACATCGACAACGCCGCGCTCGGCGGCGGCAGCGCGCAGCGCACGCTCAACCTCATGTTCACCGGCAACCTCAACACCGACTTCAACAAGCTCAGCGTCTTCATCGACGTCGATCCGAACTTCGGCCAGAACAGGCTTATCTGGGACGGCGACTTCGCCACCGGCCAGAACGCCGACCCCGAGGGCATGAGCTACATCGGCAACCCCGACGTCGACTTCCAGGCCCTCCAGCGCTTCGGCGGCCCCTTCCCCATCCTCGATACGCCCGATCCGATGGACTCCGTCCCGGGTTACACCTTCGATGACGGCTTCACCGCCGACCACTTCTTCAGCGTGACCAACGGCAACGTCTCGATGGGCGTCGCCGAGATCTTCCTCAACTTCGCCCGCCTGCGCGACTTCGGCCCTGACAACGAGAACGGCACGGGCGACGACCTCCCCGGCGTCGGTTCGTTCATCGGTCAGACCACCACCCCCGGCG
>CAYTSW010000064.1:0-15229 GCA_964440605.1 uncultured Phycisphaeraceae bacterium | reverse complement strand
GAGATCGTTTCACGTGACTGGAGTTCAGACGTGTGCTCTTCCGATCTCATGAAGATCCTGCTCACCAACGACGACGGCATCCGCGCCCCCGGCATCGTCGCCCTCCACGCCGCGCTCACCACCCCCGAACGCCCGCTCGGCGACGTCTGGCCCGTCGCCCCGCTCACCGTCCAGTCCGCCACCAGCCACGGCGTCACCTTCAGCGAACCGCTCATGGTCAGCGCGCAACGCATCAACGAACGCATGGAAGGCCTCGCCGTTGACGGCCGCCCCGCCGACTGCGTCAAACTCGCGTTGAGCTCGCTCTGGCCCGAACGCTTCGGCCAGGGCTCGCGGCCCGACGTGCTCATCAGCGGGATGAACGCCGGCGCTAACTGCGGCATCAACATCATCTATTCGGGCACCGTCGCCGCCGCCATCGAGGCCGCTTTTTTAGGCGTCCCCGCGATCGCCGTCAGCCTCCACCTCGGTCCGGGCAAAGTGCTGTTCGACGTCGCCGCCGCCCACGCCCGCCGCGCGATCGACGCCGTCATCGACTCCGGCCTGCTCACCGAGCACGCCTGCCTCAACATCAATATCCCCCGCTGCGAAGCCGACACCAACGACGACCCGGGAGCCGCCTCCGAAGCGGCCGCCGTCATGCGCGCCGCCGGCCTCACCGCGCCGCAGACCGCGGTCAACGTGCCCGAGCCCACCCCCGAAGAGATGCGCGACCACCCGCCCATCGTCGTCTGCCCCATGAACATCCACGGCATCGTCGACCGCTTCGAGGCCCGCGAGTCACCCAACGGCCAACCATACTACTGGTCAGCCGCCGGCGGCCTCGACTTCCACGAGACCGATCCCGGCACCGACGTCGAGCGCCTCTTCGCCCGCTGCATCACGATTACCCCCCTCCAGTACGACCTCACGGACCACGCCATGCTCGACGCCTGGTCCAGAAGGCTCCCCGAAGCCGATCAGCCCACCCCCAGCGGCTGAAGCACAGCCGCGCCGCACGAACGCGCGCGTCGCTCGGCTAGGACAGCATCGCCTTCACATCGTCGATGGCGTCAACGACCTGCTCACGCAGTTCGTCGAGCTTGGGCTGCGGCAACTTGAGATGCTCCAGCACCGCGCCGTCGACGTCGAGCGAAGGCAGGTCCAGCCGGAACCCGTCCTCGACGCCCCCCGCCAGGCGGTCCGCGACGTACGCCACACAAGGCAGCGTCCGCGCTTCCTCGGGCAGTTCCATCGGCGTGTGGTGATGGCCCGTCACGTTCACCAGCGTCGACGGGAACTTCCACTTCTTGGCCAGCCCCTTGCCGAAGTCCTGGTGCGTCGCGCCGAGCAGGTCCAACTCCGCTTCGAGCATGTCGCCGCTGGGCACGCCTTCGCGATTTGGCTTCACCCGCTCCACCACCTCGATCAGCTTCTTCCGGTCCGCCTGCATCTCCACCATGATCCCGATGTCGTGGATCAGGCCCGAGAGGAAGGCCTCGTCCGGGACGCCCAGCTTCACCGCATCGGCGACGAGCTTGCCCGCCGCGGCGCAAGCCACCGAGTGCGTCCACAGATGCTTGGCCGAGAACTGCGGGCTCAGATCGCCCCCGCGGAAGAGCTTGGCCAGGCTCGCCGAGATCGCGATGTTCTTCACCGCGTTCAGCCCCAGCAGCACGATCGCCCGGTTGATCGAGCCGATCTGCCCCGGCAGCCCGTAAAACGACGAGTTCACGACCTTCAAAATCCGGCTGCACAACGCCGGGTCATTGGCGATGATCTGGTGCAGGTCCTGCGCGGTCGACGTCGGGTCCTCGACCAGCTCGATGATCCGCACCGTCACCTCTGGCAGGGTCGCGATGTGGCTGATCTCGCGCACCGCCGCGTCCACCACCTGCTGCCGATCTTCAGTCGTCGCGCTCATCGAAATCCCCTGCTCGGTTGAAGGTCCCTTTGGTCCATCGACCGCCCACCCGCCCAACTTGCGACGTTTGTGCCGATACCCCGCGCGATCCCGACCCTTAATACCAACAACGCTTGCGCAGCAACGCGGGGTCCGAGAACTCCAGCCCCGCCAACACTGCAGCCACGCGTGGGCCCGTCCGCCCGTCGCCGTACGGATGCTCAACTTCGTGCACGTCGAGCCCCCGCGCGGCCTCGATCGCTCGCCGCACGTCCGCCACACGGTTCCCATCGGTCCACACCGCGTTTTCGCACCGCTCCCGCCCGGCCTGCCGAGGCCCGACGTCGACCACGCGCACTCCCGCAATCGCCGCCTCGATGAGCCCCGCCGAGCTGTTCCCCACCAGCACGCCCCCCTCACGCCCCAGCCGCACCAGCACCCCCTTGAACACCGCGTGCGGCAGGTGCTCCATCAGCCGCACGTTGCCGCCGACACCAGCCTCGCGCCGCACCCGCTCCACCACCTCGCGATCCGCATCCAGATTCGGCGCAAGCCACAGCACGCGCTCGCCGTCAACCGCGCCCGCGATGCTCCGCGCCAGCCGCTCCTCCTCCGCGTCCCCCAGCCCCGCCGGATGATGCAGCACCACCACCCCGGGCGACCCGAGCTCCTGCCACACATCGTCCGCGACCGGCTCCACGCCCCGCATCCCGTCCGCCGCCGGCGAGCCGACGACATGCACCCGCGACTCCTCCTCGCCCGTCCGCACCAGCCGCTCGGCGCTCTGCGTGGTTGCCGGCAGATGCACGTGCGCCAGCGCGCTGATCGCCCGTCGCATCGCCTCGTCCGCGACGCCCTCCGCGCGGTCGCCGCCGTGCAGATGCGCCACGGCGATTCCACCCACGCTCGTCGCCGAAGCCGCCGCGAGCGCCTCGATCCGATCCCCGAGCACGACCACCACGTCCGGCCGAAGGTCCGCGAACACCTGCGCACACCCACTGATCCCGCGCCCCAACGCCGCAGCGTCCGCCGCCCGGCCCGTCTCCCCCTGCGCCTGCATCGGCACCCGCCCGGCTACCTCGAACGCCGCTTCCACCTCACGCTCCGTCGGCTCCTCGCCCACCAGATGCCCGCCCGCGACCACCACCTGCAACTCCAGCGCTTCGTGCGTCGCGATCGCCCGCATCACCGGCGTCAGCAGCCCGAACTCCGCCCGCGTCCCCGTCACCACCGCAGCCCGCACACGACGCACGCTCACAATACGTCCTCGTCCACGACCGGCACGTCCGACTCGATCGCCCGCGCCGCCCGCCGCTCCACCACCTCGCCTACCCGCCACGGCTCGAGCCCGGTCCCAGGCCGCTTGAACGTCACGTCCGACGCCCGGATCACCTCGCCCGCCTCCACCCGCCGCCGCAACACGATCGACTGCCGGCTCACCCGCCGCACATCCCGCTCGCGCTCCAGCACCCGCTTCTCCTCGACCGCGACGCGCTCAACAGGCGTCGCACCTCGCGCCACACGCACGTACTGCGCGAAGCCCTCGGGCGCCAAACTCGCCGCGTGGTCCGGCCCGGTCGCGCCCGTGTCGTACGTCAGGTGTTTTTCCAGCACGCACGCCCCGGCTTCCACCGCCAGCCGGGCCGTCTCCACGTGAGGCGTGTGATCGCTGTACCCCACCGGCCCTTGCACCACCCGCGCCAGGCTCGCCATCCCGCCCAGCGTTGCCTCCTCCAGCGGCGTCGGATACGCGCTCACGCACTGCAACCACGCGCACCGCCCCGCCGCCCCCGCGTCACGTATCCATCCGTGGGCGCACGCCGCTTCCTCCAGCGTGCTCGCGCCGGTGCTCACCACCATGGGCAATCCTGTCCGCGCCACCGCCTCGAGCAACGGCTTGTGCACCACGTCGGGACTCGCCGTCTTGAACGCTTCCCACCCCATCGCCGCCGCCCGCTCGACGAGTTCGACGCTAAACACGCTCACCAACGCATCCACGCCGGTGCTTTGCGCCCGCTCCGCGCACGCCGCCAGGTCGTCCGCCGACAGCTCCAGCCGCCGCAGCATCGCGATCGGATCGGCCTCGCCCGCGGCCCGCTGGTACGCCGCCAGCTTCGCGGCGCGGCTCATCAGCCGATCCGTCTCGAAGTACTGGAACTTCACCGCGTCGGCCCCCGCCTCCGCCGCGCGTTCGATCAACTCCAGCGCCCGAGCGATCTGCCCGTCGTGGTTCACGCCGATCTCGGCGATCACGTACACCGGCTCGCCCGGCCCGATCGCCCGCCCGCTGATTCTCACGCCGCCACCTCTCCGCCCCCGAGTCGTCGCGACAGCATCACCTCCGCGACGATCGCGTCCATCTCGCAGTCGATGTCCACCACCGCCCCCGCCTGCGTAACGATCCCGCGACGATCCGCGCCCAGAAACCGGTGCGGCCCATCCTCCACGCCCTCCAACTCCAGCATCAACGCCTCGCGTCGAACAGCCAGCACACCGCCATCCGGCACGTGCGCCGGCGGCAAGTCCTGACGCCGATACACCCCGCCGTTCAATCGCTCACCCTGCCAGGGCCGCACGCCCCCGCCCGCCTCATCCACGACCGCCGTCCACAACGGGTGGTGCTTGCCCACGCGCCCGTACGACTGCACGCTGTCCGCCCCGCTGCGCTCGAGGAGTTCCATCGCCCGATCCCCCAGATCATCAGGCCGCACCGGCACGTTCGCGTACAGGAGCAATACCGCGTCGTACCGCCCGCCGCACGCGTGCTCCGCCTTCAGCAACGCGTCGCGCGCGCACGAGTCTACCCGCGCGCTGTCCGTCGCCAGTTGTTCCGGTCGATCCAGCACGTCGACCCCGCATCGCTCAGCGATCGCACGCAGCGTCGATCCATCCGTCGACACCGCCACCCGATCGAGCCGACGCTGCGTGCGCGCAAAGTCAATCGTCCATTCGATGCAGGGCTTGCCGGCGAGCACCCGCTCGTTCTTCCCGACCAGACCCTTGCTCCCCGCCCGCGCCAGTATCAGCCCCAGTGTGTACATCACCCCGCCCTCCGCACCACACGCCCGCTCGCGTGCACACGCCGACGCCAGGCGTCCCGCCCAGCCGCAACATCCGGCACCGGCAGCGCGCGGATTCTCTCTCCAGCGCCGACCCGGCATGGCGGATCGATGATCGCTACACCGCACCGCGCGACCCACGCGTCGAAAAACGCTTCGACCTCTTCATAAACCGCGTCGCGACGCTCGATGCGTGGCGCCAGCCATACGCTGGGCAAGCCATGCACCGGCGTGCGCGCCGACAGCACCGCCTCCGCGCAGGCCCTCGACGCCGCGAACCCATCGCCGCCCGTCAGCAGGCGGTGAGTCACCTCGTACTGCGCGACCATATCCAGCCCCACGACGTCCGCCCCCGACTCGACCAGTGCGCGACCCTCTTCCGACCCGCCCGCGCCGCTCGTCCGCGTGTGCACGAACAAGCCCGCCTCCCGCGCGACGCGCGTCGCTTCGACAACATCTCCCCACGCCCCCGCAACCGTCACCAGCCCGCCCGGCGACGACGCCGCGAACCCGCGCAGCACATCGACCACATCCCCCGCGCCCGCGTCCTCGATCACGAGTTCCCGCGGCTCGACCGTCCCCTCTTCGAGCACCGCGCGCACGCCTCGCGCAATCGCTGGGGTATCACCATCGAGCGTGCGCTCGTCGAGCGCGCTCAGCGCAGCCAACGCCATCGGCGTATCCGCGACGCACCGGACCGCCGCATCGCGCAGTTGCGCGTCGATCGACACGCAGCACGCACGCGCGATCGGGTCGTGCCGGGGCGCCTGCGGCTGATAGCCAAGCACGCCGCCCACCGTCGCCACCCATGCGTTCGCACCGCTGGATCGACCCCGGGCCAGTTCCGCGAGGAAAGCGCGCCCGATCACCGCGCCGCAACACCCCGGCGGCGCCTGCGTGAACGTCAAGGGATTCGCACTCGGCGATTCGGCGTGTCGCTCGATCACCTCGTCGCACAACGCGTGATCGACCGCCACCCAGTCCGCGCCCACGATCAGCAGCGCTTCGCCGCCATGGCGTTCGAGCACCCGCGTCGCCAGCACGGCGTCGAGCGCCTCGTCGTAGCACGTCATCCCCGCCAGCCCGCCGCGCCAGCAATCCTCCGCCCACGCGCGCGCCGCGCGCATGGGCCGCAGCGCATGCTCGTCCGCCTCCGGCGCGTCCTCCACCACCAGCCGCCCTTCCGCCATCCACTGGCGCACGTCGCCGCCCGCTTCGTGCAGCATCGCATTGACGCGCTCGCGTTCCGGCGTCGCGACGACGATCTCCGTCAAGCGCGCGCAACGCGTCAGCCGCTCCGCCGTGCGCACCAGCGCTGCCTTCCCGCCGACCTCGACGTCCCAGGCGTGCCACGCCCGATCCGCCCGGAGCACCGCGACCGTGCGCACCGGCTTGACCTCCACGCCCATCGGCGCGTCAGGATCCCGCGGCGTGATATCCCGCGTTCGCTTTTCGCCGCCCGAGAGCGCGCGCTCCGCGACGGACATCAGCTCGCGCAGCACCTCCGCGACATCTTCCAACCACTCAAGGTTCGTCTGGTCGCGATCGATCCGTGCCGCCTGCTCGTCCCACCAGTCCCCATGCTGCGCGAGCTCGATCGCCCGGTCCGCCTTGAATCGCTTATACCCGCCCAACTGGTTCAGCTTCATCAGCAGGTGAAATCCCGGGTCGAGCGCGTGCACCTCGTCGCGCAGCGCGTGGACGCGCTTCACCACGTCGCCGTGGCCCGCCCGGTCACCCAGCTTGTCGCGCATCTCGTCGAGGAGGCCCAGCGTCTCCCGCGTACGCCTGGCGATCGTCTCCACCTGCCGCCGCACCTTGCGCACGCGGTCGGCCGTCCGCGCCCGCGTCGCGGGCCGATCGTCCGCCGACGCTTGAGGCAGCTCGGGCAGCTTGGGCGACCCTTCGCCCGCGAACCGCTCAACCGCTTCGGCCAGCGTCATGACATCCGTGAACCGCTTGTGTACGCCGCCTTCCGTCGCGTCGATGATCCGCAGCCCTCGCCCGTGGTCCGGCGCGAAGTCGCGTTCGAACTGCGCGAGGTACGTCGCCATCTGATCGTCGGTGTACACCGGGCGTCCGAGGTGGTCGCTGACGCGGTGCAGGTGCGTGCGGTTGCGCACGATGCGCTGCCACTCCATCATCTCGAGCGTGTTGAACGCGTTGAGCTCGCTCGCCCAGACGCGGTGGATGGCGGCGCCGGGCCCATAGTACTGTCCATCGGTGAACGCGAGGTCCTGCCCGGTGAGGATGACCGGTTCGCACCCGAGGTGCCGCGCGAGGTAGTAGGACAGGTGCGCCACGGTCGCCGCCGCCGTCAGCCTGCCACGATCCGGCGCATCCTCCGCACCGAAGACGCCGTGCAGCAGCTTGTCGAGGTACTCGTCGCGCGGCAGGCGCTTGGCGCCCGGGTACGCGTCGAGGATCGCGGCGTTTGCACGCGCTTCGGCAACGAGCGTCACGCCCTCGACATTCTCTGCCGTCAGCCCCTCGTAGAAACGTGTGCTGATCTCGTGGTAGTCGATCGCGGTGACATAGTGAGGGCGCACGCCCTCGGCGAGCAGCTTCTTGAGCACCGTCTGCACGCAGATGATCACGCACCGCTCGCGCAGGCCCGGCGTCTTGAGCGCACCGATCGTGCGCTCCAGGCTCGGTCCCGCCGCGACCACGATCGCCGACCGCCCCGCCGCGGCGTTTTCGAGCTCCGTGATGCCGGGCCAGCGCACGTACTCCCCGAGGTTCATCAGTTCGTTGCGGACCGTGACGTCGGATTGCACCATCGTGGTAATCACGTGCATGCGCATAGCAGCCACGGCGCGCGCCACCGCCTGCCCGAATCGTCCCGCCGCCGTGCCCAGACGCCCAGCGCTCGGCGCATGGTCGACGAGCTCCACGCCCACCGACAGCATCGCCTCGAGCCCCCGCAGCGTGCGCTGGAGCGCCGGCTCGTCGTCGGCGTCGACCACCAGGCGCACGTGATCCTCGCCCAGCCACGCCGAGTGGTCCACGCGCTCCAGCACCGCGCGCAACAACCCGAGATCGGGCTCGAACACCACCAGCGCGCTCACCTTCGCGCACCGCGTTGCGAGCGCTGAAGCGTGGTGCCCCACACCCATGCCCATCAGCACGATGCCGCCGTGGTCTTCGAGATTCACCGCCCGTGCGAATCGATCCCCCTCATCCAGCGGCTTGCGTCTGCTGGCCAGCCCTCGGCCGTCCAGCTCCGCCGTCACCGCTTCGTCGCGCGTTGCTGGAACGAACACCACGTCCGCGCGGGGCGGGGCCGCGGCGATGGCTTGCGCCACGTCCGGCTGGCGTCGGGCGAGGGCGTTGAGGTTGCGCTGGAGCAGCGCACCATCGGCGGGAACTGGCTCGCTCATCGCTGGGGTTATCGGGAAGCGCCGGCCCGATGCGTGAACACCGCGCAACGAACGCCCACGAACGGGGATACGCTTCGACTACCCACTCGATCAGGCGGAGGCCTCGCGCATGATCCATCTGCTGAGCATTCTCACCAGCCAGAGCGACGACCTGCCGGGTTCATCTGCTCTCACTCGATGGCTCTTCGAGCAGCCGGCGTTGACGTCCGGCCTGGTCATCGCCGTTGCCCTGATCGGCGGGTGGGCTTTCATGCAGCGCGCGCACACCAGGTGGGCCCTCGGGACGCTCACGCTGGGAGCCGTGCTCGCCGGCGGCGTCTGGCTCAGCTCGACGCTCATGGAGACGCTCGACGAGTCGTTGCGGTCGCGCAGTCTCGGATTCGTCGAGGCGATGGCGACGGGCGAGGCGGCTCGGGCTCGCGCCCACGTGGAGCCCGGCGCGATCCTCGCGGGCGCGGGCTCCGTCGTGGACGACGACCTCCAAGGTCTCACCGACTACGCGTCGCAGGCCGAGCAACTCATCGGGGACTGGCGCTTCGTCTGGATGGGCTCGGAACGCGACGGCCCACGCCTGGCGCGCTCACGCTTTCGGGTCAACCTCGCCTGGGCCAACGGCACACCCGTCCCCACCGTCTGGGAAGCCACGTGGCGTGAGACCGATGGCACGTGGTCGATGCGCCGGCTGGAGGCCCTGGAGATCTGGAACAACCCGCCCGGGAACTTGCTCCGGCGTGGGCTGAGCGACATGGGCGTGCGCTGAGCGCTGGCGTGACGACCCTCAGAGCCGGGTCGGTGGCACGCGAACGCGCTCCAGATCACCTCACACCACCGCCGCGAGCACGCCTCGCGATGAGCGCATCGCGACGAGCCTCGGCTGGAGGTTGCGCCCCGGGCAGGCGGTCGCCGCGAGTTCGCGGTGGGTGTAGATGCGCGAGACGTCGATGTCGTGGGTGCGCATGAGGCGAGCGATAAAGGACTCGAGGGCCTCGACCTGTCGGCTGTTGGGCTGCTGCACCTCGTAGTTCCCGAGCACGCAGACGCCGATGTTGCCGTGATTCTGGTTGCCCACGTGGGCGCCCTGCCAGGAGAGGGGACGGGCCTGCCAGACGCGGCCCGCGGGATCGATGGCGTAGTGGTAGCCGATGTCGCCCCAGTTGTTGGCCCGGTGGGCCCGGCGGATGGCCTCGATGCGTGCCGCGGCGTCGCCCTCGCGCGTGGAGGTAAACGCGTTCATCCCGTCGTGGTGCACCGTGATCTTGTTGAGCGGCTGTTGGCGATCCATCAGGGCCGGGACGGGCTCGCCCCCGGCCCAGCGTGATCGTTGGATCACGCCGGTGGGCAACCTGTCCAACCCGCCCGCGCCGGGCGTGGGCCGGGCGGGCGTGTAGGTCCGCCCCGAATAGCGCCGACCGACCGCTCCCCTCGCGGCGGGTCCGGAGTCGGGGCCGGACTCGGGCCAAGTCGGGTTGGGCAGCGCCGAGCGCCGTTGCGCCCCGCCGGAGGAACAGGCCGCCAGCCCGGGTCCGAGCAGAGCCGCCGCGCCCAGCAGGCGCAACGCCGACCTCCGGTCCATGCCACCGTGCGGCTGGGCCGCACCCGTTTCGTCTTGCACGCGCGTCATCTCGTCATCGACCATCGGCGTCCGAGCCGCGCCGCCTTGAAGAACCCACTGCCCGTTTTGAGCGGTCGTTCTGTCGGGCGTCGACGGCTGCGCGGACGGCATCCTATCACCGCCAAGGCAAGCGCCAACCGCGCCCTGCGGGCAGCCCGAGATTTCCTTCTGGCGCCACCGGGCTCACGCTCGGTGCTCGCTGGGTGTTTTCACCTTCGCCTCTTCGTGTCTTCTGACCAAGCGACGCCCACCGATCACCGGGCTGGCGCCCGGTGTTTACTGGTTGTCTTCGCCTCTGTCGCTTCGCCCGTATCATCCCCGTCCCACTCCTCCCACTGGCAGGTACAACGCTTTACTTCTTCCGGGAAGGACTCCCCTTGAGCGAAACGACCCCGCAGGACATCGCGACCGCGTGGAAGCCCGCGGGCGCGACGCCCCTCGGCGTGCGCTACAGCCAGAGCGCCTCCTCCTTTGCCGTCGTTGCCGAGGCCGACGCCGTCCGGCTCCGCCTCGTCCACCCCGGCACGCGGCACCTGCGGGTCTGCGAGATGAAGCGTGACCCGAAAGACGAACTCGTCTGGACCGCCGAGCTCGACGGCGACTGGCGCCTCTGGTCCTACGCCTACGAGCTCGACCGCGACGGGCGCACCATCGGCGACCTCATCGACCCTTGGGCCCTGCTCGTCCGCGACAACCGCGCGTACGTGCTCCCCTCGATCCCCGCGACCACACCCCGGCCGCCGCTCGATCCCAAAGACGCCATCCTCTACGAACTCCACATCCGGGACTTCACCCGCGACCCCAACTGCGGCGTGCGGCCCGAGTGGGCAGGGCGCTATCTCGGCCTCACGCAAACCGGAACCCGCTACGCCGGCACGACCGTTACCACCGGGCTCGACCACCTGGTCGAGCTGGGGGTCAACGTCGTCCAACTCATGCCCGTCCACGCGTTTTCGATGCCCTACAACCCTGTCTACGAGTGGGGCTACATGCCCCACGACTTCAACGCGCCACACCCGACGTACGCATCGGGCGTCGGGCTCGAAGCCCCGGTCGTCGAGTTCGCCAAGCTGGTCTCCGCCTTTCACGAGCGCGGCCTGCGCGTCACGCTCGATGTCGTCTACAACCACGACGCCGAATACTGGCCCACCAAGCTGCGCTCGCTCATGGGCCTCGCCCCGAAGACCTACTTCCGCTGGAAGCCCGACGGCACCGCCTTCAACGGCAGCGGGTGTGGGAACGAGTTCCGCAGCGAATCGCCTCACGGGCGACGCTTCCTGATCGAGTCCGTTCTCCACTGGGTCCGGCGTTACGGCATCGACGGGTACCGATTCGACCTCATGGGCCTCATCGACGCCGAGACCATGGGTCCGCTCGCCGAGGCGGTCCATCAGGAAGACCCAACGCTGCTGGTCTACGGCGAACCGTGGGCCGGGGGCGAGTGCGGCATCCCCGTCAACAGCAAGGGCAACCAGCGCGGCAAGGGCTGGGGTGTCTTCAACGACGACATGCGCGACGGCCTGCGCGGGCGCGTTTTCGACATGAAGGACCCTGGTTTCCTCAACGCCGGCACCGACGCCGACCCGGTGAAGGCCGGCATCCGCGCCGGCATCGACACCTTCGCCGACGAGCCCACCGAGACCGTCAACTACATCGAGTGCCACGACAATCACACCCTCGAAGACCGCCTGCGCATCACTGACACGCTCAACGGTCACGCGAAGGACAGGCTCCCCGAAGGCCGGCACGACAAGATGAGCCGCCTGGGCGTCCTGACCCTCATGGTCAGCCAGGGCCTGCCCTTCATCCACTCGGGCCAGGAGTTCGGGCGCACGAAGAACGGCGAGGACAACACCTACAACCTGGGCGACCAGGTCAACAACATCCGCTGGCGCGACAAGGCCGAGCGGAGCGAGCGGTACGACTTCTACCGGGCCGCCATCCGCATGCGTGCCAAGCACCCGATGTTCCGACTGGGCACGCGGAAAGCGGTGCACGAAGCCGTGCGTTTCCTCGACGACCCTTCGCTGGGGCTGAATGTGCCGCCCGGCGTGATCGCCTTCGAGATCGCCGACGTGACGGGCCGGGACACGTGGGAGCGCGCGGTGGTCGCCCTCAACGGCTCGCCGACCCGCGTCGAGGTCCCGCTGCCCAAGGGGCCCTGGGCGATCGCGACGACCAACGGGACGTTCGAAACCGGCGGCGAGGCGCCGCTGGTCCAGAGCCGCCACACGCTGAGCGGGCATTGCGGGGCCGTGCTGTTCCGGCCGAGAGTGTGATGGTGCGCCTGGCGTACCTGTGGCTCGAGTTTGGGTATCTGCTCTATCACTCGTCGATGGCGCGGCGCGCTGTTGAACATCTCATCGCCCGACGGTGGGCGGAGTTGTCTCAGGATGACCACGAGCGGCTGCCGCCGACGCATGTGCTCAACAGGCCTTTGCCGTACCGGAACCTTTTGGTAACAGCGTTCTGCCAGACCTTCTCCTACCCGCGGTTCGTCACGCTGAGCGGTCGGTCGCCGGTTCGGGCGCACCTGAACGCGATGGTGCTCGGGATGAACGCGTTTCTTCTGGGCTTATGTAAATCGCTGATCTTCGTACTGCCGGCGATATTGATGCGTCAGACGTTTTCATCGGATTGGGCGAGGGTGCTCGCGTACGTGGTCATCTCGTCGCTGCCCTGCGTGATGATCGCAGCGACGTATGTGCAGTTTTTTCGGGCGGCGGGACAGCGTTCCATCGCCACTCCCATCACGCTGGTGGGCCTGCTGTGCTCACATTGGGCGCTGTGGCTCATGTGGCGTTCGCTGGGGGAACAGAGCATGATCGGCGCTCCGCAGTAAGCAGACGCAGTCCTCCGTGGAGCGATCGCTGCGTAGGGCTCGGAAGCACGGTTTGCCGCTGCACCGCGAAACCGTGGCACGGAAACCCCCCGGGCCGGCACTCGGGGATACTGCACGCGCGTAACGGGGCGGGCTTCACAGCTCGATGATCTGCCCCTCGCTCAGCACGGGGATGGTCGTGCTCGCGGGGTCGAACTCGTCGTAGATGTGCGTGAGCCGGAGCTTGGCGCGGATGCGTTCGGGCAGGGCATTGAGCATGCCGACGTTGGTGTGGGCCGGGCCGAGGTTGGTTTCGTGGACGATGAGGTCGGCGCGGTCGAGCCACTGGATGTGGTCCTGGTCGAAGGCGGTGTCGCCCGACCAGCCGAGGGTCCGGGTGCCATCGGAGATGAGGAGGCCGACGGTGGGGATGGGGTGGATGGTGGTACGGGTCTCGATGGTGAGGCCGCAGACCTCGAAGGGCTCGCCGATGGTGAAGGTGCGCAGGTCAAAGAAGTCGTCGAGGGTCGAGGGCTCGCCGGGGCGGAGGAAGGGGGCGTCCATGGCGGGGGCGAGGCGTTCCCACACGCGCCGGGCCGCTTCGGGGTGGGTGTGGAGGCGGGGGCGGATGTGGCTTTCGCCGCGCAGTCGGTAGACGGCCCGCTTGAAGCCGACGCTCTCGAGGCCGTTGCAGTGGTCGCCGTGGAGGTGGGTGAGGACGATGTCGTCGACCGAGCGGATATCGACGCTCCACCCGCTTTTCTCGCACGCCTCGCGGATCGCGCGGTGGACGAGGTCGGGGCAGTCGATCATCACGAGGCCCCCGGGGCCTTCCACGATGGCCGAAGTGCCGTAGCTGACGGTGGTGAAGGCGTCGCCGACGCCGAGGATGAGGGCTCGCATGCGCGGGCGAGAATACCACGCCCGCGGGGACCGCCAGCGTCGAGGAGTTTGCCCCCCCATCGCTACACTCGCCCCCATGACCAGCGACGCGACCTCGACCATCCCGAACGTGCTCCGCACCAGCCGCGCCGGCGACGTGCAGCTCTGGAGCCGCACGCTCATCCCGACCACCAAGGAAGCCCCGACCGACGCCGAGGCGCCGTCGCACATTTTGCTCTCCCGTGCGGGCTACATCCGGCGCGTCACCGCGGGGGTGTACGACTACCTCCCCCTCGCCTGGCGCGTGCTCACCAAGTTGGGCGAGATCATCCGCCAGGAGATGAACGCCGCGGGGGCCAGCGAACTGCTCATGCCCGCCATCGCCCCGCTCGACCTCCTGCGCGAGACCGGCCGCGCCGACGACTACGGCGACCTGCTCTTCCGCTTCACCGACCGCCACGACCGCGAGACCTACCTCGGGCCTACCCACGAGGAAGTCATCACTGAGCTGATGCGTTCGGCCGTCTCGTCGTACAAGCAGTTGCCGCTGAATCTGTATCAGATCCAGTCGAAGTACCGCGACGAGTTCCGCCCGCGGGCCGGGCTGCTGCGCTGCCGCGAGTTCATCATGAAGGACGCGTACTCGTTCTCGATGGACGTCGACGGCCCGGGCGGGCTCGACGAGCAGTACAACGCCATGTACCGCGCCTACGAGCGGATCTTCACCCGCTGCGGCCTCGAGAATGGCCGCGACTTCACCATCGTCGAAGCCGAAGCCGGTCCCATCGGCGGCTCGGCCTCGCACGAGTTCATGGTCAACTGCCCGACGGGCGAAGACACCATCCTCATGTGCCCCGAGACCGGCTACGCCGCCAACGTCGAGAAGTGCGCCATCGGCCCGCGCTCGCACGATTTCGAGGGCGAGCCCAGCGGCGAACTTGAAACGGTCCACACGCCCGACTGCCCCGGCATCGAGGACGTCTCGAAGCTGCTCAAGGTCAAGACGCGCAACATGCTCAAGTGCGTCGTCTGCGCACGCCCCGACGGTGCAGAAGGCCCGCGCTGGATCATCGCGATCGTGCGCGGCGACCACGAGGTGAACGAGGGCAAGCTCCGCGAGGTGGCCGGTCCCGGCACGGCGCTCGCCGACGCCGAAGAAGCGGGCAAGGCCGGCTTCGTCATCGGGTACATCAGCCCGCGCATGGTGACGAAGCTGGGCGGCGACTGCCGCCTCATCATCGACCCCGACGCCGCTCGCGGCACCGACACCGAGAAGAACAAGCCGATGTTCTGGGTGACGGGCGCCGACGAGAAGGACCTCCACGTCAAGCACTTCAACTGGCGCCGCGAGCTCGGCGACGCGCTGGATGATCCCAGCCGCGTGACCGTCGCCGACGTCCGCAACGCCGAGGCCGGCGACCCCTCGCCCAAGTCCGAGAGCGCGAGGCTCGAAGCCAAACGCGGCATCGAAGTCGGCCACATCTTCCGACTGGGCACGAAGTATTCCGAGGCGATGGGCTTCAACATCCTCGATCAGAATCAGCAGCGCCGGCCTGTCATCATGGGGTGCTACGGCATCGGCGTCAGCCGCAC
>CAYTSW010000063.1:0-15282 GCA_964440605.1 uncultured Phycisphaeraceae bacterium | reverse complement strand
TCGTTTCACGTGACTGGAGTTCAGACGTGTGCTCTTCCGATCTGCATCGCGGACCGCGATGAAGACGCGGACGGCGATGGGCTGTCCAACCTCGACGAGATCCAGAACGGCACCGACGCCGCGTCCGGCGACTCCGATGGCGATGGCGTCAACGACGGCACCGAAGTCAACCAAGGCAGCGATCCCAACGACGACAGCGACATGGGCGTTGCGCCCGACCCCGACGATCTGGTCACCATCCATATGGAGATCGAGGACTTCGTCTCCTACGCCGCCGGCACATGGTCTCTCCACCTCGGCGACAAGAGCGTGCGCACATGGAAGAACGAGCGCGGCGAGGGCACCTTCAAGTACCGCAAGGGCGAAACCTATGACATCTGGGTCGAACACCACGGGCAGACTCAAAACGTCGGCTGCTTCCACTACGAAGCCGAGATCACCTTCCCCGATGATCAAGACGGCGACGGAGAACCGGACGAAGAACCCTGCCACGCCATCGATGACAATGGCATCCTCGGCTCGCACTATGTCGGCGGCAACGACCCGCCGAATATCGGCAAAACCGGAGAGCTGTGTCTCTGCGAGAACCCCGAACTTGAGATCACGTCACCCCAGGACGAACCGGGCGAGGACGAAACACCGATCATTCTCGTTCGCGTCAACGGCGGCGATGAAGACGATGACACCGTGCCCGGCTGGGCCGACGGGTTCGGCAACGGCGAATCGCCCGACGACGACACAGATCCCGCGCCAGCCCTCATCGCGTTCACGGTCGATCTCACCACCGAGGAAATGCCCTGCGACGAGAGTGAACCGGAGGTCACCTTCGCGTATCCTGGACCCTCGGAACCGTCAGCCGGACCCGCACCGGACTACGAGCCCAATGGTGGCCCGCTCAGGCTCTGGCTGAGCAACGGCGACCGCGACAAGGCCGACGTCGCCGAAGGGGGCGACTTCATCACCCCGGGCGCCAGCTACACGATGGAAGACCTCGGCCTCGGCGCGACGGGGGGCTCGCTCACGGTCTACGTCGAAGCCGTGCATGTCGGCTCGGGGTCTTCCGCGACCGTCGATGTCACTGTCAACGGGACCACCGAATCCATCGACGTCTACCCCTTCGAGTTCGATGTCATCGACGAGAACGGCGACGCGTCGATCTTCGTCCAGATGTCCGAATGGCACCCCGAAATCTCCGCCGAGGTGTCGAACTTCCGTATCGAGCCGGACGGGACGGTACGAGCCACTGTCTCCGGCTCGTACCGCGACCCACTACTCGAACTGATTCCCGCGGGTGCGGGTCAGGGCGGCGTGACCGTGCTCGTCAACGAACAGCCCCAACACTTCATCCCCGCCCAACTTGGCGCCGGCTCGGACCTCTGGAACCAGACCAGCACTCAGACCGACTTCGCGGTGGAACTCGCGGTCGACTGGCGCGACTGGGGCCCGGCGTCGCTGATCGAGGTGCAGACACAGCCGAATCCCGCCTGCCGCGGGCTCACGCTGAGCTTCGCCGCCGGGATCGACTTCGTCCCGCTGCATTGGCCGGGCTTCTGGGAGCAGCAGTTCTACACGCTCATCGGACCCGAAGACGAGCCGGAGTTTCAGACCGTCGTCGGTCTCTCGGCCGGAACGGTCTCACGCACGCAGGGATCGGGCACGATCGGCGGCGGCGCGTTCCCCCATGCTCTGATCGTCCGAGGCATCTCCGCAGATGTCGCGGATCGACTCAGCGTGACCATGGGTGCGGAGAGCCTCGACCTGGCAGAGCACCAGAGCCTCGGCGCAGGCGAACTGATCCTCACACGCTCCGGGCAACCAGTTCTGATCGCACCTTCCACCGACCATGACGAGCTCCCGGCCGCCATCCGACAACTGCTCCTGCCCGACGGCATCAACATCGACACCGGCCTGACCGAGGCGGTTGCCGTCATCCGTCTTGACGCGCAGGACCTGCCCTTCGGTGCCTTCGAGCTCGGGCTAGAGGGCTACGAGTACACCGACGGCGAGTCCGAGTTCTGCACGACCGGCGGGCGGGCCGCCGCGCCGCGCGGCGATCTCACTACCCGCGAGGAGATCGAGGAGATCTTCAAGCTCCTATATGGTGACGAAGGTTGGAATTTGCTCACCAACATCTACCGCGCTGAGTGGCGGGAAACGGTGGGCGACTTCGACGGCAGCGGCGGAAAGAACCTGATATTGCTCCGCAACTTCAACGACCTCACTTTCTGGGGATGCTCCGATTACGACTACTACACCGCCAGCGGCACATGGGTCGAGATCGAACTCGACGCCGAATGCGACCCGGTCACCCTCGCCGCTGCCCTCGGCGCACACCTGCAGACCGTTCTTCCGCTCAACCCGGTCGTTCAGAACTTCAATGGGGACATCGACCTGCTCATCCAGACGCTCGACCAGCGCTGGGCGACCGCAGCGCCGTACGTCACGGGGATGACCCGCGCCTATCTCGCCGGCATAGGGATCGCCAACGAAGGCGTCGACATCGCGCTGACCGTGAGCGAGCTGGCCGACGGGCAGTGGGAGGCCGCCGTCGGTTTCATCCCGTTCGTCCCCGCCGGCACCGGCGTGGTCGTGCGGGCTGCGGGCGCCGCTCCGGGTGCAGCGCCGATCATGCGGTTCTCGTCACAGCGGATGGTCGCCCTCAAGCGCGGCGTGGTCGCCGTTCTGGCACTCCCGGCAAAGGCTCCCCTCCGCCAACGCATCGCCCTCCTCCGCGCAGAGGGCGTCGATGACGACGAGATCGCCGCGCTCCTGCGGGCCACCATCACCGAGACACAAGCCCGGAAGGGTGTTTTCGACCTCGGTCCCGTCGGCGGCAAGATGCGCCGAGCCGACTTCAAGGCCAACGCGGCGGCCTTCAACGAGACCAGAGCCGGCTTCAATAAGGTCCTCCACCACGAGTTGCCATTCCGCTTCGCCCACCGCTTCGCGAAGTTCCTGGTCGACGTCAATGACCCCGACCTCTACGGCAAGTGGCTCTTCGTGCCCAAAGGCAGGGGCGGCGTCAACTCCCACAAAGCCAAAAGGACCTGGCACGATCCGTGGGAGCAGGAATGGGACACGCTCCTCACGCAGCTCGAAGACGGCTACGCGAACGGCACCAAGACGCTGCAGCAGTGTCAGGACGAGATCGCTGCCAAGCTCGATTACATGAGGGGCGAGTATCGCATGGACGGACTCTGGCCGAGCAATGTCCCCGCGGACAATTGACACACCGGTCCCAGCTCTACATCCTCTGCGCATGCCCACTCACTGCTTCACCGAAGAGAACGCACAGGCCCTCCGCGATGCGGAGGGCCTGTTTCGTCTTCACGTACCGCCCGGGTACAGCCGGGCGACAGCAAACTCGCTCGAGCTGGTCCTGCGGGACGGATCAACGCGCCCAGCGCCTGGAGACCAGTCCGCAACGCCGTTTGACCCGGAGACGTACCGAGGCCGCAAGGTCAGCGTGACTCAAGTGACGCGCAAGCCGCCGGGGGACTTCATGTTCTTGGACGGGCGCAGCATCCCGAAGGTGGTGACGAAGCGCGTGCTCGAAGCCTTACACGACGGCGGCTTCGGGTCCTGTTTCGCGGTAGAAGCCGAACTCGCTTTCGAAGGCGGAAAGAAACCGCGCAAGACGTTCCCGGAGTACGCAGCGCTCTTCCCCGCCCCCGCGGGCGAACGCGCAACGGACCTGCACAGCCCGGGCGACCCCTTTGCGACGAGCCGGATCGTCCCGCCGCCTCATCGACCGGGCGAGACAGACGTCTTTGCGTTACCGACACAGCGCGGCGGCATCAGCTCGATGGTCTTCGTACACGCGCCCATCGTCGAACTCGCGCTTCGGCAGGAGTGGGACAACGTGCATTTCGTGCACGCACACCTGCCCGACGCGTTGTCGGTGTTCGAGAACCGGGCCCACATTCGCGAAGACGGCTCAATCAGCTGGCGTCCGCCCATGCCACCCGAGTTGTCTCCTCAGGAGTGGCTCGACTTCGCCCACGCCCACCCACGCGATCCGGGAAGGCCAGGCACGCTGCGACAGTCCGTCGAACTCGCGCTCGTGCACCACGCTGAGAGCATGCTCCCGCTCGCCGCCGCGCAGCTCAAAGAGGAGCGCACGCCTGCGCGCCGGCTCACCGCGGCCTCGATCGTCCGCACCGCGGCGCGCCTCTACCAAAGGCAGCAAATGCCCGCACCTCCGATGGATCGAGATCTCACCCTTGCAAACGAAACGATGTCAGCCTTGTTCACGTAAAGCAGCGAGCCAGCCAGAGATGTGGACCTTTGCGCATAACCCGTTCCTTGGTCCAGACGAAGTGAGAGCGAATATCCGATCATTCGATTTCTGTAGGGAGGCTGCATCGATGAAGACGTCGAGCATCACGGAAAAGCGGATCTATGGGGAGGCGTGGTAGAGCAGGCGGACCCGGGCAAACATTGCCGCGCACATCAACAGGGTCGCGACACGGTCCGCGAGCCCCCACATCGTCCGGTCTGGCTTGCTCAATCCGTCTCCTCTCAGGCGATGTCCGGGGAGGCCGCGGCGGACATCGTCAAGTGCTTGCCCGTTCGGCACTTAGTGCCACTTCGACGTCTTGGTGCCCGGACAAATCGGACGCGCCGAGCGGGGCGCACAGTCTCTGGGCCCCCTGCGAGGCGGCGGAAGGAGGCTATTCGGGCTGATCAGCTGATGAATCCGCGATCCTGACTGTCTGTGAACGACGCCGACGGGCGAGGCGGAGAGACTGTTCGGCATTCCGGGATCGCCCACCGCTTTCTGTTTGTGTCTGGCTTGGCGAGTTGCGATGAGATCTGCACCATCAGCCGGCATCCGCGTGGGATCCGGCGGTGTTCCTGTCATGCAGAGATGATCCGAAGACGGTGGTACAGCCGATTCGGGTCGGATTGGAGCCAAGTGTCTCTCGGGGCGATTGAAACGGTCAGCATTGGGCTCGCGCGGATCCAGTCTGGGATGCCGAGATCCCGTCGCTGCGCGGACCAATCAGAGTGCTTCGCCTCTTGAAGGGGACTGTCGAGGGTGCCGCGCGGCGGCGGCCTTCCGGCCACAACCGCGTTCAGCGCCTACGGGCCCGGACGGATCAGGAGCGGCAGCTGGTGGAGACGCGACTCGGCGACGCCGGTGCGCCCGCGGCAAGGGTCGCGAGCGGCTCACCGGTTTCTGATGGTTCGTCGTGCCGGCGGTAGGCGAGGCCGATTGCGTCGACGGAGTGCTGCTTCGACTCCGGCTCGGAGGGGATAACGAGGTCTTCGCTTTCCGGGGAGAGGAGATACGCTTGAAAAGGTGATTGTGGAAGGGGCGGATACCTTCCGGACCGGGCATGCACGCGACTTAAGCGAGGCACCGTCGATCAGCATCGGCGACAAACGTCGCCAGAGGAAACCCCGCCCTTCCGTACAGGTCGCCCCTTTCCTGGCGACACCTCCGTTGTAGCGGTACGAAAAGAAGCTATACAACGTTCGCGACGATGTCTGCGAAGATCGACGTCCAGTTCGCTGTCTTCGACGAGGCGGTGCTCCTGCCCGAGGACCGCGTGGCGTCGTTTCTCGAAGCCCGGTGCGGCGACGACACGGAACTCCGGCGCCGCGTCGAGGACCTTCTGCGCGCGCATCGTCGTTCTGTGGAGATGACGGTGCACGCCAATGGCTCAAGTGGTCACGGGCTGGACGACCCCGAGCGCATCGCGGCGTACCGCATCGTTTCGACGCTCGGTGAAGGCGGCATGGGCGTCGTGTATCTGGCCGAGCAGGACGAGCCGATCCGTCGTCGCGTGGCGCTGAAGCTGGTCAAGCCGGGCATGGACTCGAAGGAAGTGGTCGCTCGATTCGAAGCCGAGCGTCAGGCGCTCGCGATGATGAGCTACCCGGGGATCGCGAAGATCCTTGACGCGGGCGTGCACGAGGGGCGGCCCTTCTTCGTGATGGAGCTTGTCGAGGGCGATTCGATCACAGAGTACTGCGCGGACGAGAATCTTGAGCTGCGTGAGCGTCTCGAGGTGCTCATCGCCGTCTGCGACGCCGTGCAGCATGCGCACAGCAAGGGGATCATCCACCGCGACCTCAAGCCCTCAAACGTCCTGGTTCATCGGGAGGATGGTCGCGCCGTCCCGAAGATCATCGACTTCGGCATCGCCAAGGCGCTCACCTCTCCGCTTTCGAAGGCGACGCTGATCACGACCCATGGCCAGATCCTCGGGACCCCCGCCTACATGAGCCCGGAGCAGATCGAGCTGGGCGGTCTCGGCATCGACGCCCGATCGGACGTCTACGCCTTGGGCGCGCTGCTCTACGAGGTGCTCACGGGGCGTCCCCCGATCGACCCTGAGACACTCGCGACCTCGGGGATCGACGAGATCCGGCGCATCATCCGAGAGGTTGATCCGCCGCGGCCGAGCGGGGCGATCCCACCGGGCGCACCGGCGGAGCGGTGGTCGACGGAACTGCGCCGCGACCTCGATTGGGTCGTGATGCGCTGTCTCGAAAAGGATCCCGACCGCCGGTATGCCTCCGCGATTTCGATCTCGGAGGACCTCCGCCGATACCTGCGGCGTGAGCCGGTCGAAGCCGGTCCGCCCAGCGGTTGGTACCGCGCAAGGAAGATGGTGCAGCGGCACCGCGTGCCCATGGTCGCGGGTGCGACCGTCGTCGTGGCGCTCGTGCTCGGTGTGGTGGGAACGAGCCTGGCGCTCGCGGAAGCGGTGAGTGCCCGCGAGGTCGCGATGACGCAAACGGGCGTCGCGGAGGAACAAAGAAGGGCCGCGGAGCAGCAGGAGTCGATCGCCGAAGCGGTGGTCACGTTCCTCAACGAGGGGCTGCTCTCCTCGGTCGATCCCCGTCGCGGTAATAACAACGATCTGACGATGCGCGAGGCGCTCGACGTCGCCGCGTCGGAGATCGACGGGCAATTCGAAGGGCAACCGCTGACGGAAGCACGCATCCGATTCGTCATCGGCTCCATGTACGACCGGCTGAGCGAGCCGGTGGAGTCCGAGAAGCACCATCGGATCGCCTTCGAGCTCTACGACGCGCACGCGGGCCCCCTCACGGACGAGACGCTCGGGGCGTTGGACGCGCTCGCGACGGCGCTGATGGCACAGGTGCGCCCGCTTGAGGCGCGCAAGCTTCTGCTCGAGGAGATCGGGCGGATCGAAACCCGTGAGGAGGCGCCCGCGCCGGCGGCGATGCTGCGCGCCAAGTCACAACTCGCGACCACGTACCTCATAACGGAAGATTACGAGACCGCGACGCCGAGGCTCGCGGAGGTGCTGGGACTGAAGAAGAAGGAACTCGGGTCTGATCACGTGAGCACCCTGACCTCGATGCACAATCTCGGCAGCCTCTACTTCGCCATCGGCCAGTTCGAGAACGCGATCGAGGTGCTCCGCCCCTGCGTCGAGGGTCGCGAGCGCACGCTCGGCCCGGGCGATCCCTCGACCATCCTCACGATGTCGGTGCTCGCCTCGGCTTTCGAGTCAACCGGCCGGGTCGAGGAGGCTCTCCCGATCGGTCGACTGGCGGCGGAGCGTGCCCACCGCTCGCTCGGACCACTCCACCGATCGACCCACAACGCGGAGCTTGCCCTCGCGCGTTGCTATCAGACCATCGAACGTTACGAAGAGGCCGAACTGATTGTGGCCAAGAGGTTGGAAGCCGAGCGAAACGCGTTCGGGAACTCGCACCGGCAAACAATCGAGTCAATGAGCATGCTTTCGAGCCTGTACGGTTCGATGGGTGAGTTCGAAGAAGCGCTCGCGTTGTCGCGTGAAGCGCTCGCCAGCATCAGCGAGCTCTACGGACCCGACACCATGCGGGTCGTGATCATGCGCGAGAACCTGATGTGGCAGCTCTTCGCGCTCGAGCGGTACGCGGAAGCGGAGTCGATCGCTGTCGCGGCCGCCGAGGCGATGCTCGAGAAGCCGGGCGCGGGCCACCTCGCGACCTCCGCCACCGTCCGCGCGCTCGTCAACTTCTACGGACAGTGGCACGCGTTGGATTCGGCGGCGGGTCACGACGCCCGCGCAGCGGAATGGCGTGAGCGCGGCGGGATCGAGTGAGTCCTCACGCGGTCAGGAGTTCGGACTCTCCCGCTTGGGATACGCCCCCGCGCATCAACAGCGCGACGACATCTTCGTGCCCCGCGCGCTGCGCATCCTCGCGCGGAGTGTTGCCCCAGCGGTCTTTCGCGCCGGGCGTGGCCCCGAGCTTGAGCAGCAGTGCGACCGCGTCGGTCCGTCCCTCGCACGCCGCGAGGTGCAGCGGCGTGCGCCCGTCGTAGTCGGACGCGTTCGGATCGCCGCCGCGGAGGATGAGGCGCCGCAGCCCCTCGCAGTCGCCCTCGCTGGCCGCCCAGCACATGTCGATGAGCAGCGTGCGCGTGTCTTCGTCTCCGTCGCGGCGCGGATCGCTCTTGGGACAGGCGCCGTCCCCGAGACCGTCATAGACATGGAAGTTGAAGCGCTCGACGAGACGGCGGCAGAAGTTGATGCCGCGGACGCTGTTGCCCTGAGCGTCGAGGCGGGGCGACCAGGTGCAGATGCCCATGACGTTCGGGATCACGGTGAGCACCACACCCGACACGCCGCTCTTCGCGGGCAGACCGATGCGGAAGGCCCACTCGCCCGAGTAGTCGTACATGCCGCACGAGAGCATCAGCGACAGGCAGCTCTGCACGGTCGTCTGCTTGAGCACCTGCTCGCCGGTGAGCGGGCACCGCCCGCCGTTTGCCAGCGTGGCGCCGACGACCGAGAGCACGTCGGTGGTCATTTCGAGGCTGCAACACTGGAAGTAGAACTCCAGATTCTCGATCAGGTTGCCGCCATCGGGAAAGGCGCCCCGCTCCCGCATCGAGTATCCGAGCGCGAAGTTGCGGTCGGCGGTGGCGCGCTCGGAGAGGTATGTCGCGTTGCTGAACCCCGGCTTGTGCCCTCCCGCCAGGCGCGACCACATGCGGGCGACATGATCGAAGCGGTCGGCGATGGTCTCGTTCTGCTTGATCAGGGCGCTGCTCATGATCCCGCCGGCGTTGATCATCGGGTTGTGCGGTCGGCCTCTGCTGTTGAGGGCGAGCTCGTTGAAACTCACGCCTGAAGGCTCGCAGCCCATGTGCGTGTGCACGACTGCCTCGCCGAGCTCCTCGAGGGCGAAGCAATAGTTGAACGGCTTGGAGACCGACTGCACGCAGAACGGTCTCTCCGCGTCGCCCGCGCTGATTCGCTGCCCGTCGATCGTGCAGATCGCGAGGCCGAACTGCTCAGGTTCGACACGTTTGAGCTGGGGGATGTAGGCCGCGACGGATCCGCTCGTGTCCTGCTTCGCCTGCTCGAAGAGAGCGCACACCTCGTCTCGGAACTCGGGGAACGCGGGGATCACGAGCTTCCGGCTGACCGCAGCCTCGAGCATGAGCAGGCTCGGGCGGACGAGGTCGATGAACTCCGCGCGATCGAACGAGGCGTCGCTCGAGAGCAACGCCATCGTCGTGGTGATCCCTCGGAGCCGGGGGTCGTCGCAGCGGAGGCCCGTCTCGTCGAGCACGCGACGGATCTCCGAGGCGCGGACACGTTCTTCGCCGACGAGCAGAAGCGCATCGAAGAGGCGGTGCTCGCGTGCGGCCGCGGCGTCGATCGTGTTGCTCTGGCTGATCATCGTGCCTTCCTCGGAGTGCAAGAGAGTGTCCATTGGTGGCCACTCGTCAGGACCGGGTCCTTCGTGCGGGAGCAGCGGCGACTTCGTGCGCGAAGACCCACGCCGGGTTGCCTGAGTCGATCATCGCGGTGCCTTTCGAACGATGGCGCAAAAGGACGCGCGCCGCCGCGTTCGGGCGGCGACGCCCATGTGTGAAGGGGTGGCGTGGTGGGTCAGGCGGGGATCACGGCGTCCGCGACGACATCCGTGCAGATCGTCTGGAGCAGCAGCGTGCAGACGGTGTAGGGGTCACAGTTCGCCCCCGGACGCCGATCCTCGAGGTACCCGCAGCCCTCGATCTCGACGGAGCGGGGCACGCGGATCGAGGCGCCTCGGTCGGCAACACCGCTCCTGAACTCGTTGATCGAGCAGGTCTCGTGCTCGCCGGTCAGGCGGTCCGCGAGGCCGTCCCCGTAGCCCGCGATGTGTTCCTCGTGGCGTGTGGACAGGCGCTCCACGGCGTCCTTGATCGCGTGCATGCCCGTCGCCTTGTCGCGCATGCTGCGGGTGGAGAAGTTCGTGTGGTTGCCAGCGCCGTTCCAGTCACCCTTCGCCGGCTTGGGATCGAAACTAACGCGGATGTTGTGCCGCTCGCTCAAGCGGTGCAGGAGCCAGCGCGCAAAGACGAGGTGGTCCGAGACGTTCAATACATCGGCGTTCTCGCTGGTGACACCGCGGTAGCCGATTTGAAACTCCCACTGCCCCGGCATGACCTCGGCGTTGATGCCGTAGATCATGATGCCCGCATCGATACACGCCTGGGTGTGGGCCTCGATGAGGTCCCGCCCGTACACCTTCTCGGTGCCGACGCCGCAGTAGTACGGTCCTTGCTGCTCCGGCTCACCGCCGTCGGGGAAGCCGAGGGGGTGGCCGTTGCGGAAGAGCGTGTACTCCTGCTCGAAGCCGACCCAGGGCTGTTCCTCCGCCGCGCCCGCCTCGAGGACTGCGCGAAGCCCGGCGCGGGTGTTGGAACCGTGGGCGGTGTCATCGGGGTTCATCACCTCGCAGAGGACGAGCCGGGCGTCGCCGCCCCGAACCGGGTCTCGCACAACGTTCACGGGCTTCAGGATAAGGTCGGAGTCGTGCCCGGTGGCCTGGTACGTCGACGATCCGTCGTAACCCCAGACCGGATAAGCGCTTGGATCGAGGCTCCGGGCGTCGTCGATCTGGACAACGCGGGCCTTCGAGCGGACCTGCTGCGTAGGGGTAGCGCCGTCGAGCCAGATGTATTCGGCCTGCCGCATCATCGTTTCTCCTAATGGTGGGTGGAACGGTGTTCCGTGGTCGCGTTTGGGGGTAGACAATCTCCCCACACCCGGCATGCGTAATCCGCGGCGGGTCGGCTCAGCCCAATCGAGTTTTTCTGGGGATGGCATCCCGCCCGGCATGTCCAAAGACGACGTCACTCTGCTGCTCCGCGATCTCGGCGATGGTCGGGAAGAGGTGGCGTCGCGCCTGATTGAGGCGGTCTACGTCGAACTGCGGCGGCTCGCCCAGTCGAAGATGCGCCGAGAACGCGCGGACCACACCCTCCAGCCCACCGCCCTGGTCCACGAGGCGTTCATGCGCCTCGTCGGCTCGCCCGGCCGCCTCGAAGACCGTTCGCACTTCTTCGGGGCGGCGGCGAAGGCCATGGAGCGCGTGCTCATCGATCACGCTCGCTCAAAGGCCGCTGACAAACGCGGAGGCGGCGGCAAGCGTGTTTCGCTTCAGGATGTGACCGTCGACGCGAACGCCCCTGACCTCGACGTAAACGAACTTTCCGAAGCCACGCGCCACCTCGAAGAACTCAGCCCGGAAAACGCGGAGCTCGTGCGCCTGCGATACATGCTCGGACTCACGAACGACGAAGTCGCGCAGATCCTTGGCGTCTCGACGGCGACGGTGAAACGCCGCTGGACCTTCGTCCGCGCGTGGCTCTATGACCGTATCGAGGGTGATGCAGAACGGGAGACCTGAAACGCTGAGCCTTGAACCCTCGGTCCGGTGCTCAAACCTCGGCGTGATATGAAGAGACAAAGGGGCCCAAGGCTGCATGCGGTCCAACGCTGTCCCCGATCGACGGGCACCGCTGACCCCCCGCTCACCCCTCCCACCCCTCTTCACCCACGAGCGGTACGAAGCGAACGAGGTCGATGCGTTCCCGGCTTATGCCGCCGTCCTGCTGCTTGACCGCGCGGACGAGTTCCTGCTCGGTCGGGCTGCCGACCGGCATGATCATGCGTCCGTCCGGGGCGAGCTGGTCGACGAGGCTCCCGGGCAGATCGGGTCCGCCTGCGGCGACGGAGATGGCGTCAAACGGCGCGTGCTCGGGCCAGCCGGTAGTGCCGTCGGCGTGTTTGACGCGCACGTTGCTGTAACCCAGCGACTCGAGGACGCTCTGCGAGAGTTCAACGAGTTCCGCTTCACGTTCGACGGCGAATACTTCGCCGACGATCTCGGACATGACGGCGGCCGCATACCCCGAGCCGCAGCCGATTTCGAGCACGCGGTCGCCCGGGCGGAGCCGCAACGCGTGGATCATGCGGGCGACGATGAAGGGCTGAGAGATGGTCTGATCGGCGGGGATGGGCAGCGCGCGGTCCTCGTACGCGCTCGCGCGACATCGAGCGGGCACGAAGCGCTCACGCGGCACGGCCAGCATCGCGTCGATCACGAGCGGGTCGTCGATGCCGCGACGCTGCACCTGATCGCGCACCATCGCCTCGCGCCGCCCGGCCCAGTCGGCTGGCTTCTCTTCGTGATTCTTACGCCGCAATGCCATGCCGAACGCCTCTCACTCGGGTGTTGAGAGAATCGTTGGCCTGCAACTCAACGCGCGACGATGAACTCTCGTTCACTGTTCGTTGTTCAACAACGCATGAGGCGGCCTGTCTCACCGGCTTACAGCCGCCACAAGGCGCTCGACCATGTCAGGCCACCGCCGAAGGCGACGAACATCACCAGATCCCCCGGCTGGCACTTGCCGGCCTCGCGCAACTCGTTGAACGCGACGGGGACGGAGCCCGCCGAGCAGTTGCCGTAGCGGTCGATATTCACGTACAGCTTTTCTTCGGGGATGCCGAAGCGTTTGCGTGCTGCTTCGAGCATGCGCGCGTTGGACTGGTGGCAGACGAACATGTCGACCTCTTCGGCCTCGATGTTCGCGCGCGTGAGCGTCTGCTCGATGAGATCGGCGAAGGTGCCGACCGCGAACTTGTACACCTCGCGCCCGTTCATCTGAAGCGCGTGCATCGATGTCTGCGAGAAGTCGGTCCCCGGCGGGCAGTCGAGCGGCGACTCGGGCAGATAGAGGTCATTCCACTTCGATCCGTCGGCGTGCATGGCGCTGGCGATCTTGCCGCGGGAGACGTCGTCCGTCGCCTGCAGGATCGCGGCCCCCGCCGAATCGCCGAAGAGCACGGCGACGGCTCGGTTCTCGTAATCGACCACGCGGCTCATGACGTCGCATCCCACCACGGCGATCGTCTTGTACGTGCCGACGCGGATCATGTCGGCGGCGATGTTGGTGCCGTAGACGAACCCCGAACACGCCGCCAGCAGGTCGAACGCGCCGGCGTGCCCCGCCCCGACGTTCGCCGCCACGCGGCACGAGGTCGCGGGGCAGGTCATCTCACCCGTGACCGACGCGATGATGAGCAGGTCGAGCTCCGAGGCGTCGACCCGAGCGTCGTCCAGCGCCTTCTGGAGCGCCTGCGTGCAGAGCCAGGTGGTCGACTCGCCCTTGGAGGGGTCGCAGACGTGCCGCTGGCGGATGCCGGTACGCTGCGTGATCCACTCATCGGACGTGTCCATGAACGTCTCGAGGTCGCGATTGGTCAGCACCCAGTCGGGCGCGTGGTGCCCGGTGCCGACGATGCGTACGCCGACGGGCTCGATCGGCGGCGGGACTTTAAGTTTCGTCGGGCTCCGCGCGGGCTCGGGCATTCAGGCCGCCTCTCCGCCGTACTCGTTGAGCTGCTGCAAGCGGCTGACGATCGCGTCGTTGACCCTGGAGTTCACGTACACGCGAGCGTTGCAGATGGCGTTGCGGATCGTTCGCGCCTCGCTCGAGCCGTGACAGATCACGCACACCCCGCGGACGCCGAGCAGCGGTGCGCCGCCGTACTCGTGGTAGTCGTTCTTCTTGATCAACCCCTCGACGACGGGCTGGAGGCGCACCGCGAGATCCGGGTCGGCCTCGAACACCTCGTGGCCGATCGCCTTGAACAGGCTCTTGGCCATGCCCTCGGCCAGCTTGAGCATGGTGTTGCCGACGAAGCCGTCGGTCACGACGACGTCGGCGTGCCCCTCGAACAGCTCGCGTCCCTCGATGAAGCCCGTGTAGTTGATGTCCGGCGTTGTGCGCAGAAGGTCGCGCACCTCGCGGATCATCCCGGTCCCCTTGCCCTCTTCCGAGCCGATGTTCATCAGCGCGATGCGCGGGCGCTCGATGCCGAGCACGCTCGCCGCGTACTGCTCGGCCATCACGCCGTACTGCGCGAGATGGCTCGGGCGCGGCTCGGGGTTGGCGCCCACGTCGCAGAGCACGACCGGCCCGTGGAACGCCGGGATGACGCACGCGATGCCCGGGCGATGCACGCCGGGGAGACGTCGCATGTGCATCGTGGCGGCGGAGACGCACGCCCCGGTGTTGCCCGCCGAGAGTACGACGTCCGCGGGGCACTCGCTCTTCTTCAACGAGCCGGCCAGCGCCATCTTGACCAGCGACGACTCCGGCTTGGAGCGCACGGCTTCGACGGGCGACTCGTGCATGCCGATGATGTCCGGCGCGTGCTCGATCACGAGCCGCACATCGCTGCTGCCCCGCTCGTCGATGATGTCGCGAATGATCGGCTCGTCGCCGATCATGACGATCTCGTCGTTCGCGTCCAGATACCCGAGCGCGTCGATGCAGCCCCTGACGATGGCGTCGGGCGCGTGGTCGCCGCCCATCACGTCAACAGCGATACGCATCGCGGGGCATGCCCTCCCGGGAAAAAGGCCGTCGATACCGGTTCAACGCGGGCCGGCGCATAGGAGGACGGCCCGAAACAAAGCACATCAGCCGCGATCGGGCCCGATGCCCAACTTCGGTACCCGAATGACCAGACCGGGACGCACATAACCCGACTCGCGGCACACGCGATGATGCTGCTTCGGGTTGCCCGTGAGCGGGCACAGCGTCTTGGGCTGAAAGTCCAAGGCGAGGTGGTTGCGACGGCGACGCGTACGGCCGTAGCTGGTGCGATGAGTGGGATGCATGAGAAAGTCCTCGTAATCGCTGCCTCGCCGATTCCACGGTGCAGAACCGAACGACGGACACGTCTGCCAAGCAATCTGAATACGCCCGTGGGGCGAACACCACGACCACCGCGCGAGACGACTGGGCAGGACCGCGGTCGGCACACAGCGATGAGCCTCGGAGGGTAGTCGCCGCCAACTTCCCGGTCAACGATGCGGCGTGTTTCCCGCGCGGGCGGGCTGATGGACCCCCGGCGAGGCTCGGGGTATTATCGCGGCTCCACGCCCCTCTAGCTCAATCGGTAGAGCAGCTGACTCTTAATCAGCGGGTTGAAGGTTCGAGTCCTTCGGGGGGTA
>CAYTSW010000062.1:2138-15340 GCA_964440605.1 uncultured Phycisphaeraceae bacterium | reverse complement strand
CAGCAGCAGCCAGCGTCGCACACGGTCGCGTTGTCGTCGTCGCTTCGTGGCCATCCACTACCATCATCGCATGCCACTGCGGATCCACAACACCCTTGCCCGGGGCGAAGAAACGTTCGCACCGATCGCCGCCGGGTGCGTACTGTTCTACACGTGCGGCCCGACGGTCTACGACTTCGCGCACATCGGCAACTTCCGCAGTTTTCTGGCCGCCGACGTGCTGCGGCGGTGGCTCGAATCGCCCCTGTGCGACCGGCTTACGCCCGACGGCGATCCGGAAGGCCACGCGTTCGGCGACGGGGGGTACCGCGTGCGGCACGTGATGAACATCACCGATGTCGGGCACATGGTCGATGACGACGCGATCGACGGCTCGGGCGAGGACAAAATGGAAGCCGCCCGCAAACGCCTGCGCGAGGCCAAGAAGGCCGGCACGCTGCCCGAAGGCGTGGCGGGCGAGCTGGATCCGGACGACCCGAACGCCGTCGCCAGCTACTACGCCGGGGCGTTCATCGCCGACGCCAGGACGCTGGGCATCAGGGTCGCCAGCGAGGCCGACGACGAGCCCGCCCTGCTCCCCCGCGCGACCAACCACATCCGCGCGATGCTCGGGCTCGTCTGCACGCTGCTCGACCGCGGGCACGCCTACGTCGGCTCCGACGGCGTGGCGTACTTCGACACCTCGACCTTCCCGAGCTACGGCACGCTCTCGGGCAACACCCGCGAGGCCATCCGCAGCGGCGCGGGCGGACGCGTCGACGAAGCCACACAGCGCATCAAGAAACACCCCGCCGACTTCATGCTCTGGAAGCCCGACCCCACGCACCTCATGCGTTGGAACCCCGAGGCCGTGCTGGCCGACGACACCGAGGCGCTGCGCATCGCGCAGCAGCACCGACTCGGCGAGGGCTACCCCGGCTGGCACCTCGAGTGCTCGGCGATGGCGGCGGCGGTCCTCGACGAGCAGATCGACCTGCACTCGGGCGGCGAGGACAACATCTTCCCCCACCACGAGTGCGAGATCGCCCAGTCCTGCTGCGCCTTCGGCGTCGAGCGCTTCGCGCGCTTCTGGTTCCACCCGCGCTTCCTGCAAGTCGACGGCAAGAAGATGTCCAAGTCCGCCGGCACCTTCTTCACCGTCCGCGACCTGCTGGGCAAGGGCTTCACGCCCGCGGCGATCCGGCTCGAACTGATCAAGACGCACTACCGCCAGAACGCGAACTTCACAGAGCAGGGCCTGAAGGACGCTGGCCGCATGGCCGAGCGGTGGCGGCGGTTCCTCGACAGCGCCGAGGCCTCGACCGTCGCCGGCGCGCGCAACGATGAGGTGGCCCGCGCCTTCGCCGACGCCATGAACGACGACCTCTCGGTCGGCACCGCGATCGGCGTCATCAACGCGTGGATCAACCAGACCGACACCCCCACCCGCGCCGACGCCGAGCTGCTGCGCACGTTCGACGCGGTGCTGGGCGTGCTCGCCCTGCCCGAGACGGTCGAGCTCGACGCCAAGAGCCAGGCGGGCGACGGCCCGACGGACGCCGAGATCGACGCGATGGTCGGAGCCCGCAATGCCGCCCGCGC
Organism: uncultured Phycisphaeraceae bacterium; assembly: GCA_964440605.1. GTDB lineage: Bacteria > Planctomycetota > Phycisphaerae > Phycisphaerales > UBA1924 > CAYTSW01. The sequence goes on along the minus strand of CAYTSW010000062.1, from coordinate 13,759 downwards.
CAGCAAGGACTTCGCCGAAGCCGACCGCCTGCGGGACCAGCTCGCCGATCTGGGCATCGAGATCACCGACGGCCCCGACGGCACGACCTGGAAGCGGCGGGCCATGCTGTAGACGAGGCAGGTACACTCCAGCCCATGACAGCGCACGGAAGCGTTGAGCACGGCTGGACCGCGCGCCTGCGCGGGCGGTTTCTCGTCTTCGAGGGGCCCGACGGCTCCGGGAAGACCACCCAGCTCCACAAGCTCACACGCGTCCTGCGCGACGCCGGGCTCACCGTTTGCGAAGTCCGCGAGCCGGGCGGGACGCCCATCGGGGAGCGCGTGCGCGACATCCTGCTCGACCCGATCCACGACGAGATGGACGTTCGCTGCGAGATGATGCTCTACATGGCCTCGCGCGCGCAGCTCGTCGCCCAGCGCATCATCCCCGCGCTCGAGCGCGGCGAGGTGGTCCTCGCCGACCGCTTCGTCCAGAGCACCCTCGCCTACCAGGGCACCGCTGGCGGGCTGCCGGGGGACGAGATCCTGGCCGTCGCCCGTGCCGCGTGCGGCAGGGCATGGCCCGACCTCGTGCTGGTCTACGACGTCGACGAGCAGACCGCCGCCTCGCGCCTCAACCCCCTGCTCGACCGCATGGAGCAGAAGGGCGCCGCCTTTCATCGCAAGGTCCGTGGAGGCTACCTCCAGCAGGCCAAGGACGACCCGGATCGCTACCTCGTCATCGACGCGACGCGCGCCGAGGCCGAGGTCCACGCCGCGACGCTCGAACTACTCGCTGCGCGTACGGAGCGGCTGTGACGCGCTTGCCCGAGCGCATCGCCGCCGCCCTGCGCGTGGCCGACGCGCCCGAGCGCGTCGAGGATCTTGGCGAGGCGATCGTTGTGCAGGTGGACTCGGTGGAGCGCCGGTACCGCGACGCGATCAAGGCCGGCGCGACGCCCGTCGAGCCGCCGCGGGACGAGGTGGGGCTCGGGGCGTGGCGCCGGGTCGCCCGGCTCGAGACCGACGGGCTGTCCCTGACGATCTGGTCCAGCCGGAGCTGAGCCGCCCGCCCAGCGGCGTTATCGGGCCGCTTCGCTTCAGCCGCGACGACCGGCCGCCGATGACCCCTGCATGAACGGCACGCTCTTCCTGCGCACGCTCGTCGCGACGACGCTCTTGGCCTTCGCCTGCGCCGTCGCGGGCTGCGGCGACCGCACCGTCCGAATCTCGCCCGACGCCAAGGTGAAGATCCGCGACGTGCGCGACGGTATCGGGGCCAAGGCCGAGGAGGGCCATCTGGTCCACGTCCACTATGTCGGGCGCCTCGAGGACGGCGATGAAGTCATCAATACGTACGACAACGGCCGCGTCCACAAGTTCATCCTGGGCGACAAGACGGTGATCCCAGGCATGGACCTCGGCGTGCGGGGTATGCGCGCGGGCGGGAAGCGGGTGATCACGATGCCGCCCGAGGCGCACTATGGGCGGCTGGGCTACGCCGACCGGATTCCCGAGGACGCCACGCTCGTCTTCGAGGTCGAGCTCCTGCGCGTGCGTGACCGCGACGGCAACCGCCGGGAACGCCTCTACCACCCCAACGACCCCCGCGAGCGTCTCCCCCTCTGACGCAGCCGCACCACGGCCCCCCAACCCCAAATCCCCACACGCACACCCACCGATGCGCCCGGCGTGCGCCGGTTCTCCGACACTTGCCCCCCGCCCCGACGAGCACTACGTTCCGCATCCCCCATTCCACCCCCGTCGCCCCCCGCGACCCATGAGAGAGAGCAGCGCGATGAGCACGATCAAGGGCACCAACCTCACCTGGCACGAAGGCAACCTCACCCGAGATGAGCGCTGGGCCGCCCTCAAGTGCAAGGGCTGCACCATGTGGTTCACCGGCCTCTCGGCCTCGGGCAAGTCGACCATCGCTTCGGCCCTCGAGCAGGTGCTCGTGCAGCAGGGCATCAACAGCTACCGCATGGACGGCGACAACATCCGCATGGGCCTCAACGCGAACCTGGGCTTCTCCGCCGAAGACCGCGCCGAGAACATCCGCCGCATCGGTGAGGTCGCCAAGCTCTTCGCCGACTCGGGCGCGGTGGCGCTGACCAGCTTCATCAGCCCCTACGCGGGCGACCGCGACAACTGCCGCACCCTCCATGAGAACAGCGGCCTGGCCTTCATCGAGGTCTTCGTCGACTGCCCGCTGGAGGAGTGCGAGAAGCGCGACCCCAAGGGCCTGTACAAGAAAGCCCGCGCGGGCGAGATCAAGGGCTTCACCGGCATCGACGACCCGTACGAAGCACCGGCCAACGCCGAGCTCGTCCTCAAGCCCGCCGAGCACTCGGTGGAGGCGTGCGTCGAGCAGTGCCTCGCGATGCTCAAGGAGCGGGGCTTCATCTCCGGCTGATGCGGGACTTCGTGAACCAGAAGTTGGGCGAGGAGTACAGCTGCTGTTAGCAGTGCCAGCAGAACGGCTGGCTCAGACACTTCTTTCTCCTCTGCCTGCTGGCGCTTTTCGTCCGGTCGATCAGGCAATAACGCGTTGCACAGCCGCGGCTGTGCCGACGCTGTCGGCGGCGTGGGCTCTTCGCCAACTTGGTGTACGTGCTGGCCGTGATCCTCTTCGGGTTCGGCTACGCGGGCTCTCTGGGATGACGCAGGCTCAAGCTCGCACATCAAGGAGCCGTTAGTCCGCGCGCGAAGTCTGCTGTGTCCGCGTCGCCTTCGGCCGGTCGGCCACTCTCGGGCTAAGAGGGGGCGAGGGCTCGCGTCGCCTCACTCCGGCAACACGGATACATAGGAGCCGTGGAGGGATGTGAGCTCGCGGCTGAACGAACGTCAAGGACGTGTTCGCATTCAGCCATTGCCAGTACAATGGCCGGCGGAGGTGTCTTATGCGACGAACGGAATCCATTTTCGTGCCCTCTCTACTTAGCGTGCTCGCGGTCCTGTTGGGCATGCACGTTGCACACGCACAGACCCGAAACGTGCCGAGCGGCAGCCAAGGCACTCCCAATCGCTATTTGGTCATTCCAATCCATGGCGCCGTAGGACTTCCGGGGGAGGGGGATTTTCCGGCTGATGCCGTGCTCGCCAGGGGAGTCGACGACTGCTTGCGCTGGGCGTCTCGAAAGGACATCCGCTACATCGTGTTCCACGTGAACTCCGAAGGCGGCTCCATAGAGGAGATGATTGAAATACAAGCCGTCCTCGAAGCACATGCCAATAACTTTCACTACATCTCTCTGATCGAGCAATGCATCAGCGCCGCGATGGTCTTCCCCTTCTCCTCGAAAGACATCTACATGCTCGACACGGGACATCAAGGCGCGGCGCTTTCCTTCACACGGAACGCCCAAACGGGATCTGTTCAAGTCGATGCGAAGTACAACGCTGCGTTTGCATCTCGGCTCGCAGCGCTCGCCGAGAGCAACGGGCACAGCCCCGAAATTGCAAGAGCGATGGTCGTTACTGAGGCTCAGCTTTGGCTTGCTCCTGATGGCACCGTCACGGGTTCAGCCCCTTCGAGTGGATCCGATCAACATCGACTCTTGGACTCAAAGACGTCCGTTCTTGCGTTGACGGCTACCGAGTCTGTAGATGTGCGCTTAGCCCACTCAGTCGTCGCTGACGAGGTCGAAGTTGGCCGCCTGTTGCAGATTCCAAGGTGGGAATCGGTCGGCACCATGGGCCGCGGCCTCATGATCAAAGCCGTAGACCGGGTGATCAAACTTGAGCAAAGAAGGCAGCGCGATCTTGAGCGACTTTCTGGCGGGTTTCGCGAGAACGTCATTCGCGTGGTAGATGCCATGCCTCGTGCACTTAGGCGTGCACGTGCAATGCGTCCTGACCGAGACGGCTATGATGCTACGCGGCGCGTATGGCTCGGCGTACGAAACACAATCCAAGGCGTAGGGCGCGAAGTTCGCGACTGGAGAAAACGCTTCTCGGACTTCGAACGACGCTACGGAAAAGAGGAGATTCACCCAGTAATTCGACGACGTCAAGCTGCAACGCTGGCGGACCTTGCGGAAGTTGAACAGGATATTCTTGATCTAGAGCCACGCATGGAAGTGTGGCTCGGCGAAGCGACGGAAAAACTTCGCTGGCTCAAAGATATCGAAGAGAGATATCGCCGTTAGCCCGCGGGCTGCCATTCCTCGCTGCCGCAGCTATACATACTCAAGACAGAACAGGTGGTACGCCCGACCCTGTATGCTATAACGCACGCCGAAGACTCATGGCGGGCGTCTTGATCGCACCCCATGGGCTGAACGCCCGCTCCACGGCGCGAAGAACCAGCCAAGAGCGGCGATTGGGGTCGTCAGGGCGACCTGCGCGGGAAGAAGCTCATGTGCTCGCGTTGGGCCTACCCAATACCGAAGTGCGAACGCGCGTGGATATGGGAGCATTGCCGTCGCATCGGGCGGGTCTACAGCGGCATCGCGATCGGCCTCGTCGTTGTGCTTATCATCGCCGACACGACCCTTGTGTTCTCTTCGGCATCGCCGCATGACTCGCATGCATGTTGCGGCCGGCCGAGCGACGGTGCCAGGTTCGCTCCATCAGTCGACTGTCACACCCCCTGCGCCTCCAACCACTCAAACAACTCGCTCGGCGACATCACGCCGTTCTGGGCGACGACTTCGCCGTCTTTGAACAGCAGCGTCGTGGGCGTTGCGCCGAGGTTGAGTTCGTCGACCACGCGGGGGTGGGCGTCCCAGTCGAGCACAGTCAGCACGACCCGCTCGCGCAGTTCGGCGCGGACCGCGGGCTGGTCGATCGTCTGAGACTTGTAGACGCGGCACGGGCCGCACCACGAGGCGTCCATCACCACCAGCGCGGGCTTGCCCGCCGTGTCGGCCTGGTTGAGCACGTCCACGATCGCCTGCGGGCGCTCCTCCGCCGGCGGCAGGACGACGCCCTGCGTGTCGTTCATGGACTGACAGCCCGCGAGGCCCGCCAGAGCGATTCCGGCGCCGACCGTGACGGCCATTCCGATCATCCGTGCTGCTGTAACCATCGGTTCGTCCTTTCAGGAGTTGACCCCCGCTCGCTCACCCGCGAGCACCTTACCCGCCCGCCGCCTGCTCCAGCCACGGCAGCAACTGATCGGCGGACATCGCCCCCGCCTGCGACGCCAGCACGCGACCATCGGGAGCGATGACGAAACTTGCGGGGATCGTTTGCACGCCCAGCGACTCCGCGTCCGGCGGCATGCCGTCGGTGACGTCGAGGATCAACGGCACCGCGCGTTCGTTCAGCCATGCTTCGACACGCGTGTCGGCCAGAGCGCCTTTCTTGTAGGTCTGGCAAGGCCCGCACCAATCGGCGGTCGCGACGGCGAAGACAACGCGGCCCTGTTCGCCCGCCCGCTCGCGAGCCTCCCCCAGCGACATCGTCGCCGCGTCGCCCGTAAACGCGGCCGGCGTGGGAGCCGTGCCGCCGCGCGTGAGCATGATCACCGCGAGCACGCCGATCATCACGAATCCGAAGAGCACCGGTCCCAGCTTGCCCATGCGTGCAGTCCTTTCGCCTTGTGTCGGCCGCCATCCGCATGACGGCGTTCCCACGTCAATCGCCCCATCACGCGTGACTATTCCCGTCGCGTCGAAGATCAGGTTAGAGCTTCTTCAACGCGTCGACCATGGCGTCGATGTGCTCGTGCTCGTGGGCCGCCGAAATCTGGCACCGCAGCCGCGCCTCGCCCTCGGGCACGACGGGGTACCCGAAACCGATCACGAAGACGCCGAGCTCGAGCAGGCGCTTGCTCATGGCGATGGCCTTGCTCGTCTCGCCGACGATGATGGGGCAGATCGCCGTCGGCGACTCGATGACCTCGAAGCCCGCTGCGCGGATTTCTGAGCGTGCGTAGGCGCAGTTGTCCTTGAGCTTGGCGACGCGCTGCGGCTCGCGTTGGAGCACCTCGATGGCCTTGCTCGCGCTGCACGCGACGGTCACGGGCAGCGCGTTGGAGAAGAGCGTGGGGCGGGCGCGCTGGACGATCATGTCCACCGCGTACGCCGGGCCCGCGACGTACCCGCCCGCGGCCCCGCCCAGCGCCTTGCCGAGCGTGCCGGTCATCACGTCGATCCGATCGCCGCTCATGCCGAAGTGTTCGTGCGTGCCGCGCCCGTGCTCGCCCATGACGCCCACGCCGTGCGAGTCGTCGACGACGAGCACCGCACCGAAGCGGTCGCACAGCTCGCGCATCCTGGGCAGGTCGGCGAGCGAGCCCTCCATCGAGAAGACGCCGTCCGTCACCACCCACACGACCTGATCGTCGCCCACCGCTTCGCGCGCCTCGGCCAGTTTCTGCTCCAGCGCCGCCAAGTCGTTGTTGGGATAGATGAACTTGCGGATGCCTTTCTGGATGACGCCGGCCAGTCGGATCGAGTCGATGATGCACGCATGGTTGAGCGCGTCGCTGACGATGGCGTCCTTCGGATCGGCCAGCGTCGGGAAGAGCGCCTCGGTGGCGTTCCAGCAGGAGACGAACGTGTAGCTCTTCTCCACCTCGAGAAACTGCGCGATGCGCGCTTCGAGCTCGAGGTGCGGCGCGAACGTGCCGCAGATGAACCGCACCGAAGCCGTGCCCGCGCCGTAGTCCGTCAGCGCCTTGCGCCCGGCTTCGACCACCTCGGGATGGTTCGCCAGGCCCAGATAGTTGTTCGAGCAGAAGCAGAGGGCTTCCTTGATCGAGCCGTCCTCCTGCGCGAGTCGGACGGTGGCGTCCATCGGGCCGTCGATCACTTGCAGATGCTTCAGCTCGCCCGCCGACTCCAGCGTGTCGAGCAGGCCCGTCGCCCGCTTTGCAAACACATCCGATCCCGCGGCCGTCGTCATGGCGTGTGCCTCCTGAGGTCGTTTCGTTCGGGTCATCCTATCGCTCCGATCGCCGCGCATTCGGCTACATTCATCGCATGCGGATCGGCCTGATGGGTTTCGGCACGGTGGGGCGGGGCGTCGCCGAACTGCTCACGCTTCACCCCGAACGCCACGCCCAGCGGGCCGGGCAGCCGCTGACCATCACCCACGTCCTCGTGCGCGACGAGATCAAGGAGCGTCCGACGCCCCCGCCCGAGGGAGCGCTGCTCACGGACGAGCCCGAGGTCTTTTTTAACGGCCAGAACGCAGAGGGACCGCCCTGGGATCTCCTGATCGAGGTCGCGGGCGGCATCGAGGCGCCCAACCGCATCATCACGCGCGCCATCGAAGCCGGGCGCGACGTCGTCACCGCCAACAAAAGCCTCATCGCGGCGCGCGCCGACGAGCTGTTCGCGCTGGCCGAAGAGCGACGCGTGCGCATCGGCTTCGAAGCCGCGGTCGCGGGCGGATTGCCCGTCGTCGCGGCCCTCGACGCGCTGCACGCCAACGACTTCCGCGACTTCGCCGGCATCCTCAACGCCACGTGCACCTTCGTCCTCTCGCAGATGCGCGACGAGGGGCACAGCTACAGCGAGGCGATCAACGCGGCTCGTCGGCTGGGCTACGCCGAGGCCGACCCGACGCTCGACGTCTCGGGCCGCGACGCCGCCGAGAAGCTCGCCATCCTCGCGACGCTGCTCTTCCAGCGCCGCGTGCACCCCGACGCCATCCGCACCACCGGCATCACGCGCATCACCACCGAAGACATGCGCCTGGCGCGCGAGCTCGGCTACGCCATCCAGCTCCTCGCCCGCGCGTTGCGCGCGGACGACCGCGTCTACCTGCGCGTCGCGCCCATGCTCATCCCGCTCAACGACCCCATCGCGCGCATCCGCGGCGCCATGAACGCGGCCTTCTTCCTCGGCGACGCCGTCGGCGGGTCCATGATCGCCGGCGAGGGCGCGGGCGGGCTGCCCACCGCCTCCGCCGTCGTCGCCGACGCCATCCGCCTCGCCACGCTCACGCACCAGCGCGCTCCGGGCCGCCTCAACCCCTGGCCGATCGCCCCCGAACCGCTCGACATCGCCCCCGCCGGCGAAACGGAAAAACGCTTTTTCATCCGCGCGCCGATCAGCCACCACGACGGCGTGGTCGAAGCCTTCACCCAGCACCTGCGCGCGCACGACATCGCCCTCGAACGCCTCCACGAACTGCCCGACACCCTCGCCGCCATCGTCGGCCCCGTCACACGCCAACACCTCGACGCCACGCTCGAACAGCCCTGCTGCAACGGCATCAACGTCGAGGCCTCGGTCGTGCTGCGCGTCTACACGCCGCAGATGACGTGGTGACTCGACTCTTCATATTTTCGGTGGGACGGGCTTCCAGCCCGTCTTGTTGTGCCGCGGTCAACGGGAAAAGTGCGGGTTTGTTGTTGGACATCGGGAGTAAACAGTCGGCCGTTGGCCGAAGACGGGCAGGATGCCCGTCCCACCAGAGACAGTGGTATCCGCCCTCCGGCCGCGCTCAACCAAACAACGTCCCCTCCCCCTCCTGCTCCTCCTCCACCGGCTCCAGCAGCGCCTCATCGTTGTGCTTCGGGCTGTTGACGCGGCGTGACACGGGGTACGCCCCCAACACTCCATCCGAAGCCGGGCCGAGCAGTTGCCGCGCATCCTTCAGGTCCGTCGCGCGATCCACCCACCGACGCGCGGCTTCGGGCTCGAGCACGACGGGCATGCGGTGGTGGAATCGCTCCATGAAGCCGTTGGCCCGCGTCGTGAGGATCGTGAACGTCTCGATCACCTCGCCGCCCTCGTCGCCGACCTGCTTGTCGCGCCAGCGCTCCCACAGGCCGGCGAAGAGGATCGGTTCGGCGCCGGACCGCGTGATGTAGAAGGGCTGCTTCGCCTCGCCCTCCCATCGCGGGTCGCGCCATTCGTAGAACCCGCTCGCCGGCACGACGCACCGCCGCTGCGCAAAGGCCTTGCGGAACGCCGGTTTCTCGTGCGCGCTCTCGGCCCGCGCGTTGATCATCTTCGAGCCGATCGAAAGGTCATCCGCCCACGCCGGCACCAGGCCCCAGCGCATGAGCGCCGCGTCCGCGCGCTCCGCGTCGTCGCGGTCCGTGCGCACGATGACCGAGTCCTGCGTCGGGGCGACGTTGAAGCTCGGCTCGATCGCCGGCAGCTCGTCGGCGCCGGGCCACTTGAGGTCCAGCAGCGCGTGGAGCTGATTCCACGAGTACTTCCGCGTGAACCGACCGCACATGCGCTCAGACCTCCGGCGCGATGCCGTCGAGCACACGCTGCGCTGCGCCGCCGACGTACGCCACCTCGCCCAGCGCGTTGCGTGCGCCCAACGGCTCGACGGCGAAGTCGCCCACGTCTTCGCGCCGATCCAGGGCCTTGAGCTGCACCTTGTCCGGGCCGTGCACGATCGCCGCCAGCTTCGCGCCCAGCTTCTCGGCCTCGGTGAGCAGCTTCTTGATGTTGCGCGTGCGCTTGCCCGTCGTCCGAGCGTGCAGCGGGCGAACGGCGTAGCGGCCCGCGTCCCACGGCTTGCGCCCCTCGCGCCCGAGCCACGTTTCGCCCTCCACGCCCCGGCGCAGCCGTGCCAGCAGCGGGCGCACCAGCGCCTCGGCCTCCTCATCGCCATTGCCGACGACGAAGACCTCCGGACGCAGGCTCACGCCGCGGACGGTGCGGTCGATCGCCTCGCGCAGCGCCTTGCCCTCGGGCATCAGGTTGCGGTCGTCGAGCAGGTTGCCGAGGACGACGTCGCCCATGCCGAAGCCACAGGCGGGCGTCGAGGGTCCGCCGAAGAGCTCGATGAGCTTGTCGTACCGCCCCCCGCCGGCGACCGCGCGCTCGCCTTCGGCGATGACTTCGAAGACGGTGCCGGTGTAGTAGGCGAGGCCGCGGACGACGTTGAGATCGCTCACGCAGCGCCCGCCGATGCCCGCGGCCTCCAGCCGCTCCTGCGTGCGGCGTAGCGTCGCGATGAACTCTCGCGCTGCGCCCTCGGCCTCCTGCGGCACGTGCTCCAGCCCCGCCTCGACCGCCGCCTCACCCCGCGGCCGCTTGAGAAACTGCAGAAACCCGAAGGCGTTGGTCCCGAACTCAAACGCCATCGCCTCCAGCGCGTCGTCGTTCAGTCGGTCGCGCCGATCCAGCAGCACGAAGGCGCTGCCTACCTCGTCCTCGTCGACGCCCATCGCCGCGACCAGCGCACCCATCGCGTCGCGGTTGTTCAGGTGCACGCGGATGTCGTCGCCCAGCCCGAGTTCATCGAGCACGCCGACGAGGCACGCGATGACCTCGGCGTCCTCTTCCGCGGTGCCCTCCCCGATGACATCCGCATTCCACTGAAAGAACTCGCGCAGCCGCCCGCGTTGCGGCTTCTCGGCGCGGAAGAAGTTCGGGATGCAGAACCAGCGCACCGGCTTGGGCAAGGCGCTCGCCTGAGCCGCGTACAGGCGCGCGAGGGTGGGTGTGAACTCGGGGCGCAGGGCGTAGCGGTCGTCGCCGCCCTCGCGGGTGAAGGAGAACAGCTCGGAGAGGATGCCCTCGCCGCTCTTGACGGTGTAGAGCTCGGCGTGCTCGAAGGTGGGCCCGTCGATCTCGTCGAAGCCGTGACGGATGGAGGCGGCGCGCCACTGCTCGGCGATGTAGCGCCGGCGCAGGAGTTCTTCGGGGTAGAAGTCGCGCGTGCCCTTGGGGGCCTGGAAGGTGCGTCGCTGGCTCATGGGCCGAGTCTATGCAAGGCAGGCCGCGCCCCCATCAGGACGCGGCCCACACCAGAAACCCGGCATCCACCGCCGGCAGAGCAAGAGTGATCCACACGCCGCACGCGGCGGCCAAGCCCGCGACCCGCCGTCAGACGAGGCCACGAGACGAGAGACGGAGACATGAAGCGGCGCGCGGGCCGTCGTACCCGCGCGCCGGACGTGAGAGACGGTCGGTGATTCAGCCGCGACGACGGCGCGCCACGCCCGCGAGCGCAAACGCCGCGATGGCCGCCGTGCCCGGACCGGGCACGAACCCACGCACGCCCTTGATCTGCCAAGAGGGACGGCTGTTGCGCGCATCGTCGACCGAGTCCCACCCAAACGCGAACGTCCCGCTGAGCGTGAACCCGTCGGTCAGTTCCGAGCCGACGATGCGCACAAGGTCGCTGGAAGCGTTCATGCCTCCCGCGTCGAGCGAGCCCGAGGCACCTTCGACCGACCAATCCATCGCGCTCGTCGTGGCCGAGTTGGCCGCGACGCGGATGAAGATCGTGCCGATGTTGTCTTCGACGCCGGGCAGGTTGTAGACGAGCGTCTCGTCCACCGCGGCGCCGCTCGCGTCGATGCCGTCCACGTCGAGCGTCAGCGTGCTCGCGCCGTCCCAGTTGATGGCGAAGGAGTACACGCTGTTGACGGCGTCGCTCTGGGCGTTGACCCAGTCAACCTGCGCGCCGTCCGCCGGAGGAACGGCGGTGTTCAGCCCCACGCCCAGCTCGCGCTCCGCCGCCCCGCCCAGATCGCCGAAGCGGCCTTCGGCTTCCCACGCGACCAGCGCGTTGTTCAAAGTCTGCATTTCAAGCTCGGCGTCGGACGCGACGTCCGAGACCACCACCGACCCCATCGCCACGGGCGCACAAACACCCCCGGCGAGGGCCGCAAGCGCAACACAACGCATGGCTCTCTACCTCTCGGTCACAATGTCGCGGGCCGCTTCCCCGTGCGGGCCACCGGTTCACAGGTCGGTGGCGGGTCGGCG
>CAYTSW010000062.1:0-2038 GCA_964440605.1 uncultured Phycisphaeraceae bacterium | reverse complement strand
ACCCCGAGCCCCCGACCGCCCATGCCCACCATCACCATCGACGGCCACGCGTGCGACTTCGAGCAGGGCGAGACCATCCTCCAGGTCGCCAACCGGAACAGCATCGAGATCCCCCAGTACTGCTATCACGATGGGCTCTCCATCGTCGCCTCGTGCCGCATCTGCCTCGCCGAGGTCCACGCGCCCAACCCGCGTAACGACAACAAGCTCGAGCCCATCCCCAAGCTCCTGCCCACCTGCCAGACACCCGCCGCCGACGGGCAGGTCGTGTACACCGACAGCCCCAAGGCCATCGCCAACCAGCGCTCCGTCATGGAGTACCTGCTGATCAATCACCCGCTCGACTGCCCCGTCTGCGACCAGGCCGGCGAGTGCCTGTTGCAGGACTACTCGTACGAGTACGGCCGCGGCGTCTCGCGCTTCGAGGAAACCAAGGTCAAGCAGCCCAAGAAGAACCTCGGGCCCCACGTCTACCTCTACGCCGACCGCTGCATCATGTGCTCGCGCTGCGTGCGCTTCACGCGCGAGGTCACCGGCACCGCCGAACTCATGGTCCAGGGCCGCGGCAACACCGAGCAGATCGACATCTTCCCCGGCGTCGCCCTCGACAACGAGCTGTCCGCCAACGTCATCGACCTCTGCCCCGTCGGCGCCCTGCTCGACAAGGACTTCCTTTTCGCCCAACGCGTGTGGTTCCTCAAGTCAACACCGTCCATCGACGGCATCACGGCCCAGGGCGACAACATCCTGATCGAGCACAACCAGGGCGAGATCTACCGCCTCAAGCCCCGCACCAACCTCGAGGTCAACAAGTGGTGGATCTCCGACGAGATCCGCTTCGGTTATAAGTTCGTCCACCGCGAAGACCGCCTGAGCAGCCCCACGCGCATCGCCTTCGGCAACCGCGTCGAGACTGACTTCTCCCGTGCCTATCAGGATGCCATCGAAGGCCTCGGCGGCACCAGCCTGCTGCTGATGGTGAGCCCCATGCTCCCCTGCGAAGAGGCCTATGCGCTCGCTCGCGCCGCCAAGAAGCTCGACGACAACTGCGCGTTCGCCGTGGGCCCCGTGCCCATCGAGGGTGAAGACAAGGCCTTCCCCGGCGGCTACACGGTCCGCGCCGAAAAGGCCCCCAACGCCCGCGGCGTGCGGCGCGTCCTCGAAGCGATGGCGGGCCCGAACAACCCAGTTCTCAGCTACGACGACGCCGTCAACGCCCTCAAGAACGGCGAGCGCACCGGCGCGCTCATCACCGGCAACTACACCAGCGAGTGGGTCACGCCCGACCTCGCCGACGCCTGCGACAAGCCCTTCACCGTCCTCATCGACACGCTGCCCAACGCGCTGACGCGTCGGGCCGACATCGTCCTCCCCGGCGCGACGTGGGCCGAGAAGGCCGGCGTTTTCGAGAACGTCGACCACAAGCTCCAGGCCTTCGAAGCCGCCATCCCCGTGCGCGACGGCGCGCAAACGGAGGGCCAGATCGCCGCCGACCTCTTGGCGGTCGCCGACGGCACCCCGGCGAGCGAAACCCGCGCCGCCATCGAAACGATCGTGGTGGACGAGGGCCCGGGCCAGGTCCCCGCCGGCGCCACGGCTGTGCTGCCCCGCGCGACGCTGCGTTTCAACGCCGCGACCGCCCGGCGCGAGATGGCCGCCGAGTTCCCGACGCTCTCGGTCTTCGAGACCGACGTCACCTACCCGACGGTCGAAGGCAAGCAGGAAGCGGACATGGAAGTCGTCGAGCTCTGAGTTCAAGATTCGACGACTTCGGTAACACCGGTCTCCGAGCGGTGCTCTCTTCGACCTGCAAGAAGCAGTGGCACGGGCGTCCCGCCTGTGCTGAGGGAACTTCTTCCAGCGAGTCACCAAGAGACAACCGGGTGTTCGGCCACCTGCCGACCTGCGGCGAGGATGTGTGCATGTACACACCCCGGACGTCGCCCGTTCGTCGTGGGGTCCGGAGTAGTGGGGCCCGGGCTCGAGCACGATCCGAGAGTGGACGTTCGCTCACCCCGCCACCGTCAGGACCTTCGAC
>CAYTSW010000061.1:0-15385 GCA_964440605.1 uncultured Phycisphaeraceae bacterium | reverse complement strand
GGCGGCGGCGGCAACCAGGACCTCGACTTCGATGCCAACCTCGACGCCCAGATGGAAGAGCTCGTCGGGCTCATCGAAGAACTCGTCGAGCCCGACCAGTGGCAGCCCATCGGCACCGGCGGGACCATCCGCGAGTTCCGAGGCAACTTGATCATCCGCGCCCCGGACTACATCCACCGCCAGCTCGTGGGCTACGACTTCACGCTGCGCACCTTCGGGCCGCGCACGTCCGACCGCGTCTCGCAGATGCGTCAGCAGGGTGCCGAGGCCGTCCTCGCTCAGGAAGCGCGCCTCATCGAGCAGCGCGAGGCCGAAGTCACCAGCGCCGAGGCGTCGGCTGCCGACGAGCCGCAGCACATCATCATCAAGGACGATGTGGTGCGTTACGGCCCCGGCGCAACCCCGAGGGCCGGAGCCGGGTCGCCTGCCGCTCCATCGGAAGAGAGCACCGAAGGCGATGCTTCGCCGGATGCCGATGCCCCGACGTCCGACGGCTGAGGCCTCGACGTCCAGGCGTTGAGCACGACGATCAACCCGGCGATCGCGGCGAGCATCACGACCCAGATGATGATGCTCGTGCGCGTCGCGCGGCGGGCCTGAGCCTGCTCCCACCACCGGCGCGGCCGGAGCCCCTGCATCGCAAAGGTCATCACCGCGGCGAGATTCACGCAGACGAGGTTCGTCGCCACCAGCAGGGCCGCGCCGCCCGCTTCGGGCCACATCCCCCTGGCGGCAAAGAGGCAGGCGACGACGGTGGGCGGGACCAGCGCCACGGCGACCATGACGCCCACCAGCGGAGCCGCGATCCCGCTCGTGAAGGCCATGGCCCCCGCCACGCCCGATGCCAGCGCGAGCGCGATGTCGCCCGGACCGACCGTTGTGCGCGACGCGATCTCGGCGATGGCGGGGTCGAAAGGCAACATGCGGGCGGCCGCGAGCGCTACGCCCACGGTCAGCCCGCCTCCGACGAGCGTCGCCTTGAGCGATCGTTTGCCCAGATCGCCGTCGCCCAGCGTCGTCGCCAGGGCGAAGGCCATGTGTGGACCCAGCAGTGGGGCGATGACCATGGCGCCGATCACGATGGCGGGGTTGTCGCGGGTAAGCCCGATGGCCGCGACCAGCGAGGCAATGGCCGCCGAGGCCACGAACGCGCGATCGAGCCTCGCGCCCTTGGCGATGGCCTCGTACAGCTCGGCGCGGCTCACGCGTTGCGGGGGCTTCTCCTTGAGCGCCTCGGCTTCATCCGCGTCGCGCGCCGCCTCGTCGCCGTCCGGTTCCTCGGGTTCCGGCTCCGCCGGCTTGGGCAAGACCGCGTTGACGGGCAAATTGACGAGGGCGAAGGCCTCCTCGTGCTCGAAGGCCGCTTCGAGGGCGTCGGTCAGCGCTTCGACATAGCCGTCGCGGACGATGATCTTGAAGAGTTCCAGCCCGCCGTCGGCCAGGGCCAGCTCCCAGCAGGCGAGCACGCCCTCGCGTTCGCGCACGAGCTCGCGTGCGCGCCCGCCCACATCCATTGGGACCACGAACTCGATCATGCGTGCCGATGACATGCCCCCATCATGACGCATCGGCTCGCCCCCCGGTCGCGATGCGGGGCCCGGGGTGCTGACGTGTCCGAAAAACTCTGGCCCGACTGGTCAAACGCTGGCAAACTGCTCGCACGTACCCCCAACGAGGCGACGGGCGGCCGCGCCCGCCCTGTTTACACCGGAGGACCCAGCCATGCGCCAAATCGTTGCCCTCACGACCACCGCCGCTCTCTCGCTCAGCCTCGCGGGCTGCGCGGTGATCAACTCCAACTCCAGCACGAGCGTCTCGGGCACGAAGGTCTCCGAGCGGGCCCTCAACCACGTCGTCGTCGGCGAAACGACCGAGGAGCAGCTCATCGATCTCCTCGGCGCCCCGACACGCACCCTCGAGGTCGAAAAGGGCGTCCTCTACGTCTACGAGTACACCGAGCACCGCTCCTCCAGCGGGTCGCTCTTCCTCGTCTTCGATGGGCACTCCAGCAAACGCGTCAGCGCGACAACCTCGGTGCTCGTGCGGGACGGCGTGGTGCGGTCGGTGTCCTCCGATTGACCGTACCGGGGTGCCCGGCTCCTGCGCAGCAGGAGCCGGACTCAGTGTCCGATTCCCCGACCAACGCCCGGTTCGGCTCCGCCGAAACCGGGTACCCGGGGTCGTGCTACAGGATCGGCAGCGACACCCGCTTCTGGAGTTCGGCGACGGGCCGCGCGATGAGGTCATACCCGTCGGAGTCGACGATCGCGCAGCGCACGAGTTCCCCCGGGGCGAGTTGCTCGGCGCTCTGGACGTACGTCACCGCGTCGACGTCGATCGCCTGGAAGTACGTCCGGCCGCGGTGCAGTCGGCCCGCGCTCGCGGCGGCGGCGTGGCGGTCGCCCCGCTTGCCGGACGACTCGACGCTCGCGCCCGAGCGGTTGAGCCCCGGTACGCCGCCGGTCTGTGAACTCAGAGCCTGATCAACGAGCACGTCGAACTGGCAACCCGAGTCGCCCGGGTTGTCGGGGTCCCACTGCTCGGCGACGTAGGCCGCCTGCTCGAAGGCGATCTCCTGCTGGAGCGCCATGATCTCGTTATGGCGGCGCTGCTTCACGCCTTCGGGCACCGCCAGCGCGGGGTCGGCCTCCATCGTCCCCGCGACGGTGCCCGGCTCGCGTGAGTAGGTGAAGACGCCCAGCGCGTCGAACTGTTGCTCGTCGACGAACTCGAGGAGCTCCTGGTGGTCGTCCTCGGTCTCGCCGGGAAAGCCGGAGATGAGCGTGGTGCGGATGGCGATGCCGGGGATGCGCTCGCGCAGCGTCTCCATGAGCCGGCGCTGGTGGTCGGCGCTGACGTTCCGCCGCATCGCGGTGAGCATGCGGTCGGAGGCGTGCTGGAGTGGGATGTCGATGTAGTTGCACACCCGCGGCAACTGAGCGATGGCGTCGATCATCGCGACGTCGAAGTTGCTGGGGTAGGCGTACATCAGGCGGACCCAGCCGTTGCCGGCGGTCTCGCGGTCGACGAGGTCGTTGAGCTTCGTGAGCAGGTCGACGAGGCCGCCCGAGTTGGTGTTCGTGTTGAAGCCCGCGCCGATGTCGTCGCCGTAGCTGGTGGTGTCCTGCCCGATGAGGTTGAGCTCGAAGCAGCCATCCTCGAGCAGCTCGTGTGCTTCGGTGAGGATGCGGTCCATGGGCTTGGAGCGCATCTTGCCGCGAATGGAGGGGATGGTGCAGAACGCGCAGCGCTGGTTACAGCCCTCGGAGACCTTGAGGTAGGCGTAGTGCCGCGGCGTGAGGCGCAGGCGAGCCGAGTCGTCCTCGAAGTAGCCCAGCCCCTTGCCGTCCTTGCCTTGGACGGTCAGGCCGACGGTCTGCATGCCGCGGTCCTTGGCGGCTTGGAGCGCATTGCCGGCGATCCAGTAGCGCGGCTGGTCGGAGGCGGTCGAGAGGGTCTCGCGCGCGGGCCCCTCGCCGCGCACGGCGCGGACGATGTGATCGCGGTCGAAGACGCCGATCATCGCGTCGATACCCGGGGCCCACTCGAGCATCTTCGCGCGGTGGCGCTGCACCAGGCAGCCGGCGACGACGACGCGTTTGAGCTCGCCCGCTTCCTTGCGCGCGACGGCTTCGCGGATGACTTCGAGCGATTCGATCTTCGAGGCTTCGAGGAAGCCGCAGGTGTTGACGACGACGGCGTCGGCGGGCGGCTCGCCCGAGTCGGGGTCGTGCGACACGGGCTGGAGCCCGTCCTCGGCGAGCAGGCCCAGCATCTTCTCGGAATCCACGAGGTTCTTGGGACACCCGAGCGAGACGAAGGAGACCGTGCGCACGGCGTCGTCCGCGCACGCGCCAACAGCCCCCGGAGTTTGTGTCGCGTTCATGTCGGCCATGTGGCCTCAATGCTAGGGCGAGCGGCGCGCGTCGTCCGCCCTGCCAGCGCGAGCGGAACCACCCCCACCTACCTGCCGGCATGAGCAGCCTCAGGTCGAGCGGCCCGACCGCCAGACGTCGAGCACCGACCGCGGCGTCATTCGCTCGGCCTCGTCCCAAGCCCCCCGAGCGATCGCGTCGCGCAACGCCGTCGAACTCGCATCGACGCGGGGCAACCGGACGAGCCGCTCACGCCAACGCTCGACCTCCCTCGCCGGCCAGTGTTCGCCGAGATCACTGAGGAGCGTTGCGGCGTCGTCGGCTTCGCCGCGGAGCATCACCGCCGGCTCGGCCAAGGCCAGGATCCGCTCGGCCTCGCGCCAGCGGTGGAAACTCCGCGCCTGGTCCGCTCCGATAAGCAAGCGCAGCGTTGCGCACGGCGCGTCGCGGGCGAAGCGCTCGACGCTGCGCACGGTGTAGCTTGGCTCACCCTCGCGCGCGGCGTTGAGCTCGAAAGTGCTGATGCCGACACGTTGGGCGTCCTCGCCCAGCCCGACGCGGAGCATCTCCACGCGGGCCGCGCCGCTCGCCTCCGGCCCCGTCTCCTTGAAGGGCGATCGCGCCGCGGGGACATATACCATCCAGGAGAGGGCGAGGGCGTCGCGCGCCGCGGGCGCCAGTTCCAGGTGGCCGCGGTGCGGCGGGTCGAACGAGCCGCCGTAGATCAGCACCGACGCCGCGCCTGCTGGCACGGGCCACTCGCCCACCGGCACGCTCACAACTCAACCTGCGCTTCGGCGGTCGCAGCGACCGCCCGGTCGCCCGCCGCATACATCCGCAGCCGCTCGATCTCCCCGCCCAGTTGCTCACCCGCCGCCCGCATCGCGTGGCGTGACCGCGTGCCGAGCGCCATCACCCGCGGCAACACCCAGGGCCGCCGCGCCATCCCGAGCAGCGCGCGCCGCGCATCCGTCCGCCCCCCCGGCGTCACCCAACGTTGCACGCCCGGCGGCAGCGACTCGCGCGGACCGTCCGAGACGCCGCGGACGATGCTCCACGCCACGCTCGCCGCCTCGGCGGCTTGCGCAAAGTGTTGGCTCTCAGTGTCGACGAGCGCTGCCCCTGTCGTCGCCGCGAGTCGCGCCTTTTCGCGCGGTGAGTCGACGACGCGGTCAACGCCGAGCAGCGTCACACCATCGCCGCCCTCGCGCCCGCTGACGCTCCACGCGCGGCCCGACTCGTCGAGAACGCGCGCGATCGCCGGGCATGTGTCGGTGTCCGTCAGCCCGCCGCAGACGCCCGCCAGGACGATCACGCGCACGCCGCGCTCGGCCAGCTCGCGCACCGCCTCGCGGCATGCGGGCCCCGAGCCGGTGCGTACGAGGTCGACCCCCGCGGGCAGGCGCGACTCGAGCGCACGCCGCTCGAACTCCAAGGCGCACACCACCGCCGCTTGAGCGTCCGTCATGCTTCAAGCCTAGTAAGCCGCTGCCCCCCTCGGCCTCTCACCTCTCAGGCCCGGCCCCTCCAGCCCCCCGAGCCACGCTCACCACTCGTCCATCGGGATATCTACTTCCATCAACGCCTCGCCCCACAGCGCGTCGTCCTCATCGTCGCCCCCTTGGCCCGCGACGCTCTGCGTCGGGTCCAGCGCCGGGTCGTACCACGCGAGTTCCTCCGCGGTCGCGTGCTCGAGGAGCAGGTCGCCCTCGCGGGTCCGCAGCGTGTAGACGGCTTCGGGCGTTGCCGCGATGACTTCCACGATGTAATGCCGGCTTGTCAGCGTGCCGAGGGCCAGTTCAGAGACCACTCGCTCCCGGGCTCCATCGTCCGCGGACTCCCCGGCCTGCCTCTGGGTCGAACTGTCCGACGGGCCTTGCAAGGTCTCGGCTCCGGGCTCGGGCACGAGTGTCCGGTCGGTTAGGCCGGGCTGAGGCCCGATCGTGGCGTCGGAATCGGTCGGGTTGATCACACTGGCGGCGCCCAAGAAGGCCACCGCCGCGACTCCCGCTCCCAGCAGCCGTATGCCCAGCTTGGAGCCGCGTCCGCTGCCCGCCCCGCCCGGCACGTTCGTCGTCGCATCGCCCATACCCGGACAATCGGTCAAACCCGCCGCCCTCTCTCGCCAAACCGCCCGCGACGCCGGCGATCCGCGCGAGAACCGGGCCGACCGCCTTCAGGACCCCCGCCAAGGGGCTGAAAACCGGGTCGAGTGGGTGGCGTCTGAGCAAGCCACGGGTATCATGTCGGCCCGATCGGACCCGCCCGCAAGGTCGGCTCGACCGGCACGGCCCCATCGTCTAGTCAGGTCCAGGACACCAGGTTTTCATCCTGGGAACCGGGGTTCGAATCCCCGTGGGGTCATTCGCGAATATCGCCTCGTACGCCGCGAGCCGCCTGCATGGGCGGTGACCGCGCTACAGACAACTCGGCCCCATCGTCTAGTCAGGTCCAGGACACCAGGTTCTCATCCTGGGAACCGGGGTTCGAATCCCCGTGGGGTCATTCGCTCACGCCCGCCGACGCCCCGCGTCGGCGGGTTGTCGTTTTGGTTCCGGGGTTTCCCGTGGTTCGGGTGCCACCGACCTCGGCTCTGCGGGTCAGTGTTTTGTGTTGGCTGGGACGGGCATCCTGCCCGTCTTCGGCGGCAAGGCCGACTCCGACCTCGAGGACCACCAATCACGCCATCACTGCGGCACCCCTCACACCCCCGCCTTCGCCCGATCCTTCGCGCTCCGCTCGGCTCGGCGGCGCATCGCCTCGCGCAGCACGCGCTTGCGCAGACGCACCGCGCTCGGGGTGATCTCCACCAACTCGTCCTCCACCACGTACTCCAGGCACCGCTCCAGCGGCATGTCGCGCGGCGGCTTGAGCTTCGTGAACGCTTCCTTGTTCGCCTCGCGGAAGTTCGTGAGCTGCTTGGCGCGGACGACGTTCACCGTCAGGTCGTTCTCGCGGTTGTGCTCGCCGACGATCTGGCCTTCGTACACCTCGTCGCCCGGGGCGACGAAGAAGACGCCGCGGTCGGACATGGCGTCGACGGCGTAGGCGGTCGTCTTGCCCGGCTCGGAGGCGATGAGCACGCCCTGCTGGCGGCGGTGGACCTCGCCCGAGAGCGGGGCCCAGCGTTCGAAGGCGTGGTGGACCTGGGCTTCGCCCTGGGTGGCGGTGAGCAGGCGTGTGCGCAGGCCGATGAGGCCGCGCGAGGGGATCTCGAAGACCATGTGGGTGCGCTCGCCGCGCTGGTCCATGTGCATCATGGTGCCGCGGCGGGCGCCGACGAGCTCCATCACCGGCCCGACGCTCTCCTCGGGCGCTTCGATGACGAGCCGCTCGATGGGTTCCTGCTGTTTGCCCTCGACCTCGCGCGTGATGACGCGCGGCATGCCGACGGACAGCTCGTACCCCTCGCGGCGCACCGTCTCGATGAGCACGCCCAGGTGCAGCAGGCCGCGGCCCGAGACGATGTACTCGTCGCCGCCCTCCGCCGCCTCGACCCGCAGCGCGACATTCTTCTCCGTCTCGCGCAGCAGCCGCTCGCGCAGTTGGCGGCTGGTGACGTACTGCCCGTCGCGCCCGACCATCGGCGAGTCGTTGACACGGAAGACCATCGTCAGCGTCGGTTCGTCGACGCGCACGGGCGGGAGCGCGATCGAGTCCAGCGGGTCGCAGAGCGTGTCGCCGATGTCGATGTCGGTCACGCCCGAGACGGCGCAGAGGTCGCCGGCTTTCACTTCGTCCGCCTCTTCTCGTCCGAGGCCGACGAACTTGTGCAGCACGCCGACGCGGGCGCTGCGGTCCACACCGTGACGGTCGATGACGTTGATGGTCTGACCCTTGCGGATCGAGCCGTTGAAGACGCGCCCGATGCCGATGCGCCCGACGTATTCCGAGTAGTCGATGCTGGTCACGAGCATCTGGAGCGGGCGGTCGGGATCACCCTTGGCGGCGGGAACATGTTCGACGATCGCCTCGAAGACGGGGCGCAGGTCTTTGCGCGGCTTCGGCTCGTCGGCGTTGGCCCAGCCCGAGCGACCGCTGGCGTAGATGATCGGGAAGTCCAGCGCGAGCTCGTCGGCGCCGAGCTCGATGAGCAGGTCGAAGACCTCGTTGATCACCGCCTGCGTGCGCGCATCGGGGCGGTCGCACTTGTTGATCACCACCACCGGCTTGAGCCCCGCCTCGATCGCCTTGCCCAGCACGAACCGCGTCTGCGGCATCGGGCCCTCCGCCGAGTCGACGAGAAGCAGGCAGCCGTCGGCCATGCGCAGGACGCGTTCAACCTCGCCGCCGAAGTCGGCGTGACCGGGCGTATCGATGATGTTGATGCGCACGCGCTCGCCCGTCTCGCGGACGTAGGTGATCGCGCAGTTCTTGGAGAGGATCGTGATGCCGCGCTCGCGCTCGAGCTCGTTCGAGTCCATGATGAGGTTGTGCTGACCGCCGGCGAGCTTGTCGAGCTCGGAGTCGCGGAACATGCCGGACTGTTTGAGCATCTGATCGACGAGGGTGGTCTTGCCGTGGTCGACGTGCGCAATGATGGCGACGTTGCGGAGCTGTTGGCTGACGATGGTCATGAGGATGTACCGCCGGGTTGATGGTGCCCGGTCGCGTGATCGGCTCGGGGCCGATAGGCGCGTCTGAGAGTGATGGGGGGGTGCGAAGGTGGGCGGCACGGCTCAAGCCGGCGCGGAGGATCGTATGCGCGTCATCGCCCGCCGCCGCGCCCCGTGCGTGCCTCGATCGTCTGAACGCGACCTTCACTCGCGGCTCCGGCGTCATCCGAAGGCTCTTCGGCGAGCACGCGTTCGTCGCTCAGTCG
The DNA here is from genome assembly GCA_964440605.1 of uncultured Phycisphaeraceae bacterium. Taxonomy (GTDB): domain Bacteria; phylum Planctomycetota; class Phycisphaerae; order Phycisphaerales; family UBA1924; genus CAYTSW01. The sequence goes on along the minus strand of CAYTSW010000061.1, from coordinate 6,688 downwards.
CAACTCGCCCTGGATCAGCGCCAGGTCGCTGCGCATCCGCACGCCGCGCCACGTCAGGCTCTCGATCTGTTCGAGGACGGCGGCGGCTTCGGGAGCGCGCTCGCCCAGGCGGAACTCGCGTGAGAACGCCGTGGGGCGGATTACGCCGACGGTCAGCAGCGGCAGGCGCAGGACGCGTGACTCGTCCTCTCGGGGCTCGTTCGTGCAACTCACGGCGTCGCTCAGGCGCTCGACGCTCGAGGGGCCCAGGCCGATGGTCCACCAGCCGGTCTGCTGCCCCGGGTTGCAGGCGGCGTCGACGCGGTAGTTCCAGGCGACCGACGGCGCCCGCTTCCAGCCGAGGAAGGACCAAGGCCCGCCCGTCGCCGGGCTCGTGCGCATGGCCCGCAGGGGCAGGGCGGAGGCGTCGCGGCCCGAGGCGTCGGCGCGACCGACCAGCGCTGGCAGCACCGGCTCGAGCACGGCGCTCATCGCCTCGACGTCATCGGTCTCCAGCGCCAACGCCAGTTCGATGGGGGCCACCGGGCCGCCCGGGTAGACCGCCATCGCCAGGCGTTGGGCGCCCAGCGCGGCGACCTGCGGCGGGAGGTCCCAGGGGAGCAGGCCCGCGCGCTCGTTGCCGTCGCCGATCAGCAGCGTGAGCACCTCTTCGTTGGTCCGATCGAGCACCGCCAGGATCGCGCCGTCCTTGAGGCGGTCGAACTGGTGGTGCGACCAGGCGCGGAACGGCCCGTCCTCGGGCGTGAGTGTCGGGCTCTGGACCATCATCTCCAGCGCAGCGCCGCGTTCGTCCACGCGCGCCGACAAACCGACCCACGACCGTTCGCAGGACGGATCGCGAGCGAAAACAAAAGCGTCCGTCGCCGCGTCGAGGCGCTCGATGACACGAAAAACGTCCGACGTCGCCAGCGAGTCGGACGCGCCACGGTTGCGTGGAGAACGGGACTGTGCACGGACGATGTCGAGCAGCAGGTCGTCGGCTTCCGCTTCAGCGATGACGACCACGCTCCGCTCCCCGCGGTCGAACACCGCTAGGTGGTACCGCCCGCGCTCCAGCGCAAGGATCGCCCGCCCCGAGGCCACTTTGCGCGGAGCGGGCCGCAGGCGCTGGCGGATCCGCTCCACCGCCTCGCGGCTGACTTCGGTCTCCACGACCCAGTGCATGGTCTCGTCGGCCGCCGGTCGCCCGACGAGCGTGACGCGTTCGCTGAGCAACGCCCGGGCGGCGTGTTCCCCATTGAACCCGAGTTCTCGCGCCATGCGTTCGAACGCGAAGTGTGTTTCGTTCAGCCCGAACGACGCGAGCGTCCGCCCCACGGCCTCGCCCGTTGGCGTGCGCATCAGTTCCATCGGAGTGCGCACGGCGGCGAAGACCGACGTGTCGGCGGGCGCGAGCTCCGCGGCGGCGCGCAGCGAGCCGGGCTGTTCTCCCCGCGCGGGCGCGAACACGCATCCGAGCGAGGCAAGCACGACGAGGCCGAGTTGAATGGGCGAGCGGCGCATGGGAGAGGAGTCTGTTTCGGGGGGCGCGAGTCGACGGTATGGGGTCCACGGGGATACCGGTGCAGCCGCGGCTCGTGGCACGGGCTTGGACGGATTTTGCGTTATGGGAGCCGCGTAAACGGTCCGGCCGCCGTCGGTTACGGGCGCGGGTACGACGCGCGGATCGGACGAACCAAGGCCCTGGGGTCGTCCAGCGGGTGGGGAGCGTGATGGCGCTGGTAGCGGGCGATCCACGCGGCGGTGTGGGCCTGCTCCATGGCTTCGTTGACCAGGCGCAGGGCCTGCGTCACGCCCGGCTCCATCGCGACGTGCGTCGGCGCGTCAGTCGGAGCGATGGCCCCCTTGGTGTGCGGGGACGGAACCGGAGCGGTTGTCCGACCGATCGGACGATCGACCCACGCCGCGGCGAGCAACGTGGTGTCGTCCTGCTGCACGTCGAGCCGGTTGACCGCGACGTAGTTCACCAAGAAGGGATCGGGCCGGGCGGGCGTCGACCGAGCGGGCATGCCCGCTTGGGTGTCGTTCTCGTATCCGCGCAACTGGGCGGGCAGACCGCGTACGCGGCGGGCCACGCTGGTCACGACCTGTTGCGAGTCGCTGTGCAGCGAGTCGACCAAGTCGCCGATGGGCGTCGGCTCATCGTTGATGACATCGGCGACGGGCGTGCGCGTGAAGGTGTAGATGCCCAGGCCGGTCAGCAGCGCGAAGGCGGCGGCACTGCCCCAGCGCGTGAGGCGCACGAGCCGGCGCTTGCGCGAGTCGATGAAGATGCCCTGACGCTGGACAGTGCCGAGGATGCGGTTGGAGAGGTCGGGGGCGGCGTCGCGGTCGGTCCGCAGCGCGCGGAGCGACTCGTCCTGCTGGGCGTCGACCCACCAGTGTGCATCGGCGTCGTGGTGATTCCTCTCCCCGCCGACGTTCCGATGCTGACCGTGTCCGCCTTGGGAGGCGTCGTGCGTCATGGTCAGACCATCGCCTCCAGGAACTGCTTGGCGGCCGGGCATTGCGGGGCGGCTTCGGTGAGCGCCTTACGCATCTTGCCGCGGCCGCGATGGAGATGGCTCTTGACCGTTCCCTCGGGCATGTCGAGGTATTCGGCAATCAACGCGATGGGCCACTCCTGTTGATAAAAGAGGACCACGATCTCGCGCTGGTCGTCCGTCAGAGCATCGAGGGCGACGGCGATGGCATCGCGGGTGTTGTTGCGCGACTCGTCGATGAGTGTCGGGGCAGAAGGCTCGGAGTGGTCTCCCGCGACGCCGCCGACGGTGTCGGAGTCGTAGATGGGCTTGTGCTTCTGGCAGGCGTTGACGTAGAGCCGCTTGGCGATCGTGAAGAGCCACGTGCTGAAGCGATACTTCGGGTTGAAGCGGTGGAGGTTGGTGAGCACACGGACGAAGGCGTCCTGAACGACATCCTCCGCGATGTCGGGGCGGCCCGACAACCGCAGGATATACGCGTAGAGCGACGCCTGATGCGCCTTGATGAGGGTGCCGGCAGCCACGCGATCGCCCTCGGCTGCCGCTTCGATCACACGCACTTCTTCGGCCCGTTCCATACAGTCTCAGCGTACCTCTCAAATCAGCCCGGAGTTGCAGGATCTCCGGAAGACAATGCAATCGCGCTCGAGGCCTTGTACGAAGCACCCCGGGCGACTGATCATTCCCACATTCTCGGGTTTTCCCTACATCAGCAGGGTCCGAGAGTCCCCGGATCGACACAAAGGATTCCCCTCAATGGGTGGAACGACAAGCCGAGACTTCACAAGCTGGACCGCGCTGCTGGCATTCTGGACCGAGTTCGCCCGGACCGCGGTCGCCCTCCCCGAGACGCGGGAGGGCGACGCGTGGCGGGCGTCCGTCGCCCCGGCCATCGGGCTTCATGCAATCGCCTCGGCGCTGGGCGAGCTCGACCGACTCGCTCGCGAGGAGCATGCGGTGGCGATGGACCGTGCGGAGGTCGGGATCAAGGAGCATGCCCGCACGCTGCACGCGGCGTGGGCCCATGAGCCGTTGCCTGAGGCGCTGGCGGAGCTGATCACCGACGCACGGACGGCGTTGGAGGCGGCGGCCAGCGCGGGGAGCGAGTGGATCGTCGTTTCGGACGAACTGGTGGTGCCGGAGCTGTCGGCGGTGGGAGAGCGGCTTGTGGAAGCGGGCGCGCGCGACGTGTTGGCGGCTGAGGCGGGGACGATCCTCAGTCGCGGCGAGCCGGTGCTCTTCGTGCGCCCGGCCGGGGCGGGTGCGGACGCGCTCGGGATGCTGGCAGGGGTCGGGCTCGGAGCAGCGTGGACGGCGCCGCGGCAGGTGTACCGCCAGACCGACCCGCCCTCGGGCGGCCCCGATGCGCGGATCGTCGCGGACCTGGTGGCCCCGTTGTTGACGGCCTTGCCGCCCGGTCGGCCCGTGCTCACGGCGCTCATCGAGGACGGGGCGGTCGTCCGCCGAGACTCATCTTCTGCGGCGTTGGCGTGGCGGTCGGTGCAGGAGCGCATGATGGCCGAGCGCCCGCTGCCGGTGATGGCGTACCACGATGACGCGACCTGATCGTGCGCGAGCGTGCGGTCAGCGGGCCATCGGGATCTGTGGCGTGGGCAGTTCGTGGTGGGCGAGCGTGAGCCGATAGGGCGCGTCGGCGTGGAAGTGGGCGGCGCGTTCGGGCGTGTTGCATTGGCGGGAGAGGTGCAAGAGGACCAGCTCGCGTTGCGGGGCGATCGCAGCGACGGCGGCGCGGCACTCTTCGTTGGAGAGATGGCCCGCGCCGTTCATGATGCGCTGCTTGAGAAACTCGGGACGGTCCGAAGCGTGCTGGAGATGGGGGCAGTAGTTGGACTCGATGGCGAGGACATCGACACCTTCGAGCATGCGCACCAGGTCGGTGGTGACGCGGCCCAGGTCGGTCGCGTAGCCGAGCGCGGCGGTGTGTTCGCCGTTCCACTCAAAGCGGAAGGCGGCGACACCGAGATCATCGTGGGCGAGAAGGGTGGGGCGGACGGTGATGCCGCGGGCGAGGCGGAAGGGGTCGTTCTCGAAGACGAGGGTCCGCCGAGCAAGGAGGCCGATGCGGCCCGCGCGACCTCGGTGGCGGCGGTGGACGCGGAAGTGCGCGTGCTCGGGCAGGGCCTTGATCCAGCCCTTGTGGCAGTGATCGGCGTCGAGGTGCGTGAAGACGATCTCGTCGATGCGGTCGAGCGTGAGCCCGAGGGTGGCCAGGGCCCTGCGTGTGCGCATGGGCGAGAGCCCGGCGTCGATGAGCGTGAGTCGCGTGTTCCGGCCCTCGCCGTGGATCAGCAGCGAACAGTTGCCGGCGCTCGAGCTGGCGAGGACGAGGAACCGAGATTTGGTGGCGCACAGGCCACCGGCGGCCTGTTGGGGCTCACGCCGGCGGATGGAGACGGGCGCGACGGCGTTGGTCGAGCCATCGAGGTCCCAGAGCGTGGCGGGAGTGATTGTCGGCGCGATGCGTCGTGATCGCGTCGCCGTGGCGCGTCCGTGCGTGGGCATGTCCGGAGCGTATCAGACGAACGCGGGCGAGCGAAGCGCGGCCCGTCGAGGCACGCGGTGGCGTGCGCGGAAGTTAAGTTCGTTTTTTGCGGTTGCGCGAGTCGTTCACGCGCTGACACAAGCGACGACATAAGGACTTGCGCACAGCGGTATCGCCCGACGCGACCGGTGTTTGTGCGGTGGAAGGGTGGCCTGCGCATGGAACTTGCGACTACCGAGCGTTGTGCGGCATGACTACTAACATGTCTCGTGAAAACCCATCGTATCTGTTGGAGTCGACTGAAGTTCAAGTACACTCTGCGGGTCGTCTCAGTCGATCGGAGTATGGTGGCTGGTGGCGTGCAAAGGAGCATTCGATGCGAAAATAGCAATGAGAAGTGCTGAACATGCTCCCTACGACCTTTGATTACGATTGCGACGGTCCCAAGTGCGATGGCGTGGATGGCGGGCCTTCGGAGTTGGAGGCGGTGCCGGAGGGCGTGTTCGGGCGTCCGGAGCCCGTGCTCGTCAAGTTTGCGGTTCCCGGCACGGGCGACGCCGGCGGCGATCCGGCGTCCGCCGGGACAAATCCGGAGGTGGGGCCGTGAGAGAGGCACAGCATATGCGACGCTCGGCGTTCCTCGCATTCTTCATTGCATCACTGATGCTCGGGGTGGGCGAGCAGGCGCAGGGTCGGCAGTTGTCGAGCTACTCCGTGAGCGGGGAGGACGCCGACGAGGTCATGGGCATCTTGCAGAGGATGGTGGATATCGATCCGGAGTTGGACCCGGAAGTCGAGGCGAAGATCCTTGCTGGCTTGTACGAGGAGGCACGGGAGGTGTCCGCGGGGGCCGCTTTGTCGATTGCCTTCCGTGCCGCCGACTCGCTGAAGAAGGCCGGGAGGATCGAGGACGCCGCCCATCGGTTCGGGGTCGCGGCCGCGGAGGGGAGGCGGGAGGATGCCAGCGCGATTGAGAAGAGCCCGAGCGTGGTGTACGGGCTGATGCAGGGCGAGATGCTGATCCGGCTCGGGCGCACCGAAGACGCGGCGGAAGCGATGCTCGCGGCGGACCGCAGCACGGGCGACCCGTACATGCGCTACCAGCTTCTGATGAACGCCTCACACTACTTCGCGTCGGTCGGCCGACGTGAGGACAGCGCGAGCACGATGCTGCGCGCGGTCGAACACATCCGCGCATCGGACCAAGGAACGCTGGCCGAGGAGATCTCGGCGTTGCAGTTCGTCGTCGATCACGGCCCGCTGAACGGCGAGAGAGATCTTGATGTTCGGGTTGCAGGGTATCTCGAGATCCACAACGACGAACGCTTCCGCGACAGTCCGGCGCGGCTGGACCTTATCAGTCGTCCGATGGTTCATGACGCGATGTATTTGCAAGAGTGGGACCTGTTGGACGACCTAAGCGAGGAGGTGCTTGCTGATGTCATGCGCTTGACGCGCGGGATGGACGCCGAATGGGTGTCGGAATCCGGTCTCGACGAGGTGTACATGCAGACCTCGTTCGAGTGGGCGGAAGGGCTGATGCGGCAACGCCGCTCGATGGAGGCGGTGGAGGTGCTGGAAGCGGCGATGGAAGCGTTCCCCGGAAATCGTCTGGCGCCGCACGTCAAGTCGTCGCTCGCGCGAGCCTACGGCGAGATTGGCGTGGATCTGCCGGACAAATGGGCGATGACGGACGCCGAGT
>CAYTSW010000060.1:0-15450 GCA_964440605.1 uncultured Phycisphaeraceae bacterium | reverse complement strand
CGGCGACGCCGAAGCCGCCCTCACCAAGCTCCATGAGCTGCTCACCGTCTCCCGCGAGCCGCCCATCCTCCTCCGCCGCGCCCTGATCGACCTCGCCAAAAAGCTCCACGCCGTCGCACGCGCCGCGGCCGATGGCGGCAACCCCGCCAAACCGGGCGAATCCATCCGCTTCTGGGGCCCCTCCGGCCGCGCGACCCAACAGGCCGGGGGGCGCCTCGACCCCGCCAACGCCCTGCGCCTCTACGAGCGAGCCGTCGACGCCGACCACCGCGCCAAAACCGGCCGAGGCGACGAGGTCCGCACCCTCGAAACCCTCGCCCTCGACCTCGCCGCCGCCGTCCGCTGACGCGCCAGCCCCCACAACGCATTGTCAGAATGACCTCAGGGTGCCACTGACCTCTGCTTTGAGAGGTCAGTGCTGCTATCGCTCTCGGGTGCCCGGGTACTGCGAAGCAGAACCCGACCTCCAACCCCCCTCAGACTCACCCATGCGCCACGGCAAACCCTTCATCCTCCTCCCCCTCGCCGCCCTTCTCATCGGCTGCGCCTCCACCACACCCACTCCCGACACAACCACAACCAAAACCGACCCCTCCTCCCAACCCTCCGTCACCGTCACCCCCGACACCATCCCCTCCCTCAGCGACTACCTCGATGAAGTCGAATCCTCCGACACCCCCTCCCTCGCCGCCCGCGGCACCCCGGCCATCGACCAGGCCTTCGCGAGCGCCAACACCCCCTCCAACGCCGACCTCACCACCAACCCACCCTCCAACGCCAATCGCACTACCCCCACCGTCACCCGCCGCGCCAACACCCCCGTCGACCTCGACACGGAGCCCCAGCCCGACACGCCCGCGCCGACCGTCGCCGCCACGCCCGAGCCCATGTCGGCCGCCGACCTCAAACCCTCCCCCACCTTCGAGCAGCAACGCCTCGCCTCGGAACTCGCCATTCTGCTCGAGAACCGCCTGAAGTCCGCCCAACTCCCCTTCCCCGTCGCCCTCCGCCGGCACGCGCTCGATCTGCTCGGCGTCGACCCCGCCTCCTCCGACAACGCCTCCTCCGACAACGCCAGGCTCGAGCAGCGGCTCACGCCCGACGAGCGCCTGGTGCTCGACGCCTGGTCTGCGCTCGTCGAAGACGTCGCCGTCGCCGCCGAAGCCGGGGGCGACGTCGGCCGGATCGTCCACGCCCTCCAGAACGCCGCCGACGCCACCGCCGAACTCGAACCCTTGGGCATCACCCGCTTCACCCTCGCCTTCCCCGCGGTCGACGGCTTCGGCGTGCTCGACGAACTCCCCACCAACGACGACAACGCCTTCGTCTTCGACGCCGGCCCCGCTCACCGCCTCATCGCGTACGCCGAGCTCGACCGCTTCCGCACCACGCCCGACGGCAAGGGCGGCCGTGCCGGGCACGCCGTCCGTCTCACGCAACAACTCGAACTCCTGCGGGTCGCACCGCAGTCGCCCGACGATCTTCTCGTCTGGTCGTCCGACGTGATCCGCCTCGACGACTGGTCCAGCTCCCCACGCCGCGACTTCTACACCGTCCAGGCCCTCACCCTCCCCGCCGAGCTTGGCACGGGACGCTTCCGCCTGCGCCTGACCGTCACCGACGACGTCTCCGGCGCGTCGGCCCAATCCATCCTCGCGATCAACCTCGTCGCCGATTCCGCCGACACCGGCTCGTAACTCTCGATCGTTCCGCGCCCGCGCGTGGCTATCGTCCGGGTCACCCCCACCCTCGGGCCACTCGCACGCATCACTCAGGCGGGCGCGATGGAAGTCGCACTCACGGTTCTGCTCATCATCCTCCTACGCATCGGCGACGTCTCGCTCGGCACGATCCGCACCGTCGCCGTCATCAACGGCCGCAAAACCACCGCATGGGTCCTCGGCTTTTTCGAGGTCCTCATCTGGATCTTCGCCGTCGGCAAAGTCGTCGGAGGCGCCCAGGAAAACATCTACTACGCCGTCGCCTACGCCCTGGGCTTCGCCTTCGGGAACTACGTCGGCCTCTTCATCGAGCAGCGCGTCGCGATGGGCGAGCGCGTCATCCAGTGCTTCACCAACACCGCCGGCATGGCCTGGTCACTCCGCCAACAGGGCTACCGCGTCACCGTCTTCACCGGAGAAGGCCGCGACGGCCCCGTGCAGATGCTCTACATGAAGGTCAAACGCCGACACGTCCCCAAGGTCCTGCGCCTCATCCGGGCTGTCGAGCCCAAGGCCCTCTACGTCGTCGAAGACGTCAAGGAAGCCTCCAACCCCGACCCCGTCAACAAGCTCCCCAGCCTCTTCCGCCCCACCGGCTGGCGCGCCTTCTCCAAGCGCAAGTAAACGCCTCCGCTCCCCGCGCGCCGCCCCGTTACCCTGCCGCGTCCCATGCCCGATCTCGACCCCCAGCACAACCGCCTCCCCACCGACACCGACAACGGGATGCTGCTCGTCATCTCCGGCCCCTCCGGCGTCGGCAAGACGACCATCACCCGCGCCATCGAACGCTCCATCCCCGACGCCGTCTTCTCCGTCAGCGCCACCACCCGCCCACACACCCCCGCCGACGTCGAAGGCGTCGACTACCACTTCCTCAGCCCCGATCAGTTCCAGCGCCGCGTCGCCGCGGGCGAGTTCCTCGAACACGCCGTCTACGCCGGCAACCACTACGGCACGCTGCGCGCCCCCGTCGATGCCCAACTCGAACGCGGACGCCTCGTCATCCTCGAGATCGACGTGCAGGGCGCCAAGCAGGTCAAACAGCAGATGCCCACCGCCTTCGGCATCTTCATCCTCCCGCCCGACGAAGAGACGCTCCTGCATCGCCTGCGCGACCGCAAACGCGAAGACGAAGCCATCATCCAGAAGCGCTTCGCCGCCGCACGCGAAGAAATCGCCGAAGCGCGGCGCTGCGGCGCCTACGACGCCTTCATCACCAACGACAACCTTGAACGCGCGATCGAGGAGGCGCTCACGCACGTCGCCGACGCACGAACGCAGAAGCGGTGACCGCCCCAGCCCACACGCGAACGGGGGATCGCAAGTCGTTGTAAGCGATGCCCGGGCGCTCTAATGAAGAAAATTGCCCGGTTTGGGTGAGCGGCCGCCGCTCAGCCAGCGCACGGGCGCCACGTCCCACCGCAGGCGGCTTCGTGCATACAACGCTTAGTCAAGCCAGCGCAAGCACTTATTCTCCGCTGCGCGCTATTAGCTATACATCTGACGGAGAACAGGTGATGGCTGAGGCACAAGTGATACCCCACAATCAGGTTGCCGCCGAGACGGCTCAACACCCGCTCTGTCCGAGAATTTCCGGCGCGAAATGACCCGTTTCCGCGTTCCTTGGGCGAATCTTGACGATAAACTCACCTCCAGAAGATCTCTCTCTCCTCCAGCGGGGCGCTGTTCACCGATAGCGCCCTGCTTTGTTTTTGCGGGCCGGCCCACCCGCTCGACGCGAGACCAGCTTGCCCAGAGTGACACCGACGACGCCCGATCAACGCCATCGGATGGTCCGTCTACACTCGCCGCCTCATGGCCTCCCCTCGCTCCATCCTGCTCACCGGCGCCGCGGGCTTCATCGGCTCGCACATCGCTCAGGCTCTGCTCGAACGAGGCGACCGCGTCGTCGGGCTTGATAACTTCGACGCCTTCTATCCACCACCCATCAAACAACGCAACGTCGACGCCATCACCAACGGCCCCGGCGGCGAGCGCTTCGCCCTCGTCCACCTCGACCTCCGACGCGCCACCGACCTCAACCTCCTCTTCCAGAACGAACAGTTCGACGCCGTCGTCCACCTCGCCGCCCGCGCCGGCGTGCGACCCTCCATCGCCGAGCCCGCCCTCTACGCCAGCGTCAACCTCGAAGGCAGCATCAATCTCCTCGAGGCCGCCCGACAGACCCCCAGCGTCGAACGCTTCGTCTTCGCCTCCTCCAGCTCGGTCTACGGCAACAACGACAAGGTCCCCTTCGCCGAGGACGACCCCGTTGAGGCACCCATCAGCCCCTACGCCGCCACCAAACGCGCCTGCGAACTCATCGCCCACACCTACCACCACCTCTACGGCCTCCCGATCGCCATGCTCCGCTTCTTCACCGTCTACGGCCCACGCCAACGCCCCGACCTGGCCATCGCCAAGTTCATCCGCTGCATCGACCACGAAGAGCCCATCCCCATGTTCGGCAACGCCGAAACCAGCCGCGACTACACCTACATCGACGACATCGTCCAGGGCGTTCTCAGCGCGATCGACCGCATCACCGATCACGGCTACCGCATCTGGAACCTCGGCGGGAACAAGCCCGTCCGCCTCGACGAGATGATCGACACCGTCGCCCGAGCCGTCGGCAAGCCCGCGAAAGTCGAGCACCACCCGGGCCAGATGGGCGACGTCGTGCGCACCTACGCCGACCTCTCCCGCAGCCGCGCCGAGCTCGGCTACGAGCCGCGGACCCCTTTCGACGAAGGCGTGCGGCGTCAGGTGAAGTGGTACCGCGCCACCACCGCCATCGCCACGTAGCCACAGTGAAGGGGCCGTCGTGAAACGCCGGGGTCTCACCTTCAAGCCGCGCCGACGCCGCTCGCGCACGCTCACCATCCTCGTCTGGATGCTCACGCTGCCCGTCCTCGCGTGCGGCGCGATGGCCTGCCTGCCCGATCTCGGCTGGATCCCGGCGCTGGCGGCCAATCTGTGCGCTCAGCTCGTGATCGCGGGCCTGCTCGTCCTGCCCGTCGCGCTGCTCAGCCGGCGCTGGCTCGCGACCGCCGCCCTGATCATCAGCATCGTGACCGCCGGGTGGTGGATCCTGTACCCGCGCCTCGTCACCGCCCGCACACCGACCGCCGATGCGCCCACAGTCCGCCTGCTCCAATACAACTGCCTCGCGTACAACGACGACCTCGAGGGCATCATCGCCGTCCTGCGCGACCACCCCGCCGACGTCGTTTCCCTCGTCGAGCCCACCACCGACCTCCTCGCCTTCCTGCGCAACAGCGAAGACTTCCAGGCCATGTACCCGCACCGATACATCCCGGCGACGGCCCGCGCTGGATACCCGGTCGTGCTCTCCGTCTGGCCGAAGCGCGGCGGCAACGGCTTCACCCAAGGCCCCCGCGAGACGCTCTCAGGACGCCGGCGCACCATGATCGTCGATCGCCCCGAAGGCCCCTTCGCGCTCGTGCAGGTGATGCCCGAGTCGCCCCGCAACCCCTCCCGCTCCGCGACCGGCGAGGCCACCTGGGACCGCGTCCTGCGCGACGTCGAGACACGCCTGATCGACCTCGACCTGCCGACGATCCTCCTGGGCGACGTCAACGGCACACCCAGCGGCGGACGCCAACGCGAGGCCGCCCGCCGATTCGACCTCCGCCCCGCCAAGCCTCTGACCGCCCTCGACGGCACGTGGCCCGCCCACCTGCCCTGGCCCCTGCGCGTCGCCATCGACGACGCCCTCGTCGGCCCGTCCATCAGTGTCCGATCGTGGCGCACGCTCGACCCCGGCGGGTCCGACCACCTCCCCGTCTTCATCGAACTCGCCGTGCCCGCGACCCCGTAGCGGCCGCAAGGGTCACTGCCGCGGCTGATCGTCCCAGTCGTCGTACCCCTCCGCCCACTCGCCCTCGACGACCGAACCATGCTCGGCTTCCGCCGAAGCCTGCTCCTCGTCCCACACGCCTTCGTACGCCGGCTCGCTCCACGCGCCGCCCATGCTCAGCGCGTAACGCTCCGTGCGCGACTGAATGAGCTTCCCGAACAAGTGCCCGTAGAAGATCGAAGCGGTGATCCCGACGATGCTGATCGCCAGGAACGTCGCCGGATTGCCCCGGAACACCCCCAGCAACTGTCCGAGCGAGGTCCCGACCGCCAGAATGACCAGCGGGTTGTGCACCGTCGACTGACCGTACTCGTCGAACAGCCGCAACCAGAACGCATAGAACCACGCGTACGCCAGCAGCGCGATCCAGCCGCCCTCCGCCGCCGCGTTCCCCACGATGCCCGGAGGCAGCGTGATCACGCCTTGCGCAACTCCCTTGATGTCCGCGTCGATCGACAGACTCAGCGACAGCGGCGTCGGTTTGCCCTCCCACCAGTCACGCGGCACCCACAGCAGCAACGCGTACGTGATCTGATCGAAATACTGGATCTCGAAGTCGCCCCCCGGGTAGTTCTCGATCACCCAGAACGCGCCCTTTGCCGCCGGGTCCGCCGAACCGAACGTGATGTCGTATCCCTTCTGAAGACTCCCCTGGGTCGCGATCCGCTGGACCAGGCCCAGCCCCGTGTCCCGCTCGTCGATGTTGCGCACACTCGTGAACAACAGCAACGCAATGAGCATGGGCGTCACCAGCATCGCGCCGAGCGGCAGAATGATCAGCGGCGAGAGATGCCGCAACCGCGCGTAATAGAACCCCCAGCCCGCGCCGCCCAACGCCGTCAACAGACCACGCCGACCGTACTGACCCCAGATCGAAACGACCAGCGCCACCGCGATCACGCTCAGCGCCACACTGAGCACCGCCGGGTTGTACAGACGCTTGCCCCAACTCCACGCCGCCATACCGGCCGCGTACGCCATCAACCCGTCAGCGATGATGTTGGCGTGACTCGACAACGGGCCCAGCAGCACCTGCCCGAACTTGAGCGCAGCGCCCAGAAACACCGTCAGCACCGACAACGACAGAATCGTCAGATCGTTCGGCTCGAGCTGTGAACGCGGCAACTTGCGCGACAACTGCTTCGCCGGCCAACCCCAGTTGTACGAAGCAAGGTACGTGACGACGAACACCAGGCACATCATCGAGAAGATGAACCCCGTCCGGCCCGGGTTCATCACGAGCCAGGGCTCGAAGTTGTCGATCTTCAGGTAGTACGCACCGCTATGCGTCTGAAACACCACGAACCCGAGCAACGCCACGTTCCGCAGCGACGCCAGCGGCTCGCCCGCCACGTAGTACCGGTACACCGGGTACGCCAGCAGCACGAGCGACAAGCCATACAGAAAGAGTGAGGCGAACTGTTGCACCGGTCTCCGTCTCGTGAGCGGTCGCTGGTCAGCACACGAGCGCTACGCTCGGGCCTGCGCATCCCGAGCACCCGCGTGACACCAGTCTAGATCGACCAAAGCCCGCAGTCGGTCGAGTTCTCGACCCGTACGCTCCCGGATCAGGTCCAGCGTCGCCTGCGAAGGCGGCGCCGGCGGCGCGGGAGGCGGGCTCGAGAGGCGGTCACGCAACGACACCCGCAGACGGTCGGCCAATATCGGCCTGACGCATCGCCGATACAGCGGGCTATCGGCGATCCGACGACTCAACCCGTTGTGCACCACACGATTCGACGCCGAGTTCGCCACGCGCGACGGGTCCACCAGCTCCCCCCGATTCTCGAGGCCCAGCCACTCTTCCAGCAGCCCCACGATCCGACCCCGCTGCTTCGAGTACTCCTCCAGTTGCAGCACCCGCACGTTGTCCTCGCCGAACGTCCGGAGCCAGGGCTCGATCTGCATCGCGTAGCACGAATAGTCGATGAACCGCGCGTGCCCCTGGATCTCGGCGTCCGCATCCGCCGAGCAGAACGCGTGGCTGTACTCGTGCGCATGATGGCTGATCGTCCGCTTCACCGGGTCGCGGATGATGTAGATCACCTTCAACTCGGGACCCAGCACCCGCATCGCACGATCGGGCACGCCCGGGCACCGCGGCAGCTTCGTGTAGTCCGTCGACGCCTCGAAGCACACCGCGTCCGCGGGCGCCCGCGCGAACAACCGCTCATACGCCCGCCGCCCTTTGTCCGTCAGGATCTCGTCGCTCGTCAGCGACGAAGGCTCCTTGTCGATCGGCGCATAGATCCGCGGGTGCGTCTCGAGGTCCTGGAACAGCGTCGTCGTCCCCGCCTTCATCGCCCCAACAATGAGGAAGCTCGGCAGCGTCACGCCGTCACCTCCGCCACCGCGTCCTCTCGAGCCGAAGCGTTCTCAAAGCGAGCGTACGGGTCCTCGCCGGGCAGCAGGCCCGCCAGCCACAGCGCCCGACGCATCCCGAGCACCTGGTCACACCGCTCACGCCACCGCGCGAACACCCCGGGCGTCGCCTCGCGCATCCGCTCGGCGTGCGCCGTGACGTCCAGAATCACCTCCGACAGGTGCCCCTCGTCGTCCGTCCGGAAGACACGCCCGTTCACGCCCTCCTCCACCAGGTCCGCGCTGCCCACAGAGTCGCTCGTGATGATCGCCAGCCCCGCCTTCGCCGCCTCCACCGTCACCACGCCCCACGGCTCGGCGAAGCTCGGCAACACGAAAGCGTCGCACGCCTTGTAGATCGACGCCAGCTCGTTCTGGTCCAACACCGCCCCGAGCATGCGCACCCGATCACCCAACAAACCCCCCGCCGCCCGCTCCACCGCGTCTCGCGCCGGCCCGTCGCCCACGATCACAAGGTCCCACTCCGGGCGTTGCTCCGCGATCGCCGCGAACGCCCGCGCAAGTTGCGCAGGGCGCTTGAACGCCACCAGCCGCCCCACGAACAGCAACTTCTTGCGCCCCGCTTCCAGTCCGTGTTTGTCGAGCGCCGACGCGATCGACGCCCCGGTCACGCGGTCGAACTTCGTGTAGTCCGGCTCGTGCGGCACGAAGCAGCACTTGTGCGCACGCGCCCCGTACCGCGCGAAAAAATCGATCCCGAACCGACCGCACACCAGCATCGCGCTCGCTCCCCGCGCGATCGCTCCCACCACGCGACGCTTGAGCCCCCTGCGCACGCCCGCCGACGCGTCGCCGTGCACGTTGCTGTCACCGAAGACGAAGTGCGGCACATGGTTCTTGCGCAGCCAACGCAGCAGGCGAAGCCGCCCCGCATCGTCGTACCCGAGCACGCTCACCGCCGCCGGCTCGTGCTCCTTGATCCAGCGGATCACCCGCCCCCCCTTGCGCCACTCCCGCAGCGCGTTCTTCGGGCTCTGCTTGGCGTACCCCGCCTCCTCGTCGCCCCAGTACACCGCGTTGATCTCCGGCGCGTCCTCGAGCTCCCAACTGAAGATGTTGTGCCGCTGCATGAAGATCGAGTGCAACTCGAACTCCGGGATCTCATGCGCAAATCGCCGGTGCTGGCTGATGCGATAGGGGCTCGGCGCGTTGGCGACGATCAGCAGCTTCGGACGCTCGCCCGCGTCCGTCCGGGTTGACTCGCTCGATGTCTGCGCCACGTCGCTCGTCCTCCGCCCCGCCACCCACGCGCCGGACCTCGTACGCGTCGGACCCCCTACGGGTTCGCCGCCGCTCGACCGTACACCGCCTCCAGCCCATCCAGGATCCGCTCCGGGTCCAGGTGACGGAACACCCACTCCCGACCCGCGCGGCCCATCGCCGCCCGTCTCTCCTCATCATCGAGCAGATCGCCCACCGCCTTCGCGAACCCCTCGGGGCGTTGTTCCACGATCACCCCCCCACCGCTCCCCTCGATCTCGCGCCAGATGTCCGTCCCCTTCGTCGTCACCACCGGCGTCTCACACGCCAACGCCTCGGGCAGCACGATCCCGAAGTTCTCCTGGCTCGTCGGCAGCACGTACACGTCGCACAACCGGTACAACGCGATCTTCTCCATCCCCTTGACCATCCCTAGAAAGTGCACCCGGTCCCGCACCGCCAGCTCCGTCGCCAACGCTTCGAGCCCGTGCCGATACGCGCTCGGGCCCGTGCCCGCGATCAGCAGCGACGGGCGGTGCCCACGCTCGGCCAGCATCGGCAGCATCCCGATCGCGTTCTCAACACCCTTCTTCGGGTGCACGCGGCTGAGGAACAGCACGCGCGGCCCCTCCGCCGGCACCCCCTCGATCCGCTCCAACGCCAGCGATGCCTCGGGCAACTCCCGGTAGTCGTCGAAGTCCACCAGGATCGGCAACACTTCCACCGCCGGGCCCTTCGGGATCCATCGCGCCGCCTGCCGACCCTCATCGTCCGCCGTCACATGCACCACCGCCGCCCCGCCCAGCATCCGCCTGGCGACCAACGCGTGGTACACCTTCTTCTTGAGCGCCTGCTGCGCCACCGACCACTCGTCGAGCATCCCGTGCACGCTCAGCACGTACCCGACGCCCAGCCGACGCGCCGCGCCCGCCGCCTGCGCGTTCGTCCGCTCCCAGGGCCCGTGCAGGTGCAGCACCTCCGCCTCCCGCAGCACACGCTCGAACGCCTCCACCCCCGCCTTCGACATCAGCCCGAACGACCGACGATCGCGCGGCAACTCCACCACGCGAGGCAACCCGGCACCTCCCTCACGCCACGACGCGGGCACGTCCTGAGCGTGCAGGGTCACCAGCGTTACCTCGTGCCCCCGCGCCGCCAGCAGCTTGACGTAGTCAAGCACCGCGCGCACCACCCCCCCGGATTCAAGGCGGATGTCATCGAGAAAGTGGACGATCTTCACGCCGCAGCCACCCGCCGCTCAGCGCCCACTCACTTGCTCGTCGCCCACGCGATCAAGGCGTCGGCCACCTCGGGCCGCGTGAACTCCGCCGGAGGCCGCTCCCCCTTCGCCAGCAGCTCACGCACCTTCGTCCCCGACAGGAAGACCTGGTCGCCCTCGATCTTCGGGAACGTCTTGCCCGAAACCATGCCCTGGGCCTTGTGGCTCCACGCCGCGTGCTCGAACTTCAGCGGCTCGATCGCGATGTTGTCCATGTCCAGTTCATCGAAGATCTGCTGCGCGTCGTACGTGCCGTAGTAGCTCCCGACGCCCGCGTGGTCGCGCCCCACGATGAAGTGCGACACGCCGTAGTTCTTCCGCACCAGCGCGTGCAGCACCGCCTCGCGGGGTCCGGCGTACCGCATCGCCGCCGGCATGACGCTCAGCATCGTGTGCTCGGGATGGAAGTAGTCACGCATGAGGATCTGATAGCAGTTCATGCGCACCGAGGCGGGGATGTCGCCCTCCTTCGTCTCGCCGACGAGCGGGTGGATCAGGAGACCGTCGGTGATCTCCTGCGCACACTTGCAGAGGTACTCGTGCGCCCGGTGGATCGGGTTGCGCGTCTGGAACGCCGAGACCGTCTTCCACCCCTTCTTCTCGAACGCCGCGCGCGTTTCAGCGGGCGTCAGGCGGAAATCAAGAAACGCCTCGGGGCCTTCGGGATCCACGCACACCTGCACGACATCCACCGGCCCGGCGATGCACGTGTCGCCCTCGTTCATCACCTGCTTCACGCCGGGATGCGCTTCGTCTTCTGTGCGGAAGACGTTGGGGATCTCCAGCTTCTTGTCGTGCTCGAAGACTTCTTCGACGGTCATGAGCGCCTGGAGCGTGCCGTTGGGCGCGTACAGCGCGACCCGCTCGCCTTTCGCGGGCGCGGTGGGCTTGTCCACCGACAGGAGGATCGGGATCGGCCAGTGGTCGCCCGACTCGAGTTTCATGTCGGTGCAGACGCTCTTGAAGTCGGCCTCCCCCATAAAGCCGGTGAGCGGGCTGAAGGCCCCCACGCCGATCATCTCCAGGTCGCACGACTGCTTCGCCGACAGGTTGATGGCCTTGAGGGACTTGGCTTCCTCCCGCGCCTTCTTGGCGTCGGCGTCGGAGAGAACACGGTTCACGAGCGTGCCCCCGTGGGGGGCGATCAGGCCGGACATCGATCGGCTCCTCGTCCGGTTGATCGGACGGCAAGGCATGTTGAACAACGGGATACGCGGGCGTCCCACCGACGCCGGGGGCGAGTGTAGCAACCCGCCCGCCCGCTGCCGCCCCTCTGCAAACGCCGCGGGCGAACCCCCACCGTGGCCACACGTACACTCGCCGGCATGCCCGGCGACGCCCCACCCCAACCCCCTCAACCCCACGAGCCCGCCGAGGGGTTCCCCAAGCCCACGCTCGTCGGGCCCGGACGCACCTTCCAACGATTCGATCGCTGCGCCGACTTCCCCTACGCCAGGTCCGAATACCTCCGCCGGGCGCTCTGGGCCCTCGTGCGCGGCACGCTCTTCCGCTTCTCGCCCTCACGCCTCTACGCCTTCCGGCGCTTCCTCCTCCGCCTCTTCGGCGCCACGCTCGGGCCTCACGCCAAGGTCTGGCCCTCGGCCACAATCAAGCACCCCTGGCTCCTCACCATGGGCGAGCACGCGACCATCGCCGAGCACGCCGAGGTCTACAACCTGGGCTACGTCACCCTCGGCGCCCACGTCACCATCTCCCAGCACGCCTACCTCTGCGCCGGCACTCACGACTACAAACGCGAAGACTTCCCCCTCCTCCGACCCCCCATCACCGTCGGCGACGGCGCCTGGGTCTGCGCCCACGCCTTCGTCGGGCCCAACGTCCGCATCGGCGACAACGCCATCCTCGCCGGCGGAGCCGTGGCCTTGCGCGACGTACCCGCCGATATGATCGCCGTCGGCAACCCGGCAACGCCCGTGCGCGGACGCCCGCGGCACGACCCGGCGTCGCCGCGACCGAACGAAGCCTCGCCCATCCACGCCGCAACGCCTGACCAGTGACGGGGCCGGCATGCGCCTGACCATCCTCCTCGGCCCCTTCCTCCCCACACCGCCCGGCCCCGGCGGCGCCGTCGAACGACGCTGGCTCAACACCGCTTGGGAGTGGTCCGACGCCGGCCACGACGTCGCCATCGTCTCCAAACGCTGGGCCGATCTGCCCGCCCGCGCCGTCGACGACCGCGGCGTCCAGCACCGCCGCCTCACCAACCTCAAGGGCTCGGACGCCCCCAAGGCCAACCTCATCGCCGACCTCTGGTACGTCGTGCGCACCCTGCCCCTACTCCCGCGGGCCGACGTCGTGGTGACCAACACCTTCTGGGCGCCCATCGTCCTGCCGCGGCTCAAACGCTCGGCCGGCCGCGTCGTCGTCAACGTCTCGCGCTTCCCGAAGGGCCAGCTCAAGCTCTATCAACGGGCCGACCTGTTCGTCACGCCCTCGTCGTCCGTCGCCGAGGCCATCGCCGAGCAGGCGCCCTGGGCGCAGGCGCGCACGCACGTCGTGCCCAACCCGATCGATGTCGATCGCTTCTACCCGCCCGACACGCCCCGCGAGACAGACCACCGCGAACCGCTCATCCTCTACACCGGCCGCATCCACCGCGAGAAGGGGCTGGAGCTGCTGATCCAAGCGGCCCACACCCTCCGCGACCGCGGCACGCCCACGCGCGTGCGCATCGTCGGACCCTCGAGCGCCGGCCGCGGCGGCAGCGGGCCCGCCTACCTCGAAGACCTCAAACGCCTCGCCGCCAACGCGCCCATCACCTTCGACGAGCCCATCTACGACCGCGATCAACTCCGCCAGGCCCTGTGGGACGCCGACGTTTACTGCTATCCGTCCTGCGCCGATCGCGGCGAGAGCTTCGGCGTCGCGCCGCTCGAGGCGATGGCCACCGGCCTCCCGCCCATCGTCTCCGGCCTGCCCTGCTTCACCGACTTCGTGCGCAACGCCGAGAACGGACGCACCTTCGACCACCGCGCCGACGACGCGGATCAACGCCTGGCCCACGCTCTGGCCGATACGTTGGACACCATGCGCAACGACCCCGCACGACACCGTCGCATGAGCGAGGCGGCGGCTCAGACCGCCCGCGCCTTCAGCACAAAGCGTGTCGCCGAGCAGTACCTCGAGGTCTTCCGCGAGCTTCTGGGCGGGGCGGCGTCGGTGCGCCACGCGACCACCATCGAGGAGGCCCGCGCATGAGCAGCCGCGCACCGCTGGAGACCAAAGCCCAGGACCGCTTCGGCGGCACGCCCTGGTCCAAGAGCCACCGCTACAAGGCCGTCCTCTGGAACGCCATCTGCCCCCTGCTCTTCCGCCCGGCGCCCAAACCTCTGCACCGCTGGCGACGACGCCTGCTCACCTGGTTCGGCTGCACGTTCCACGGCGGCGCATACGTCGACGCCTCCGCGCGCATCACCTACCCCTGGCACCTCACCCTCCACCAGTCCGCCTGCATCGGGCACAAGGCCGAGATCTACAACTTGGGCCACATCACCCTCGGCAAACGCTGCGTCGTCGCCCAGCAGGCCTACCTCTGCACCGGCACCCACGACCTCGAACACCCCAAGGTGCCGCTGCAAACCGCCCCCATCGTCATCGGCGACCACGCCTTCATCGGCGTCCGCGCCCTCATCATGCCGGGCGTCACCGTGGGCGAAGGCGCCGTCGTCGGCGGCGGCGCGGTCGTCACCAAAGACGTCGAGCCCTGGACCATCGTCGCCGGCAACCCCGCCAAGCCGATCAAAACGCGCGACAGTGACAAATACTTCGCCACCGCCGACGCCAACACGCCGCAACGGGCGTCAGAAGCGGAAGTGGTGGCCGACGCCCAGCACTGAGTGGAACGTCAACCGCCGCCGGGGATCTCGTCCTTCGCCAGGTCGCCGCCGAGGTACGAGGCTTCCTTGTTGGAGCGCAGCACGAGCTCGGGCTGTTTCTGGCGCACCACGTGGCCCGGCGGGACGCTCTGGGTCACGAAGACCGAGCCGGAGATCACGCAGTCGTCGCCGATGTGCGTGTCGCCCCCGAGGATGACCGCGCCTGCGTAGATGGTCACGCGGTTGCCGATGGTCGGGTGGCGCTTCTTGCCCGTGCGCACGAGGCGCCCCTTCTCGTCCTTGTCGAAGCTCTTGGCGCCGAGGGTGACGTTCTGGTAGATCCGCGCGTGCTCGCCGATGACGCTCGTCTCGCCGATGACGACGCCGCCGCCGTGGTCGATGAAGCACGCCCGACCGATGTGCGCACCCGGGTGGATATCGATGCCCGTCTGCGTGTGCGCGATTTCCTGGATCAGGCGCGGCAGCAGCGGCACACCGAGCATGAGCAGCGCGTGCGCCACGCGGTGGGAGAACATCGCCTCGATGCCCGGGTAGCAGAAGATCGTCTCGTCGTGGTGGTGCGCCGCCGGGTCGCCGTCGAACGCCGCCTGCACGTCGGTCGATAGCAGCGTGCGCAGGTGCGGGAGCTGATCGAGGAACTCCGCCGTGATCCGCCGCGCCATCCGGTCGCACTCGATCGATTCCGGGCAGTCGGCCGACTCGAGACCGATGTCCCGGATGTACCGAAGCGTCGAACGCACCTGCTCCTCCACGCGGATCGCCGCCCGAGTCAGCAGCTCCTGCACGTGCAGCGGCAGGTTGTTGGCCGTCAGCCCGCGCCGGCAGAAGAAGCCGGGAAACATCAACTCGCGCATCAGCTCCACGAGCTCTTCGATCGCCTCGCGCGAGGGCAGCCGCGTGCCGCCGAGGTGCGCGATCAGCGGCTCCCTGTGGATCGAGTCCACGACACGCTTCACCAGCGCATCGCTGACGGGCAGCGCGCCGATGCCGTCGGCACGGGCTCGCTCGCCCTCGGGCGGGAGGTTGGTCTGGCCGTTGTCACTCATCGGTCGCCTGCCTTCGTGTTGGGGCGCTCCGCTGGTGGTCATCGACGCGATCGAGCCGTCCCCTTGCTCGAACGCTACGCCGCGC
>CAYTSW010000059.1:0-15556 GCA_964440605.1 uncultured Phycisphaeraceae bacterium | reverse complement strand
CGAGATCGTTTCACGTGACTGGAGTTCAGACGTGTGCTCTTCCGATCTAGGGGGAGGCGGCGGGGCCGGCGGCGCGAAGGCCAGCCGCTCGACGAGCACCGCTGCCCGCTCGAGCGCATCATCTGATGTAGCAACGAGTTGCGGCGCCTGACGAGGCGACCACTCGGGCCAGAAAGCCGTCGCGAGCGACAGCGTCAACTGCACCCCCGACCGATTTGAAAGCGGCTGCACGCGCACGCGCCCGACCCGCATGGGCCACGGCTGGCTCTGGATGCGAGCAACCGCACGCAGCGCCGACTCGAGCGAGCCCACGGCTTCGAGCGAGCCCTGAACCACATAGAAATCCGGGGGATCTTCACGATCGAACCCGCCGGTCCGTGAAGGGACCGGCGACGACACCCCGCCCTGAGGCGATGAATCGACGGTGACCCCGCGCAGCCCTGCTTCTTCGGCGATCCGCGTCATCGACACACGCAACCGATGCACAACTTCCTCTGACGAACGCCCCAGCGAACCGACGGCCAACTCGCGAAGAGAGGCGGACCCGGCGGCGTAGCGGTCGATGAGCCGCTCGATCCCGCGGATGTCTGATTCGACATCGTCGCGCTCGGCCTGCAGCTCGGCCAAGGGGGTCGCGACGCGGTTCTCGTACGTGAACCACCCTGCGCCGCCCACCACCACCACGCCCAAACCCGCCAGCACCATCGTCCGTCGCGTGCTCATCGATCACCCCCCTGCTCGCCCGTGGCCTCGTCGGCACCCGGAGCGACCGGGGGTGCCGCGGCGTCGGACACGAGTTCGAGGCCGAACGCCGCGGGGTAGCGGTCGTCGGTCGTCGCCGCTCCGTCGTCGCCCATCGGTCGCGTGAGGTATCGCTCGTCAGCGACCAGCGCTTCGCGCAGCATTACCGCCACGTCCCCGCTGGCCGCCCGTCCGACGAGTGAAAGCGTGGACCGGACGGCGGATCGCCACGCCTCGGGGTCGTACTGGCGGGATCGCGAGTCGTAGTCCATCGCCATGCGCGCCTGCATCTCGACGCGATCGAGGATCGCGCGGTCGGCGGCGGGCAGGTGTGTCGATGCCGCCTCCAGATGTGCGAGCCAGTCCGGGTTCGTGGCCAGCCAGGCGCGCGCATGATCGACCTGGGCCGAGGTGCGCACGGCCTTGCGAGCGGTCGTCGTCAGCTCGCCCAGTCGCCCGCGCATGGGCGTTACCTCGGCCTCCAGTGCGCTCTTGTCACGCAGGCCAAGGGTGAAGAGCCCGCCGCCAAAGGCGACGAGGATCAGCACCGCGAGCATCGCGAGTTGGCGTGTGCGTGCGGTACGGTCGGGCGGGCGCGTCGGATGGGCGAAGTCGATGGTGTCTTCGCCCAGATCGAACACACCCGCCAGGCGCGCGTATGCAGGGTGCAACGTCGCGGCTTCGCCGCCCGATTCCAGACGGGGCAGCGAGAGCGATGCCGAGGCGTCCCGGGCCAGCGCGTCCGCCAGCTCTCCGTTGCCCAGCACGCACACGCCGGCAACGGCTACCGCGTCGGACCGGACCCGGTAGCTCATCAGCGTGCGCCGGGCTTCGGTGATCGCCGCCTCGATCGAATCAAACGTGAGTCCCTGCTCGGCGGTCGCGACTTCTGCCGTACGCGACATCAGCAGGCGTCCTTCGCGGGCGAGCACGATCTCGCAGCGGGTGTCCGCCAGCGCGATGCCGAGCACCGCCTGTCCCACACCCGCACCCCCGCCGCCCAGGCCGTCCACCGCGGACTCCAGCACGCGGGCGTGGCCCTCGTCGACGAGCACCAGCGTCGGCTCGCCCAGGCCCGCGACTTTCGCGGCGGCCATCAAGTGCTTCGCCCGACTGTCGCGCATCGCCGCGCCGAGCAGCGCGGGCGGGTCACTGGGGCTCTGAACGAAGTCGATGGCGGCGTCGGTCGACGGGAAGGGCAGGTGGCGACCGAGTTGCAGGCGCACGAAGCTCGGGCGGTCGCCCGCCTCGAGCGCCGCGTCCGCGGGGAGTTCGATCGGCTTGAGCACCGCCTCCGTCCGGGGGATGGCGATCGCGACCGGCGGCTTGACGGTGACACCCTGCTCGCTCAACGCCCGCTTGATCGCCTTGCCCAGGGCTGTGGGGTCGTGGATTGCTTCGGGGTCGAAGGTCGCCTCGATCGCTTCGAGAGCGCTCCCGCCTCGCGCCAGCGCGCGCACCCGACCCTCCATTATTTCGAGGATCAGTCTGGGCGTTCGCGGCTTCACGGCCTGTCGCCATCCTCTCCGGGGCTCCCGCCACGCCGATTGCCCGATTCGCGATCGCGAGCACCGCCGACGCCGACCCAGCGTCCGACGCGACGATCCGCGCCCGCGGCGGGCGCACCGGCATCTTCCGCCTCGGGCGTCCCAGAGTTATCGTCCACCCCACCTCTATCGGTCCCGTTTCCGCTCAGGCCGCGGGTCCGGACTCCATTACTGTCCGATAAGTCAAGGGAACTCGGGCCGAAGTCGGGCTCGGACAACAGGTCAAACCCCGCGCCTCCCCCCTGATCGGGGAAGAACCCGTCTTCGCGGGACTCGCTCGCTTCTGTCGGGCTCAACGCCGCCACGCTTGGCTCACGCTCGGCGTCACGTTCGACGATCCCCGCCAGGCCCGCGGCGAACGGGCGGGCGGTGACGTCGCGGAGCAGCGCGATCCTCGGGCGCGGCGCCGCCAGATCGATCACCACTTCCGTCACACGCAGCCGTTCGCGGGCGTCATGCTCATCGTTCTCGTCGAAAGCGGCCAGCTCGTCCGGCACGGCGAGATCGTCAAAGCCGGCGCTCGACCGGGCATCTTCCTCCCACGTCGCGATGACCAGGCGGTATTGCAGGCTCCGCGCTGCCAGCCAGTCCACGGCGTCGGCGTACGCGTCGGCGGAGATGACTTCTTCCTCGACCAGCCACGCGGTGTTGGCGCTCCCGCCGCTCTGCCGCTGGGCCTCGCGCGCATCGACAATGCGTTGGGCGGTCTCTTCGTCGAGCCCGGGCACGACCGCGAGCACGGCCGCGGGGGCGCGCATCACGTCCACGCGCCCAAGCAGGTACGGGTCGGCGGTGGTGGTGAAGGCATCAAGTATCTCGGCCCAGTTCGAGGAGTCCACGCCGAATCGGATGAGCACGCGGACGATGTCGCCCTTGGTCTCGAAGGTGGTGTTCTGCTTGATCGTCTCGATAGCGCTCGCGGTCTCCTCGTCGTAGCGCTCGACGATCAACTCGCGCAACCTCTCCGACCACGGCTCCTGCAGGTTGATCCGACGCATACCCAGGAAGCGCTCCCCATCCTGTCCCAGACCGCTCTGCACGTTCGGCTCGGCGCTGAAGACCGTCAGCACGTCAGCGAGCGGCAGGTCGTCTGTGTCGCCGACGCCACTCGCGAAGAACTCGGGAGCGTCGAGCGCGCTTCGCGGGCCGTCGTTCGCGCTCAACCAGGGGCGGCGCAGCGATTCGAGCGGCCCGAACAGAAGCTCAATCGACACGCCCTTCACGCTCAAGAGGTCGGTCACGCTGTGCATAGGTGCGCGCTCGCGCGTTGCGACGATGGCACTCGCCAGCGCCTCGTCGATGCCCGGCAGGGCGGACAGCATCTCGGGGGTCGCCCGGTTGACATCGATCTTGACGCTCTCAGGGATAGCGGTCTCTCCGCTGACGGCGATCAGCCTCGCGAGGACACGCTTGGTCTCGCCCTCGACAATCGTCAGTTCGTCGGGCAGCTCGAGGGATGCGCCTTCGAGCAGTTCGTCGCGTTGTTCGAGCAGTTCCTCCGCATAAGCCCGCACCCCCGCCCAGGCGTGCGTGTGAGCGATCACGCGCTCCGAGCTCGTGTGCGAAGCGTTCGCCGACGCCCGCCCGAGGTCGAGCGCGGTCGCGGCGGCGTACGCCCCGAGGATCACCGCGACGACCACCGCGATGAGGGCAACGCCTCGCCGATGCGACATCCGCCGGGTTGGTTTGGGGTGCGTCGTGCTCATTCGCGCCTCAGCATGGGAATCGCGATGACCCGGAGGCGGTCCGGCTCGGGCCACACCACTTTGTCGAGCGAGCCTTCCGCGGCCCAAGCGCTCTCGTCGCCGCGCAGGAACGACTCAGGAGATGACAACTCGGCCAGTTCCTCCGGGACCCGCCCGAGCGGGCCGAGTTCGTCGTCCTGCACCTGGAGTCGCCTCGGTCGGCCCGGGGGGTGGAACCAGAGGGCGATCTCGACGGCGGCGGGCAGTTCTCCCGAAGCCGCGGCGTTCCACGACGAGGTCCATGTCGCTCCGTCGTGGTACCGAAGCCGCAAGCGTCGGATGCGCTCGCTCAACGCCGAGGCGGGACCCGCCGATGCGCCGGGCTGCTGCGCGAGCGTGAGCGTGCTCTGTTCCTCGTCGAAGGTGACCGCCAGCGTCCGCAGGTCGCGCAGGGCCGCCGCTGCGTCGAGGGAGACGGGCGCGATGCGTCTGGAGCGCACGGTCAACGAGCGTTCGTCCCCGATCAGCCCCGCGCGGCCCTCCGCAGACGTCACCGCAAAGGCGAGGTCGTGCGTGAGTTCGTCGAAGAGCATCTGGGCGGCCAGGCGGTCGTCGGCGAGATCGGCGAGCACGTCGCGTTGCCGCTGCAAGTCCCACAGGAACCCGCTGAGAGCGGCGCCGAGCAGGACCATCAGCGCGATGGCGACGATGGTCTCGACGAGTGTCAACGCCCGGCGCGCGTTCATCGGATGCCCTCCCGCCGGCGGAGGTCGCGCAGTTCGGCGTCCTCGGGGTTTTCGTCGTCCTCAAGAAGCCGCGCCGTGCGCACGAGCCCGCTGAGCGTGACGCGCGCTGCGCCGGACTCGGGCTCGCGCGTGACTTCGTCGGCTCGGTAGACGGTTACGGTGATGCTCGTGAGCGCGCCGAAGCTGCTGCGGTCGGTCTCGATGCGGCGCTCCCAGGGCGTGGGCTCCGGGGCGAGGTCGTCGAACGCCGCCACGCCGTCCTGCTCGAAGGACGGCACCGGGCCGTCCAGTTCGGTCGGCGTGGCGATGCCGGCTTCGATCTGCGCGAGGGTGGAGGCGGCGATGTCCATGGCGCGCATCCGCTCGGCCGCTCGTTGCGCGTTCGAGACGCCCTGTCGCATCGCCCCGAGGACCGTCAACGCTCCGCCCACCAGCACCGCGAGGGCGATCACCATCTCCAGCAGCAGCGACCCGCGCCGCATCAACGCCCACCCCCGCCGTCCGCAGCCCCCCCACGCCTCCCGCGATCCGCGCCCGCGCGCGGCATCGGGAAGCCCGGACCGGGAGCACCGTCGAGCGGTGTGCCCATCGTCTCGTTGCCGGCGTCGCCATCACGCAGTCCGTCGGCACCCTCGGGGTCGAAGGGCTGGAACGTCGTGGCACCGGTCCACCGGTTGATGGAGATTCGCGCGTACCGCCCACCGTCCGATGCCGCGAGCAGCAGATCCTGCTCCGGGATGACGATCCCGCTCGGCAGCACGATCGCGATGAGCACCTCGTCCGCTTCCGCCTCGCCGGTGAGCGGATCGACGATCGGCGGGCCATCCATCGCCTCAGGGGGAAGATCGAGCAGAGCGTCCACGCCAGTCGCAACATCATCCTGACGCTGCACGGTCAGCCCGTCGGGCAACCGAGCGACCTCTTCCGCGCGGCGCTCGTTTTCCGAACCCGGGTCAGGCGGCGCGGCAGACTCGGGGATCGCATCGTTCGCGAGCCCGGCGAACTCGCCGAAGTCAGACTCGTTTGCCACATCTGACCGCCCGTCATGCGTTGCGACCATGAATCGGACGGGCTCCCCCGCCGTTGTGCGGGCGAGCAGCTCGAGCACGGCGTTCTCGCGCATCGCCCGGTCGCGCGTGGTACGCACCGCGGCGGCGAGGGAATCCTGCGCGGCCTTGAAGGAGCCGCGCTCGAGGCGTCCGAGCACGGCGGGCGCCGCCAACGCGGCGACCGTCGCGACCAGACCGATGGCGATCAGGACTTCGACGAGGCTAAAGGCCCGCGATGCGCGAGGCGGCACAGGGCGCCTCAGTCCGCCAGCAGCGAGCCCGACCCGCCGCCGAGTTCGGCGTCCTCGTCCCAGTTGGTGATGTCGTCGTCCGTGCCCTCTTCGCCGTCGGGTCCGTTGGACCAGAGGTCGTAGTCTTGGTCGTACTCGGACTCGGCGCGGTAGCCCCACTCGTTGCCCCAGACATCATTGGGTTTGGCGTCTTCGAGAAAGGCCGTCCACTCGTCGGACAAGGCTTCGTCCTCGGGGGCGAAGGCGTCCTTGTCCCAGAGAACAGCGAGCCCTTCGTCCTCGGAGGGGTAGCGTCCGAAGGCGATGCGGAACTGCCGCAGGGCGTCCTCGATCGAATCCATCTCGATCTGGGCCAGGCGGGGCTTCTGGCGGTCTTCGGTGCCGATGAAGTTCACCGCGACCAAGCCGCCCAAGATGGCGACGATGGCGATGGCGATGAGGACTTCGACGAGCGTAAAGCCGGCGCGACGCCGACGACTGGTGGATGTGCGGGTCATCTCGCGAGGGCCTCCGAGTGATGGATCTCTTGATTCAAGCGCGGCAGAGCATCCGTGCGCCGACGCCGCGGTGGCTCTCGATCATACCGGCGGCCTCACCCCACGCTGCCCTGTCCGCTGGCGAGCTTGATGATCGGCAGGAGCAACCCGAAGGCGACGAAGGCGATCGTCGCCCCGATCGCCACGATCGTCATCGGCTCGATGAGCTTGACCGCGACATCGAGGCGGCGGGCGACGCGCGACTCGAGCGTGTCCGCGATGCCTGGCAGGACGGCATCGAGGTTGTTTGCCGATTCGGCGACCGCGATCATCTCAACGACGTCTTCCCCGAACAGCCCCGACTCCGCCAGGGGTTCGGACAATCGCTGGCCGTGCGAGACGGAGCGTGTGGCCTCCTCGATGGCGTGGGCCATGGCGGGAATGCCGGCGGCGTCCTTGGCGATCTTGAGCGAGGCGAGCATGGGCACCCCCGATTCGAGGAGCGTGCCCAGGATCCGGGCGAAGCGGGCGACCGCCAAAGCGCGCAGGAGCGGGCCGATGATCGGCAGCGCGCACAGGCCCAGCGTGAGCTTCTCGCGCAGCTCGGGCTGGCGCATTGCCCACCAGAGCCCGCCTACGGTGCCGCCGACCGCCAGCAGCACGAGTGGCCAAGCGTGAACGAGCACGTCGGAGATGCCCATGACAATGAGCGTGGGCAGTTGGAGTTCGACGCCGGCAAAGCGTTCCTCAAACATCGGGACGAAGGCGACGAAGAGCACGCCGAGGATGATGCCGCCGATGACCACGATGGCGGCCGGGTAGATCAACGCGCCGGTGACTTTCTGACGCAGCTCGACCTGTCCCTGGACGAAGCCCGCGAGCCGCGCGAGGGCCTGTTCGAGAAAAGCGCCCTTCTCGCCCGCGCGGATCATGGCGATGTGGATGGGCCGGAAGGCGCCGGGGTGGGCGCTCATGGCCTCGGCCAGATCGTCGCCATCTTCGACGGACTCGGTGATGGAGGAGAAGACGCGCGCCAGGGCGGGAGTGGACTTTCGGTTTGCGAGCAGGCGGAGTGCGCGCAGCAACGGCACGCCGGCGCGGAGGAGGTCGCTGAGCTGGGTGTAGGCCCGGGCGAGCTGGGGCTGAGGGATGCGCTCGCCGCGTTGTGTGCCCGTGCGCCATCCCGAGGCGGAGCCGGGCGCGATGTCGAGGGGGGTGAGCTGACGGCGTTGCAACTCCGCGAGCGCCGCCGACTCCGACGGCGCGTCGAGCGCCCCCGTGGTGCGGGCGCCGTCGGGCCCCAGCGCGGTGTAGCGGAACGCGGTCACGGCATCATGCTATCGGCGACCATCGCGTTTGCGCTCGCAAAGCTACAACGCGCCGGCCCGGCGGACGGGGACGGCGCGTCGAGCAGGCGGGTGCAAACTGGTCCCCCACGTCCTCAGTTAGCTCTCGTCGGAGGCCTTTTCCAGCAACTCGTCGATCTCAGCGACGAGTTTGTCGTTGCCCGGCGCGGTGCGCGGGTCGAATCGACGGACGACGTTGCCCTCGCGGTCGATGAGGTACTTGGTGAAGTTCCACGTCGGCTCGTCGGTCGCTTCGGTGAGGCGCTTGAAGAGTTCGTGCTGCCCGTCGCCCTTGACGGCGATCTTCTCGAACATGGGGAACGTGACGCCGTAGTTCTGCGAGCAGAAGGCGGCGATCTCGTCGTTGGTGCCGGGCTCCTGATTCATAAAGTCGTTGGCGGGGAAGCCGAGGATGACGAGTCCGTCGCCCTTCTTGTCCTGATAGAGCTCTTCGAGCGCTTCGTACTGCGGCGTGAGGCCGCAGCGACTGGCGGTGTTGACCACGAGCACGATCTTGCCGGCGTAGACCTCGCTGAGATGCTCGGGGGTGCCGTCGATACGGTTCATCGTGAGGTCGAGCACGTGATCGGTCTCCGTGGTGTCGGCGGAAGCGGCGGCGGCCTGGACCGTCGGGGCTTGAGCGGGCGCTTCGGCGGCACCGGCAATGCCGCCCGTGATCGCCAGAGGCAGCGAGGCCAGTAGAATATCCATCGTGCGGGATCGTTCGTTCACAGCGGGCTCCTCGGCGTGCTGGCGGGTAACGGGAAGTCGTGACGGGGGGGTCCAAGCCTAGACTGATCGCGTGAGCGTTCGGCTTCGACGCACGGTCAGATTCTGCATCGGGCATGCCAACCCCGACCACGCCGCCGGTGTCCCCGCGTCGGACCGCGATTCCGTGGGCCGAAACGGCTTCGGGGGCAAGCCAGCCATGCGCGGGCTGGGCCGGTATTACGAAATGGACGTGGTCTGTCAGGGTGAGCCCGATCTGACAACCGGGTACCTCGTCAACATCAAGGCTGTCGATGTGGCGGTCCGAAGGTGGGCCTTGCCCGCCGTCGAGCGTGCGTGTCTGGAGCGCCCGCACGTCGAGCCGCAGGACGTCATCTGGGAGATCGCGACGGCCTTGAGCATGGACGACGAGGTCGGCCGAATACTGCACGGGCTCACCTGGTGGCTCACCCCAACCTACGCCGTGGAGGTCGACATGACCGAGCAGGGCATCGCCACGATCCGACAGTCCTTCGATTTCGCCGCGGCCCATCGGCTGCACGTGCCGGAGCTGTCGGAGGACGAGAACCGCAGCGTCTTCGGTGCCTGCAACAACCCCAGCGGGCACGGGCACAACTACCGCTTCGAACCGCTGGTGGCTCTGCGCGTGGGTGACGGCGCCCCCGACTTCACGCTGGCCGACCTCGAGCGCCTCGCCGACGAAGTGATCCTCCAGCGCTACGACCACACGCATCTGAACGTCGACACCGAGGAGTTCGACCCCGCGCGCGGCGGCGTCAATCCATCGGTGGAGCACATCGCGCGGGTCTTCTTCGAGCGGCTGAAACCGGCGATCGAGTCCCACGGCGAGGGCGTCGAACTGCGCGCCGTGACGGTCTGGGAAACCGACCGCACGTGTTGCACCTACCCCGGCTGAGCCCGCTCGAGGGCCGTCGAGCTCGCGATCGATGCTCACTGCGCATCGCTTTGTCAGGGCGCGTGTCACGCGACCGGGGTGCTACGTCGCTCCGTCGCCGCTCTCCTCCTCGACGCGGACGACTCGCCCCTCGAAGAGTTCGGCGGCCTTGCGGACGATCGGGTCCTGCATCGCCTCGCGCAGCACCCGGGCGTCTGTCACCACTTCGGACTCATTCTTCATTTCGGCGTCGGACTCCAGCACGACTTGGATGTCGCGGCCGAGCAGCTCACGGGCGGTCTGTGCCAGCCAACCGAGTCGCGGCTCGAGCAGGTCGGCCCGGTGCCCCGCGTGCGGCTTGAGCCTGACGCGGTCGCCCTCGACGCCGAGGAAGTCGACGGACTCGAGCACGGCCTGGGCCGCCGGCCGCTCGGCCGCTCGGGTCCGCAGCGCCTCCCAGAGTTGATCGGGCGCGATGGCAGCAGACGTAGAGGGGGTGGGCGTCTGCCGCTTTGACTCGGAAGCATGAGCG
Organism: uncultured Phycisphaeraceae bacterium; assembly: GCA_964440605.1. Classification (GTDB taxonomy): domain Bacteria; phylum Planctomycetota; class Phycisphaerae; order Phycisphaerales; family UBA1924; genus CAYTSW01. The sequence continues at coordinate 5,559 of CAYTSW010000059.1, read as the reverse complement.
GGCGCCGGCGTCGGCTTCGACGCGGGCGCCGGCTCGGGGGCCGGCCGCTCGTTTCGTTCGGGGCGAACGTCAGTCGGCGGCGACGCCGCCGCGGCGTCCGCCCTCAGCGTTTTTTTCGAACGCCCCCACTCCCGCCTCCGCTCGCGCTTGCCGGTGCCGGCTTGCCTTCGAGCAGGGCCGCGACACTCGCCACGCGCTCGGTGAGCGCCAGCCGGACGATCAACGCGTCGAACACGGCCCGCGGCGCCGAGCTCGATCGCAATCGGCCCGACACCGACTCGCACAACGCGATCATGTGCGTTAGCCCGGCTTCGTCGTACTGCTCGGCCTGCGCAACCGCGGCTTCGCGGGAGGCGCCGGTGAGGTCGACGAGTGTCGTCTCGGGGCCGCAGACGCGCAGCACCATCAGGTCCCGGCATCGCTCGGCGATGGCGGGCAGCAACTGGTCGATGTCCGTCCCGCCCGAGATGAGCCCATCGGCAGTTTCGAGCGCCGTCTTCGGATCCCCCGTCGCGCACGCCTCGAGCAGCTTCGCGACACCTTCACGTCGCGGCAGGCCGAGCACGCGCTCGAGCAGGTCGACCGTCAGCGTCGCGCCCTGTTCGCCCGCCGCGATGATGCGATCGAGCAGGGAGAGCGCGTCGCGCATCGAGCCATTGCCCAGGCGGGCGACGGCCGCGAGCAGTTCGTCGTCGGCCGCCACGCCTTCCTTCTCAGCGACGTTGCCCAGGTGCTTGGCGATCTCGCGGGTGGAGAGGTTGCGGAAATCGAAGCGTTGGCAGCGGCTCTGGATGGTCGCGGGGACTTTGTGCGTCTCGGTGGTGCAGAGGACGAAGACGACGTGATCGGGCGGCTCTTCGAGGGTCTTGAGCAGGGCGTTGAAGGACGCTGACGAGAGCATGTGCACCTCGTCGATGATGTAGACCTTCTTCTTGCCGCGCATCGGGCGATAGATGGCGTTGGCGATCAACTCGCGGGTCTCTTCGACCTTGGAGTTGGAGGCGGCATCGATCTCGATGACGTCGGTGTCGCGGCCTTCCATGATGGCGGCGTCGACCTCGTCGGAGCCTCCGTTGAGCGCCTTGGCGAAGATGCGGGCGGCGGAGGTCTTGCCGACGCCGCGCGTGCCGACGAAGAGGTAGGCGTGGGCGACGCGTTGGGCTTCGACGGCGTTGCTGAGGGCTCCGGCGATGGCCTCCTGGCCGATGAGTTCGTCGAACGAGCGCGAGCGGTAGCGCCTGGCCAGCACGGTGTAGGACATGTGACGCTCGCCTCCTGGCTCGGTGCTCGGCTCGCCCCCCGGCGTGAGGGCGCCCGCCGGCGCGCGGGGGTCGGTGACCAGGACACCGACGCACCGGACGCTGATCGCTTATGGCTGCTGCCGTCAAGCCCTGACCAGGTTCGCGGAGCACCCGTGCAACGGGCCCGGTCACCGACCGCCGCGCGGCGGGACTCGGAGTCTACGACCGGTCCATTGGCGGAACAACGCGCGGGCCGCTTCGATGCGCCGGTCGGCGTGGCGGTGCTCCCGCTGCCGACCCCACCCGCCGCTATGCTCCACTCAAGCATGGACGACCAGCCGATGAAACGCGAGTTCGAGGCCGCTGAGAAACAGCGGGAGATGCTCGTGCAGGTGCTGCGCGCGATGCTGATCATCCTGATGGCGGTCGTAGGGGCTCTGGGCCTCGTCCGCGCCTCGGATCAGGGGGCGGGCATCCTGTTCATCGACTACTGGTGGGTCGGGGCCATCGCCATCCTGAGCTTCTTCGGCGTCGTCGTCGGAATCGACTACCTCACGCCCAAACGCAAGCTCTCCACCATCACCGCCATCCTGTTCGGCGCGTTTGCCGGCATTATCGCCACACTGCTGCTCTCGGCGGTCATCGACCTCCTGAGAGAGACCTACGAGTTCCTCGGCACCACCGAGGAGGAACGCCTCGTCCTGACAGCCAAGGTCATCCTCGGGCTCGGTCTCTGCTACCTCGGCATCACCACCGTCCTCCAGACGCAGGACGACTTCCGGCTGGTCATCCCGTACGTCGAGTTCGCCAAGCAGTTCCGAGGGACGAAACCCATGCTGGTCGACACCTCGGCGCTGGTCGACGGGCGGCTGGCCGACGTCGCTCAGGTGGCTCTTTTTCAGGCCCCGCTCATCGTCCCCCGGATCGTCATCGACGAGCTCCACGCGCTGTCCGACTCGGATGACAAGCTCAAGCGCGCGCGCGGTCGGCGGGGGCTCGACATGCTCACCAAGATGCAGCAGAACCCGCAGATCACCCTGACGGTGGACGACTTCAAGGTGCCGGGCAGCAACGTCGATCAGATGCTCGTCGAGCTGGCCCAGTCGCTCCCGGCGATCCTCGTGACGACCGACGTCGGCCTGCAACGCGTCGCGACCGTGCACGACGTGCCCTACATCAACATCAACGACCTCGCCAACTCCCTCAAGCCCAACGTGATCCCGGGCGAGCGGCTCTCGCTGACTCTCATCAAGCCCGGCGAGCAGCCCGGTCAGGGCGTCGGCTACCTCGACGACGGCACCATGGTCGTCGCGGAAGACGGGGGAGACGCGATCGAGCAGCAGGTCACGCTCACCGTCACCAGCGCGATGCAGACCAGCGCCGGGCGGCTGATCTTCGGGCGCATCGCCGACGGGTCCGGCCCGGCTCATTCCAAGCGCTCACGCGCGGAAGCCGCGGGCGGCTCGAAAGCTGCTCAGAGCGGGTCACACCGCTCGGAGTGAGCCATCGCACGCGACGCATCCGCCCGGCCGTGGCCCCAGCTCCCCGCTTCAATCTTCTCCGAAGCCGTCGCTCACCAACTTGACGATCGCTTCACAAGCCGCTTCGGCGTCGTCGCCCTGAGCGATGATGTCGATCGCGGTGCCCTTGGTCGCGGCGAGCATCATCACCTGCATGATCGACTTGGCGTCGACCTGTTCATCCGTGCGGTCGGCGCGGGCGAGTCGGATGTCCGACGCGAAGGTGGACGCGCAGTCGACGAGCGACATCGCCGGGCGCGCATGCAGACCCAGACGATTCGGAATCACGACCTGTCGCGTCACACTGTTGGCCACGGCTGCTCGTCTTCGTCGCCGATTGCCCGCCCGCGGCCACCCGATGCCGCGTCGCGCCGAAGAACGGGCGGCGCCGGGCGAAGGGGCCGGCTGATCGGCGGGCGTGCGGCGACCTGGGGGACAAATGATCAGGCGGGGAGACGATCGTTGTCGGCGTCTTCCATCAGCGTCCACACCTCGTCGACGCTGGAGCACTGCCGCAGGAAGCGGCGGAAGTTCTCGAGGCTCAGATGCTTGAAGATCACCTCCATCGCCTTGAGGTGCTGCTCCGGGTCGTCGGCGGGGCTCAGGAGCATGAACACCGCGTAGACGGGCTGCTTGTCGAGGGCGTTGAAGTCGATGCCCTCGGCGCTGATGCCGACGGCGGCGCGCATGCGATCGACGCCCTTGAGCTTGACGTGCGGGATCGCCACGCCCTTGCCGAAGCCGGTCGAGCCCTTGCGCTCGCGTTCGAGCACGGCGTCGATGATCTCCGATCGCCGCCCCTCGGGGGCCACCCCGGCGTCGATGAGCGCGGTCGCCAGCTCCTCGATCACCTCGTCGCGCGACGTGGACTTCAACTCGGGAATGATCGCCTCGCGCGAGACGATGTCACATAGCTTCATCGGGAGGCTCCGTGGGCTCGATGGACAGGCGTCAGTGACGACGAACGGCTGAGCGGGCGGCTGACGATGCCGCACGCCCGCGCCAAGGGTACAAGGGTATCGCCTCGCCATCCGTCACGCGTGGCGTTTGGCTTTCTTCAGCTTCTCCTTGAAGTCCGTCAGCTGCCGGGTCATCCGGTCGGACGCCACGTCGATGCACCCGTAGACATCCTCGCCCCTGTCGCGGGCAACGAAGGTGTCGTGCTTCTCCACGTCGACGCGGAACTCCACCTCGAAGGCGTCCTTGGGCAACTGCTCCAGCACGACCTCGATCGACTGAACCCCGTTGTAGTACCGCGGCAGGCGCTCGCACTTCTTCTCGGCATACTCCCGGATCGCGTCCGTCACGTCCATGTGCTTGCCGCTGACATCGATGCGCATCGCAAAGTCCTTCCTGCTCGCTGCACAAGCGCTCGTAGTCGCAGTGGTCATGGCCCCACATGGAGCCGAGCCCACATCATCGCTCCGCCCTGCGGCCCTGCCAAGTCCGCCCTCCCTGTGGGCCTCTGCCGCAAACGAGGCAGGTACACGGAGGAGCAGAGAGAACGCAGGACGCAGAAAAACGCAGGGGGAAGGGGCAAAGACAGGAAAACACCGGGCGCTCAAGCGTCGGCGCATGACTTTCGGGTGCCACCGACCTCGGCTCTGCGAGGTCATCGCTCAGCGTTGCAAGCCGCCTTGCCTGTCGGCACGGCGAAGCGTGCTCACACTATTGCTCCGTTGTTTCCTCGCTCGGTCGCTCGGTCGTTTCTCGGCTTCCCGCGTCCGCCAGCTCGATTTCCCCGCGTCCCGCGCTCTGCCGCGCGGGGACCAACACGCCGCCGCTGACGACGAATCGGATCGCCTCGTCGAAGGAGATCGGCAGGTCGAAGACCTCGTCCTTCGGCACGGTGATCGTGTACCCGGTAAAGGGCGTCGGGCTGGAGGGGATGAAGACCGTGACGCACGGCACGCCGGCGACGCGCTCGATCGCGATCAGCGTCTCTCCCGTCATGAGCCCCACCGTCCAGATGCCCTTGCGCGGATACTCGACCAACACGACGCGGCTGGAGGGGAACTTCTTCTCCAGATCGTCGCCGCCGAACAGGAAATCTGTCACCTGCTTGACGTTGGGATACACCTGTTTAATGACGGGGAGTCGGACGAGCCAGCCTTCGACGCGTTGGTAGATGCGCCGCCCGACGAAGTTGCCTACGAAGACGCCCGCGAGATAAACGAGCACGACCGCGACGACAAATCCGATGGCGTGGAGATACCAGCGGTCCGCCCAGACGCGAGCGAGGGACCGGCTCCGGACGAAGGGTGTCAGCTGCTCGCGCGTCGCGTTCGGCCGCCTGAGATCGGCCCGAGCCGCCTCGAGTTCGTCCTCGGTGACGACGTACCACTCGGCGTGCTCGCGCAGATGATCGACGCCCACAAGCTGCGGCGCCGCCCACCGAACGGTTCCGCGCACGCTCGCGTTGATGGGAGCGGCGACGTTGTTCTGGAGGAAGTTGTACGCCCAGAAGACCAGGGCGATCGTGATGATCGAGGGCAGCAGGATGCCCAGCCCGCGCAGGAAGAACTTGCGAAAGTCGGACCCAAACGTGTGCGTCTGCTCGGCCATCGCGCGGGGGGACTCACTTGACCGCTGGGTTCAACGCCGGCGTGTCGGCGCACGCGTCGGCCATGGGGAGGACAACGACCGGAGGGCGGGCGGGGTCGGGAGTGTACCCAGACCACGCGCCCCGTCGTCTATCGCCTCTTGTTCGAACAGGCGGGCCTCGATTTTCAGCTCCGTGCCGTTGCGAGGAAGCGACGCGCCGCAGCAAGTGGGAGGCGAATGGCGAGCATCCACGC
>CAYTSW010000058.1:0-15816 GCA_964440605.1 uncultured Phycisphaeraceae bacterium | reverse complement strand
CCACCCTCGCCGGAGATCATCATGACCACCCACACCACGTCCAACATCACCGGCCCCCTCGACGACCGCGGCATGACGTCGACCACCACGTCGAACGTCGACCCCAACGCCGTCACCATCTCCGGCCTCGTGCTCGACCCCGTCTACGGGCCCGAGCAGCCCGCGACGGCCCTCCAGAACATCGACCGCGATATCCCCATGCCCGGGCAGTACCCGTACACCCGCGGCCTCTTCCCGCAGGGCTATCGGACGCGACTCTGGACCATGCGCCAGTTCGCCGGCTTCGGCTCGGCCGACGACACCAACAACCGCTTCAAGTACCTCCTCCGCCAGGCCGGCTACGTCGAGGACGAAAAGGGCGAGCTCTACCGGCCCGCGCACGTCAAGTCCAACACCGGGCTCTCCACCGCGTTCGACCTGCCGACGCTCATGGGCCGCGATTCGGACGACCCGTTGTCCGCCGGCGAGGTCGGCAAGTGCGGCGTCGCGATCGACACCATCGAAGACATGCACCGGCTCTACGCCGACATCCCCATCGACCAGGTCACCGTCTCGCAGACGATCAACGGCCCGGCCGCCGTCATCTGGGCGATGTACCTCGCGATGGCCAAGCAGCGCGGCATCGACTGGGGCCACCTCGGCGGCACGCTGCAGAACGACATCCTCAAGGAGTTCCACGCGCAGAACGAGTTCATCTACCCGCCCGAGCCCTCTGTGAAGCTCGTCGTTGACACCATCGAGTTCCAGTCGCGGCACGTGCCGCGGTGGAACAGCGTGTCCATCTCGGGCTACCACATCCGCGAGGCCGGCTCGACCGCGACGCAGGAGCTCGCCTTCACGCTGCGCGACGGCATGGAGTACGTCGAAGCGTGCATCGAGCGCGGCATGGATGTGGACGAGTTCGCCCCGCGCCTGTCATTCTTCTTCAACAGCCACAACGAGTTCTTCGAGGAAGTCTGCAAGCTGCGCGCCGCCCGGCGCATCTGGGCCCGCATGATGCGCGAGCGGTACAAGGCCAGGAAGGACCGCTCGTGGTTCATGAAGACCCACGTGCAGACCGCCGGCTGCTCCCTCACCGAGCAGCAGCCCTACAACAACATCGTCCGCGTTGCGTACCAGGCCATGGCCGGCGTGCTCGGCGGGTGCCAGAGCCTCCACACCGACTCCATGGACGAGACCCTCGGCCTGCCCACCGAGCAGGCCGTCACCATCGCTCTGCGCACGCAGCAGATCCTCGCCCACGAAACCGGCGTCACTCGCGTCGCCGACCCGCTGGGCGGCTCGTGGTTCGTCGAAGAACTCACCGACCGCATGGAAGCCGAGGCCCTCAAACTCATCGAGGAGATCGACCAGATGGGCGGCGGCGCCTTCGAAGTCGGCGACGACGGCACGCCGACCAAGCACTCGGGCCACGCGGGCGTCGTCCACGGCATCAACAAGGGCTACTTCCGACGCTCCATCGCCGAGGCCAGCTACCGCTTCAGCGAGGAGTGCGAAGCGGGCGACCGCATCATCGTGAGCGTCAACGGCTACGTCGAAGACGACGAAGACCGCCAGGTCGAGATCCTCGAGATCCCTCACCAGGTCGAGGTCGACCAGGTCGACCGCCTCGAGAAGTTCAAGCGCGATCGCGACGCCGCCGCGGTCAAGCGGGGCCTCGACGCCATCCGCACCGCTGCGCAGCAGAACGAGAACGTGATGCCCGCCCTGGTCGTCGGCGCCGAAGCCGGCTGCACGCTGGGCGAGATGGTCCAGGCGCTGGCGGACATCTTCGGCCGGTACGCCGGCGGCCCGGAGTGGTGAGCAGGCTTCGCTCGGCGCTCAGAAGTCAACGCTTCATCCGGAGTCGGTATGGTATTCGGGCAAAGCGGACGCCCGTCGCGCACGCCTGAGGAGAAAGACCCATGGCCGACTCAATAGACACCAACAAGCTGCTACTCGTCATCATTGCCATCCTCCTGCCGCCGCTCGCGGTAGGGCTCAAAGAGGGGATCGGCGGGCACCTGATCCTCAGCATCATCCTGACGCTGCTGTTCTATCTTCCCGGCCTCCTGCATGCGCTCTGGGTCATCCTGCGCTGATCCGCAGCGGCACGGGCGGCCGATAAACAGTCAATGAGCGTCGTTTCCGCCGCGGATCAGCACGTGTACGACGACCGCTATCGGGGGGCATACCGCCAACACCTGGCGGGTTACGAAGCCGCTCGATGGACCGCTCTCGAACGAACCCTACGCAGCCTGCTCATCGAGGGTCGCGTCTCCCGAGTCATCGACTACGGCTGCGGCAACGGTCTCTTCACGCCGCTCCTGAGTGAACGCTGGCCCGACGCCGACATCAGCGGCGCCGACATCTCCGCCGTCGCGCTGGAGGGCTTTCGCCGAAGACTGCGCGCCGGCGAGGATCGAGCGATGCACATCCGCGACGATCGCGTCGACGCTCCGGACGGGTCGTTCGACGTCGCGATGGCCGTCGAAGTGCTCGAACACGTGCGCGATCTCGGCGCGACGCTGCGCGAGGTCGTCCGGTTACTGCGGCCCGGCGGCGTGTTCATCTGGACCACCCCGTGCGCCAACGCCGGCTCGCTCGAGCACGCGGTTGCGCATCTCTCGGGCCGCGTCGGGCGCTCGGAGACCGGCGAGCGCCGGTGGACTTGGGAGGACCCGACGCACCTGCGCCGGCTCACAACCGGCGAGGCGAAGCGCGCCGCTCGCGACGCGGGGTTCCGCAGCGTCAAGGTGCGCTGCCGCGCACACGCGATGAGTTACCTCGCGACCCCGCTGGTCGGCGGGCGGTGGACGAAGCTCGCCGAGACGCTCATGGATGCCGAGCACCGTTGGCTTCGGTGGCTGCCGACGGGCGCGTCGATGATCGGCGTGGCCCGGAAGTAGTCGGAACGCGAGCGATGCGGGGCCCGCTTGCGGGTGTTTCAAGCGCGAGGGTTGCGCCGGCCGGCGGGGTTCTCGGACCACGCAACGTCCGATTTCTGCGCATAGCAGTTATCGCCCGCGCACAAACTGAAAGTCGTGAAGTAGTCGGGCGTGAGCGTCGATGTTATGGCCCATCCGCGGTTCGCGGACCCGGAGCGACGCGTGAGCGCACCGGAACCATGTGTTCGTCGCAGGAGGCGACGGGCGAGCGCTTGACGGTCATGACGACCGAGAAGCCGGACACGGCAGCGGTTCACGGAGGACATTCATGACGCGCATCAACACCAACGTCCCGTCGCTCATCGCCCAGCGCGTGCTGTCGCAGAACAACAACGCGCTGCAGGGCTCGCTCGAGCGCCTGAGCACCGGCCTGCGGATCAACCGCGGCAAGGACGACCCCGCCGGGCTCATCGCGTCGGAGAACCTCCGCGCCGAGAAGGCCGCTCTCGGGGCCGCCATCAGCAACGCCGAACGCGCCGACCAGGTCGTCAACATCGCCGAGGGCGGCCTCAACGAGATCTCGGCGCTGCTCACCGAGGTGCAGTCGCTGCTCACGCAGACCGCCAACGATGCGGGCCTCAGCCGCGAGGAGAAGGAAGCCAACCAGCTCCAGATCGACTCCATCCTCCAGACCATCGACCGCGTCGCCGGCGCCACCAGCTTCCAGGGCCTCAAGCTGCTCAACGGCAACCTCGACTACAGCGTGTCGTCCGTCGCCGACGAGGTCTCGCAGTTCCGCGTCAACGGCGCCAAGCTCGAGTTCAACGGCACCCAGGACGTCGACGTCCTCGTCACCGCCTCGGCACAGGTCGCTGGCTACTTCCTCTCCTTCGGGCAGGGCAACATCGACCTGGGCGCCTCCGACGAGACGTTCGTCATCGAGATCGCCGGCGAGCTGGGCTCTCGCGAGCTCTCCTTCGCCTCGGGCACCACCCTCGCCGACATCGCCACCACCATCAACAGCTTCACCAACGTCACCGGCGTCATCGCCAACGTCTCGGGCGGCACCGGCATCCGCCTCGAGTCCAACGAGTTCGGCTCCGACAAGTTCGTCTCCGTGCAGGTGAACGACGACGGAGGCATCGCGGTCGGCGACGGCATCTTCCAGCTCTCCGCCGGCGACGCCGACGCCGTCGACGACACCACCGGGCAGGCGTTCACATCCACCGCCGCCAGCAACGGCCTGACCGATTTCGGGCAGGACGTTCAGGCGACGATCAACGGCATCGTCGCGACGACACGCGGCACGACGGCGCGCATCAACACCGACTTCCTCGACGTCGAGATCGACCTCGCCTACGACGCCGCCGACCCCGACCCCAATGCCGCACGCCTCGGCCTCGTCAACGCCTTCACCATCACCGGAGGCGGCGCCGACTTCCAGCTCGCCGGGCGCGTCGACATCGCCGGCAAGGTGTCGCTGGGCATCTCGAACGTCGCGACACGCGAACTCGGCAGGACGCAGGTCCGCGTCTTCGATGAATCGAGCAACCTCGTCAACCGCACCTATACACTCAGCGACTTCGCCGCCGGCAAGGAACTCAACGTGACCGACGGCAACCTGTCCGCCGGCCAGGTGATCATCGAGAACGCCATCCGCGAAGTGAGCTCGCTCCGGGGCCGCCTCGGCGCCTTCCAGAGCAACACCGTCCAGGCGACGATCAACTCGCTGGGCGTCGCCCTCGAGAACACCGCGGCCGCCGAGTCGAGCATCCGCGACGCGGACTTCGCGGAGGAAACCGCCTCGCTCACCCGCGGGCAGATCCTCTCCCAGTCGGCGCAGAACACGCTCGCCCTGGCGAACTCCCAGCCGCAGAACGTCCTCCAGCTCCTCGGCTAAACGCCGATCGCAACAACCTGAAGGACGAGTCAAGCATGAGCGGGCCGACACTCCGGTGTCGACCCGCTTGCGTTTGGGCGCGGCTCGCGCGCCGCCGCCCGTGGATACCCTGTGTGCATGACCACGCCCGCCAACACGCCGTGCGTCCTGATCATCCGGGACGGCTGGGGAGAGAACCCGAACGAAGACCATCGCGCCTTCAACGCCGTGGCCCTCGCGAAGACGCCCGTCGCCGATCGACTGATGCAGGATGATCCCAGCACGCTCATCAAGACGGACGGCATCGACGTTGGCCTGCCCGAGGGCACCATGGGTAACTCGGAAGTCGGGCATCAGAACATCGGGGCGGGCCGCGTGGTCGACCAGGAGTCGGTGCGTATCACCAGGGCCTGCCGCGAGGGCAAGCTCGAGGACAACGACGCGCTGGTGAACGCCATCACCGCCGCACGCGACGCCGGCAAGGCGGTCCACCTGATGGGCCTCAACTCCGACGCAGGCGTGCACGCGCTGCTCGAACACCTCTACGCCCTGCTCGATTTGTGCAAGCAACTCGATGCCGAGAAGGTCCGCATCCACCTCTTCGGCGACGGTCGCGACACCGGCCCCTTCACCGGCCGCGGCTACGCACACGACGTTCAGGCCAAGTGCGACGAGATCGGCATCGGTACGATCGCCAGTGTCATCGGCCGCTACTGGGCTATGGACCGCGACAACCGTTGGGAGCGCGTCCATCGCGCGTACGCGTGCCTGACCGGCCGCGACGCCAAGGACCACGGCGTGCGTACAGCGAACGACGCCGACGAGGCGTTCGCCTGGGCCTACGACAACCCGGAAGAGCAGACGATGAAGGGCGACGAGTTCATCACGCCCACCATCGTCGGCGCGACCGACGAAGACCGCTGCGATACCCGCATCACCGGTGGAGACGCGGTCATCTTCTACAACTATCGCGGCGACCGCCCACGCGAGCTGTGCGCCGCCTTCCTCTTCGACGAGTTCGAGGGCGCCGACGAGCTCAAGCCCTCGCCCGACACCGGCGCCAAGGGCTTCGACCGAGGCGACAAGCTCGACCTGCGCTTCGTCCTCATGACCGCCTACAGCGAACGCCTGGCGCAGGTCGCCCCCGTCGCCTTTCCCAAGCCGCCCAAGATGCAGAACATCGCCGGGGCGTACCTCGCTTCGCTGGGGCTGACGCAGTTCCGCTGCGCCGAAACCGAGAAGTTCCCGCACGTGACGTTCTTCTTCAACGACTACCGCGACGAGCCCTTCGAGGGCGAACGCCGCGCGATCATCCAGTCGCCCAAGGTCAGCACGTATGACCAGCAGCCCGAGATGAGCGCCCGCGGCGTGTGCGATGCCGTCCTCGAACGACTCCGCGCCGACGACTGCGAGCCCTTCATCGTCGTCAACTTCGCCAACCCCGACATGGTCGGCCACACCGGTAATCTCGACGCCGCGATCAAGGCCTGTGAAACCGTCGACGCCTGCGTCGGCGAGATCGTCGAGGCGACGCTCAAACGCGGCGGCTCGCTGATCGTCACCGCCGACCACGGCAACAGCGAACAGATGTACGCCCCCGACACCAGGTCCGCCCACACCGCGCACACGACCTACCCCGTGCCGCTGATCGTCGTGGGCGAGGCGTTCAAGGGCCGATCGCTTCGCGGCGGCGGACGGCTGGCCGACATCGTTCCGACGATGCTGGCGATGATGCAACTCGATCAGCCCGGCGAGATGACCGGGGCGAGCCTGCTGCAATCTGGGGGGGCTTGATGGGTCGCGTCGATCTCCGGGACAGGCCCATCATCATCACGGGAGCATCCTCGGGCATCGGTCGCGCCACCGCGCTGTGCTGCGCCGAGGCGGGCATGCCCGTCGTCCTCGCGGCTCGGCGCGTCGAGCGCCTGGAACAAGTGCGCGACGAGATCGAGCGCGCCGGCGGACAGGCCATCGCCGAACGCTGCGACGTCACCGTTCAGGACGACTGCGACCGCCTCGCGCATCGCTGCGTCGAGGCCTTCGGCGAGCTCTACGCCGTCTTCGCCAACGCGGGCTACGGCGTCGAACTCGCCGCCCACACCACCAGCGACAAGCAGCTCCGCGACCTCTTCGAGGTCAACTTCTTCGGCACCATGAACACGCTGCGGCCGATCGTTGGCCGGCTCGTCGAACAGCAGCGCGGACACGTCGTCATCTGCTCCTCGAGCATCGCCAAGCTCGGCATCCCGTACTTCGGCGCGTACTGCGCCACCAAGGCGGCGCAGACGATGATCGGTCAGGCCATGCAGGTCGAGCTCCGCCGCGTGGGCGTCGCGGTCAGCACGCTCCACCCCATCGGCACGCGCACCGAGTTCTTCGACGTCGCCAAGACCCACTCCAACACCGGCGGCGAGAGCCTCGACAGCCACGCCCCCGCCTGGACCAAGCAGTCGCCCGACACCGTCGCCCGGTCAATCGTGCGCTGTCTCAAACGCGGCTCGGGACGCGAGATCTGGCCCACCTTCGCCGGCTTCATCCGCGTCGGCATCGCGATCGCCAACGCGTTTCCGGTGCTGGGCGCACTCGGCACAAAGGACATCGCCGACGCCGGTCGCAAGGCCCAGCCCGGGGCGACCGACCCCAAGAGCCAGAACATCGCGCCGCTCGCGGGCGTGACGCCCCCGCACGACGCGTAGGCCTTCAGTTGTCGTACGCGAGCTTCACCTTGTCCGGCGTGAAGCCGTGCTCGTCGAAGAGCAGCAGCTCGTTGGGCTCGGCCGTACGCAACAGCGGCTCGGGCAGGTAGTAGCGCAGCTGAGGCGGGACCGCTTCGCCAGCGTGCGTCTGCACGAAGTAACGCCCGAGGTTCTCCCCGTTGAGCATCAGTTGTCCCTTGCTCATGCCGGTCAGTTCGAGCATCAACGGGCGACGCGTGTGCTTCACGCCGAACACGCAACGCCACCAGCAGGGCTGGCCGGCGAACGCCCCGGCGCCCTTGCCCGAGAGCTTCGTCTTGGCGACGGGCTCGAACGCGTCGGCGGGCGGGGCCTCCCACCGCGCGAACGCCAGCTCCGCCCGCTCCGTCAGGCAGTTGTCCGCCTCGAACAGCGTGAGCGACTTCTCCAGCAGCGGGGCGATCTCGTCGAAGTCGCCCGCGACCGCGATCTCCAGCGTGTTGTTGCCACGCTTGAAAGGCTCCTCGTCGAGCACGAGCCGCGTCCGCCCGCCGGGGCCGAGCATGCCGATCGGCTCCCCGTTGACGAGGATGAAGCACGGCGTGGCGATGGGTGCCGCGGGGTCGATCGCCACCAGGGCGGGGCTCTTCTTGCGGTGCGCGAACGCCCAGGTGAGGCGGCGTTCGTCGGTGCGGTCGCCCCGCTGCAAACCGTAGATCGGCGATGGGCGCAGCGCAAACGGGTCCAGCGCGCTGATCTGCTCGATCGTCGCGTTGCCGATCTTGGCGGGCTTGACCTCCCACGCGTGCCCGAACAGACCCTTGGGCTCGCCGAAGGCGTTGCCCGCGTCGAGACGGCCCAGGTTGTCGATCAGGATCGTGATCACCTGCGACCCACGCTTCAGCGGGAGCGTCACCACGTCCGTCTCGCTGCCCGGGCCGACGCCCGCGATCGCGATGAACTTCCCGTTGAGGTACGTGTGCAAGCGATCGCCGGACTCCAGCAGCGCGACCTTCGGCTTGCGCGCCGCTCCCGAGGTGAGCTCGAACCGCATCCAGCCGTACCCGCTCGACGTCCCGAGCGACTCCATCGTCTTCGGCCCGTCGATCCGCGCGAACCGCGGGCTCGAGCCGTCGAGATACGCCGCCTGGTCGGCCCGCGACCAGTCGCTCAGCGCCGGCTTGGCCCGTGGCGTCGGTTCGGGCTTGATCGTCTGCTTCTCCTCCTCGCCCGATCCGTCGAGCGTGACCACGCTCTTGTGGTCCGCATGCGGCAGCGGGCGGCCTTCGGCGTCCAGGCCCGCAGCACCGATATGCACCGCGTCTCGCGTGAACACCGTCGCGTCGGCGAGGTCCTCGTTCAGCAGAACGATCGTCGCGTCCTCGTGACGCTCGATGTTCGGCGTCTTGCCCCGCGGAACGGTCATCGAGAACGCAGAGCCGTTCACCGAAACGCTGCCCTCCGCGCCCGACGGACCGAAAAGCACCAGCGTCGATCCCACGAGCCCCAGCGGACAGAAGCTCGCGTAGTCCAGCCGCGAACGCCCCGAAAGGTGCACGTCGAAGAGGTACCACGCGACCGGCAGGTCGCCGAGGTCGACGGGCAACGCCGAGCCGTCGGGCAGCAGCAGCGTTGTGCTGTACCGCTTGCGTCCGCCCGGCTGGGCGTCGGTGAGTACGAAGACCACGCTGCCCTGCGATCCGGCGCTCTGCGCGAACGTCATGTTCGCGTCGTTCGAGCCCTTGCGCGGACGCGTCGCGCCCGTCACCGGGTCTTCGATCGACGGCCCGATCGCCTCGGGCGCGACCATGATCGGCGGGAGCTCCGAGTCGAGCGACGTGAACACACGCTCGAACTGGCTCGCGAACAGGCACGCGCGACGCACCGGGAAGTACGCCGCGTTGGGCAGGCCGCTCTCGCTCAGCGGGCCGCTCTCGTCGCGGTTCGTCGTGACAAACCCGTCGGGACGCCCCGCGATGCGTCCGCCGTCGAACCCGAAGGCCGTCCCGCCCGCGAAGGGCGCCAGGTTGAACTGCCCGCCCGCCGCGAGCACCTCGCACACCGCGCGCTGCACCGCCGTCGGCGTCTTCTGCGAACGCCGTGGCTCGCCCCACAGGTCCATCGCGCCCGACTCCAGCCCCATCACCAGCCGCGGGCGGTCCGGATACACCGCGCCGAGCTGACGCACCATCGCGAAGAGATCCACGTACCCGTCCCACGCGTGGATGTCGGCTTCCAGACCGGCGTAGAGCTGATTCCGATTGACCATCGGAACGGTCATCCCACCCTCGCGCAGGAAACGCCCGAGTTCGCCGAGGTAGGCGCGGGCGGTGTCGTCGTCCTCGCAGTGCCACGCATGCTCGTATTGCACCAGAACGATCGGCCCGGGCGTCGGGCCACGCCGCGTCGCCTGGAGGTCGGCCAACTGGCCGCAGAGCTTCGAGAGGTACCGCGAACACGCCTGGAGGAACTCGGACGATCCCGTACGCAGCCGGCGCTCGCACTGCGGCACGAGCCACGCCGGCAGCCCGCCCAGGTCGTACCCCTCGCCGACGTACGGCCCGACCCGCACGATCACACGCAGGCCTTCCTCGTGCGCCAGCCGGATGAACTCCGCGACGTCGCGCGAGCCCGAGAAATCAAACTTGCCGGGCAGGGGCTCGTGGTGAGCCCAGACCACCGGCACCTCGACCGTGTTGAGCCCGAAGTGCCGCGCGGCCCGCAGGCGTTGCGTCCACTGGTCGGGGTGCGTTCGCGCCGGATGGAGCGTCCCCGAGACGATCCAGATGCGTCGGCCGTCCAGCGAGAGGCTGTGCCCGTCCATCGTGACGTTCGCCATGCTTGAAGAGGTCCTTCCCGAAGGCGCGGCCCGGACGGGCGGCTTGGAGAGCAGCGGAGTAAGGCGGAGGAGAACAGTGGGGCGCGCAGCTCGGTCCGGCCCGCGCAGCAGAACCTCAAGCCTAGGAGCGCCTGAACGCTCCCGCAACGCGCCGATACGCGCCACGATCCCCTTACCCGCCCTCGCGCCCGCAACGCCGACCCGCCTCACCCGTACACTGGGCCGCCATGCACCTCACGGGAGACCTGTTGCACGAGCGGCCGAGCCGACTCCGAGCCGCGCTTGTGTCGCTGCTGGCCTGCTGCACCGCCGCTCTGGCCGCCTGCGCCAACCTCGACGCCGTCGATCGACGCATCGACCGCGTCCTGCTCGAGCGATCGTCCGACATGGGTGCGCGTCCCCCACGCCTCCGCGCGCCCGACGTCGACGAAGCGACGCGCTCGGACGCGGGCGTCGAACGCTACCCCGACACGGTCAATCCCCCGGCCGCCGAGTTGCGGTTCGACCCCGGCGACCCCGATCGCGACGTGCTCGCCCGCCTGGCCAGCTTCGGGCGACCCGACGGCGAGCCGCTCTTCGTGGGCATCGAAGATGTGCTCCAGATCGCTCAGGAGACCTCCCGCGAATACCTCAATGCCGAAGAAGAGTACATCTTCTCGGTCATCAACTACCTCATCGAGCGCCACC
Source organism: uncultured Phycisphaeraceae bacterium (assembly GCA_964440605.1). Classification (GTDB taxonomy): domain Bacteria; phylum Planctomycetota; class Phycisphaerae; order Phycisphaerales; family UBA1924; genus CAYTSW01. Next base: position 4,869 of record CAYTSW010000058.1, on the reverse strand, counting down.
TCTGGACGCCCCGCTTCTTCAACGACACCACCTTCAGCTCAGACTTCGAGTCAATCGACGGGCGCTACACCACCGCCCTGAACATCATCAACGAACTCCGCGCTACCCAGCGCCTGCCCTACGGCGGCGAGATCGAGGCCCGCTACGTCACCCAGGCCGCCCAGCAGCTCATCGACATCGCCGGCGACGATTACACCCAGTCCTCCCAACTCATCCTCAGCGCCAACATCCCGCTGCTGCGCGACGCCGGGCTCATCGCTCAGGAAGAGCTCATCCAGTCCTCGCGCAATGTCGTCTACGCCGCCCGCAACTTCGCCCGCTTCCGACGCACCTTCCTCGTCGACGTCGCCTCGGACTACTTCGATCTCGTCGCCTCCCTCGGCACCATTCGCAACCAGAAGCGCCAGGTCTTCAACGTCCAGCAGCTCTTCCGCCAGCGCCAGGCGCTGGTCGAAGCCGAGCGCCTGGCGTCGTTCGAATCGCAGAACGTCCAGCAGTCGCTGCTCTCCGCCCGCGACCAGCTCGAGAGCCTGCGCGAGGGCTATCGCCTCGCCCTCGATCGCTTCAAGATCCGCCTCGGCCTGCCCGTCACCACCAACCTCGTCGTCGTCCCCGATGCCCTCACCCTCCCCGAGCCCGACATCTCCCCCGAACAGGCCTCGCGCCTCGCGCTCACCTACCGACTCGACTACCAGAACGTCATCGACCAGGTCGACGACCAGCGCCGCGGCGTCCGCAACGCCAAGAACCAGCTCCTGCCCGACCTCAACCTCGCCATGACCGCCGCCCTCGAAACCGACGACGAGCCCAACGAGTCCAGCCGGCCCAACTACGACCTCGACGACACGAACTACGGCCTCTCGGTCACCTTCGGCCTGCCCCTCGACCGGGAGATCGAGCGCCTCAACCTCCGCGCCTCGATCATCAATCTCCAGCGGGCCGTGCGCGACCGCACCCTCGTCCGCGACAACATCATCCTCGACGCCAGGGCCTCCGTCCGCGAAATCGAACGCGCCCGTAACGCCCTCGTGCTCCAGAGTCTCGCGGTGGAGATCAACCGTCGGCGTCTGGAAGAACTCGAGATCAAGCGCGACGAGATCGACACCCAGGACCTCCTCGACGCCCAGGCCGACGCGCTCGCGACCGAAAACGCCCTCGACAACGCCCGACGCGACCTGCGCGTCGCCATCCTCGAGTACCTCCTCGCCACCGGCCAACTCCGCGTCGGGCCCGAGGGCTTGCTGCTCCCGCCCTCGGGCATGGACATCCGCTTCGAGCGTGAAGACGATGACGAACTCGCCCGCCCCTTCCAGCCCTTCCGCGGCGCCCCGGGCGACGACGCCGCGCCGGAAGATGAGGACGCCCCCGAAGTCGGCGTCCCTCCCGCGACGGGCGATCCGGACGACGACCCCGAGTCCATCGAAGACCTCGGGCCGGTCCCCGACCCGCCCGCCGAACCCGGCTTCGATCCCGTCGTGCCGCGGGGTGACCCCGATGAAGCGGACGAACCCGGCGCGGGCGCCTGAGCATCCACCCGAACGCCTCCGCCGAAGTTGACCCCTGAGTCGGAATACCTGAACGCAGGAGTAGGCTTTCGGTATCAACAAAGACTCCGGCCTACACCGCGACCCCGGCCTACACCGCGCCCAAACAGGACGCCCGCCCATGATCACCGAACAACACCCTGTCAAACCTTCCTTGCGCCCTCGCGTCCCACGACGGGCTACTCGTCGCCTGGGCGGCGTGCCTTGGAAGGTGCTCGTTGCGGTGATCGTGCTCGGCGCGGTCGGAGCCGCCGCTGTCTGGACGGCTCGCGGCGACGCCGGAGCCGCCGAGAAGAGCCTGCAACTCTACACCGTCGCCAAGGGCGACTTCGACGTCAGCCTCGTCGCCTCCGGTGAGTTGCAGGCCAAGCAGAGCACCGTCATCCGCTCCGAACTCGAGACACGCTCGACCATTGTCGAGGTCGTTGAAGAGGGCAAACGCGTCAAGAAGGGCGACCTGCTCGCGCGCCTGTCCGCCGACGAGGTGCAGAACAATCTCGAGAACGAGCTGCTCAGCCTCGAATCGGCCCGGAGTGAGCTGATCTCCGCGAGGAACGCGCTGGAGATCCAGATCTCCGATAATGAATCGGCCCTGCGCAAGGCCGAAGTCCGCCTCGACTTGTCCAAACTCGACAGACAGAAGTGGCTCGAGGGCGACGACGTCGAGAAGCGTCGCCAGCTCGAACTCGACATCGAGAGCGCCGAACGCGAGCTCGAACGCCTCGAAGAGAAACTCGAACGCTCACGCAAGCTCGAGTCGGAGGGGTTCCTCTCGGGCGACCAACTCAAGCAGGACGAACTCAACTTCACTAAGGCCGAGGCCGACCTCGAAAAAGCGCGCCTGCGCAAGAAGGTCTACAACGAGTTCGAGCGCCGGATGGAACTCACCAAGAAAAACAACGAGATCGAAGAGGCCGAGGCCGAACTCGACCGCACCAGGCGTAAGAACGAGAGCGAGATCGCCCGCAAGACCGCCTCGGTCACGAACGCCGAACGACAGCTCGCCCTGCGCGAGCAACGCGTTAAGAAGCTCGAGGATCAACTCGCCGCGACCGAGATCCTCGCCCCCACCGGCGGCATGGTCGTCTACGCCACCAGCCTCGAGCGCAACCGCTGGCGCTCCGACGAACCCCTCGGCGTCGGCACCGAGATCCGCCCCAACGAAGAAATCATCTCCCTGCCCAACAGCGAAGAGATGATCGCCGCCATCAAGGTCCATGAGAGCCTCGTCGGCAAGGTCGAGACCGGCCAGCCCGCCACCGTCAACATCGACGCCCTGCGCGGTCGCGTCTTCGACGGCAAGGTCGACTCCGTAGCCGTCGTCGCCGAGTCCGGCGGCTGGCGCGACCCTAACCTTCGCGAGTACACCGTCAACATTCTTCTGGACCTCCCCAAGCAGGAAGACTTCGCGCTCAAGCCCTCCATGCGCTGCGAAGCACGCCTGCTCCTCGACGCCGTCACCGACGCCATCCACGTCCCCGTCCAGGCCGTCTTCCTCGAAGAACGTGCGAGCTTCGTCTATACCCCGACCGGCGACGGGCGCTATCAGGCAACCACCGTGACGCTCGGCCGCCGCAGCGACCAGATGGTCGAAATCGCGTCCGGTCTCAACGTGGGCGACCAGGTGCTGCTCCGACGCCCAACCCAGGGCGAGATCGCCCGCCCCGTCGACGAGACCGTCGCTGAAACCCCGCCCGAGGACGCCGCTCCTCAAGCCGCCGTCACCCCCACCGCCAACGCGTCCTGAGCGCGACGCGTCGCCACCCGGTGCGCGGCGCCACGATGCGGCGCAGCCGCGTAGTGCATTCACGAGGACGACGTCACGCCGCCACGGCGCGCTGCCCCGCGCCAAAGTCCCACTGCTCCGCCGTGTTGTTCCCGCCGGGCACCTCGAAGTTGTCCCCCGAGACGTCTTCCCCTTCGGCTTCGACGATCGACACGTCCCGCCGCAGCCGCAGGTCGATGCGCTTGGGCTCGCCAGCCGGCTTGCTCTCCGCGTCGTCGAGCAACTGCACGGTCGGGCGGCAGGGGTCTCGCGGCGACCAGTCGATCACCGCCGCCACTTCGCGCGTCGAGAGCGTCACCATCGTCCCCGGCGCATAAGCCGGCGCCACGTGCAGCAACGCGCACGACACCATCGGGTCGACCCAGTCCGCGATCGGCGCCTCGCGGATCATCCGCAGCGCCCGGACCGCCGGACGATTCTGCGAGCCGTCGTGCGGGAATCGCAGGCGATCGAACAGGTCGGCGGCGAAGACGATCCGCGCAAAGATGTGGATCTCCTCGCCCATCAGCCCGCGCTGGTCCGGGTCGCCCTTTTTCATCGGAAACCCTGAGCCGTCGAACTTCTGGTGGTGGTGCAGCACCGCCGCAGAAGCCGCGGCTCCGAGTCCGTCGCGCAGCCGCTCGTACCCCAGCCGCACGTGCTCTCGATACCCCGGGTCGCTCTCCTTGCACCCCGCCTCAATCCAGGCGTCGAACGCTCCGGGCTCCATCGCCAGCAGCCCTACGTCGTGCAGCAATGCCGCAAGCCCCAAGTCCACGACCTCCTTCGCGCGGTGCCCGGGCAGGCGGCTGCGCTGCTGCATGATGTACTCCTCCAGCTTCAGCCCCATCAGCAACGAGAGGTAGCACACGTCCGAGCTGTGCCGCAGCAGCGCGTGATCGCCCTCTGCCATGTTCTGAATCAGCAGCGCGCTCTCGGGCGTCATGCGTAACGCACTGACGAAGTCGCGGATCGACACGCGGTAGCTGTCGTAGTCCAGCTTCACCGACGCGTCGCGCGACATGCGATCAAAGATGCCTTGCAGCACCTTCGCGAGCTGACCACGCGCCGCCATCAGCGACGGGCAGATGTACTTGCCGATGAACTCCAGCGACGGATACCGGACCCACACCTCGCCCACCCGCAAGTTCCTCAAGCGCTCGATCGCCGCCGCGTCGAGCTGATACCCGTCCCGAAGCAGAATCCGGTCCGGCCGCTGCGGATGCAGCACCGGCGTCGCGAGCGTCATCCCGGGCTTGGCCTGCACCATCAAGACTCGAAGCATCCCTGGCTCCTCCCTTCCAAGACCAGCAGCCCCCATCGGCCGCTCATCGCGCCCGGTGCACCTCGCCCGCGCCACGCAGACAGAAACGGGGCGAGTAGTTAGCGAAGCGAGTGCCTGCCGGCTGGCCATACGACTTATCGGCTGTACGCTTGCACCATGCCACGCATCGAACCCCGACTCGCCGACTTCGAGGGGGGGGGTGTCGGCGGGGCGGGGGTCGGTGCGTGGCATGGTGGCAGCGGACAGCCGATAAGGCGTATTGCCCGCCGGGCGGC
>CAYTSW010000057.1:0-15916 GCA_964440605.1 uncultured Phycisphaeraceae bacterium | reverse complement strand
CGACGGCGCCGTCGATCGAAGCGTTGTGCCGGTGATCGCCGCATATGAAGAGGTTTTTGTCGAGGCGCGTCGGTCGTCGCCACGGTTCGAGGCGGGCGGCGTCGGTCGCCCGTTGGTCGGGCAGCGCGTGGGGGATGAGGTCGGTGCGCAGATGCCTGAAAGCGTCGACGCGGTCGCCGAACCAGCGCCGGGCGTGGTCCAGCGTGCGCGGCTCGAGCTCGGGCGACTCGACGAGCGACTGATCGACGACGTTCAGTCCGATGAGCGACATGCCGCCCGGCGCGTAGGTTGGCGCGACGCTCGTCATGATGGCGGCGTGGTTGATCGGCCCGCGGCCTTCGCCGTCGAGCAGCAGGTGGGCGCTCGTGTGGGGCGGCTCGTCGGCGGCGTACCAGAGCGTGGCCGTCATGCGCCAGCCTGTGTTGAACCGTTCGGCGTGCTGCGGCAGCAGGCGTCCCGCGACATGGGACTCCGTCGCAACGACGACGGCTCGGGCGGTCACACGCCCGCCACTCTCGAGCGTCACCGCGCCGGGCTCGACCGACGCGACGGGGTGGCGTGTGTGCGTCGAGCCGCCGGGGAGCTGGGCGGCCATCTGCTCGGCGATCGCACCCATGCCGCGGGCGGGCACGGCGGCTCTGCCTCGCGCGAAGTTGCCGAACGTGAAGGCGAGCATGCGGGCGGAGGTCGCGAGGTCGCGATCGAAGAACACGCCGCCGAAGAACGGGCGCAGGAAGCGATCGATGAGGTGATCGGAGAGCCCGGCCTCGCGCAGCGCGTCGATGGCGGGGCGGTCGGCCTCCCGTTCCGGCGCATCGGGGCGCGTCCAGCGGCGTACGAGCGAGAGGACCTTGGGCACGTCGGCAACCGTCGCCAGCGGCGACGTGATCAGCCGCGCCGCCTGCAGCGGCGCGCGGCGCGGGTCGGCGACGCGATGGAAGCGCCCGTCGAAGAAGACGTCGGCGCCGGCGGGGAAGGGGCAGAGCTCGAGCGCGTCGAGGTCGAGCAGTTCGCCGGCGGTGGGGTAGGAGGTGAGGAAGACCTGGAAGCCGCGATCAAGGAGGTAGCCGTCGATGTTGTCGGTGCGGACGCGTCCGCCGAGTCGGTCGTCGGCTTCGAGCAGGGTGAAGCTGATGCCGCGCTCGGCGAGGGCGCGGGCGCAGGCGAGCCCCGCGAGGCCGCCGCCGACAATGACCACGTCCACGTCAGGCATGGTTGAGCTTCGGGAGTGGTTCACCCCGGCCTGCTGACGGGTCGCGGGGTGCTGGGGGGAACCGGCTGGGGTTAGCGGCCGCGGTAGGTGATGCGTCCCTTGGTGAGGTCGTAAGGGCTGAGTTCGACGGTGACGCTGTCGCCCGGGAGGATGCGGATGTAGTGCTTGCGCATCTTGCCGGAGACGTAGGCGAGGATCTCGGTCTGCTGCTCGTTGGGCAGGCGGACCTTGAACATCGCGTTGGGCAGGGCGTCGACGACGACGGCCTCCATCGTGAACTTCTCGTCGTTCTTCGCCATGCGGGGGGACGGTTCCTTGAGCTGCGGCCGCAGCGGTTCGGGGTTTGGGAGTGTTGCGAAGCGTGATGGTACACCGCCGGATCGAGCCGGTCCGGGCCGAGATGCTTTCTGGGATTCCCTGAATGAGGTACAAGGGGACCAAGACGAGGGCGACGGCAGACCCGTTCGGAATATGGGCGGGTCCGTCGTGATGCGAGAAGGGGCATGCGATGAAGGCTTCGGATCTCTTTGTGAAGTGTCTCGAGAACGAGAAGGTGGAGTACATCTTCGGCCTCCCGGGTGAGGAGAACGCCGACATGATGATCTCCCTCAAGGACTCGCCCATCCGGTTCATCCTCTGCCGGCACGAGCAGGCGGCGGCCTTCATGGCCGACGTCTACGGGCGCCTCACGGGCAAGGCGGGCGTGTGCCTCGGGACGCTCGGTCCCGGCGCGACGAACCTCGTCACGGGCGTCGCCGACGGCAACATGGACCGCGCGCCGATGGTCGTCATCACCGGTCAGGCCGACACCATGCGTCTCCACAAGGAGAGCCACCAGAACATGGACGTGGTGGGCATGTTCAAGCCCATCTCCAAGTGGGCGCATCAGATCGTCAACCAGAACAACATCCCCGAGGTCGTGCGCAAGGCCTTCAAGCTCGCCGAGATGGAGAAGCCCGGGGCGTGCCACATCGAGCTGCCCGAAGACCTCGCCGCCGAGAAAGCCAAGACCAGGCCGATCACGTTCGACAAGCTGCGTCGCCCGGCGCCGGACGAGAAGATCATCGACCAGGCGATGGCGCTGATCGAGGGCGCGAAGAACCCGGTGATCCTCGCGGGCAACGGGTGCGTGCGCAAGCGGGCGGCCGAGCAACTGCGCATCTTCGCGCAGCGCACGGGCATCCCCGTCATCAACACCTTCATGGCCAAGGGCTGCATCCCGCGGACCGACCCGCACTGCCTGTTCACCGTGGGCCTCCAGGCGAAGGACCTCATCCTCCACGCCGTCGACGAAGCCGATCTGGTCATCACCGTTGGGTACGACCTCGTCGAGTACCACCCCAACGTCTGGAACAGCGGCGAGGAGAAGAAGATCCTGCACATCGACTTCCTGCCCGCGGAGGTCGACGAGTTCTACCGCGTGAACGTCGAGATCAACGCCGACATCGCCAACGCGTTGTGGCAGCTCAACGAGCGCGTCGGTGAGGGGAACCCGAAGTGGGACATCGGGCGGTACGAGAAGCTGCGCACCACGATGCTCGAGGACTTCGCGGCACACAAGGACGACGACACGAAGGGGAAGATCCGCCCGCAGAAGGTGCTCTGGGACCTGCGCGAAGCGATGCGGCCGGAGGACATCGTGCTCTCGGACGTCGGCGCGCACAAGATGTGGGTCGCGCGGTACTACCAGTGCGACGAGCCCAACACATGCCTGATCTCCAACGGCTTCTGCTCGATGGGCTTCGCCCTGCCCGGCGCGATCGCCGCCAAGATGGCCAGGCCCAACAGCAGAGTCGTCGCGGTCTGCGGCGACGCGGGCGTGATGATGAACATCCAGGACCTCGAGACCGCGACGCGCCTCAAGCTGCCCATCGTCATCATGGTCTGGGAGGACAAGGAGTACGGGCTGATCAAGTGGAAGCAGCAGACGCACTTCGGCGAGCACTCGGACCTCGAGTTCACCAACCCCGACTGGAACAAGCTGGCCGAGGCCTTTGGCTGCCGCGGCATCCGCGTGGACAACGCCGCGGACCTGCGCCCGGCGCTGGACGAGGCGCTGGGGTGCGACTGCCCGGTGATTCTGTCGCTGCCGATCGATTACGACGAGAACATGAAGCTGACGAAGCGGCTCGGCGAGATGACCATCAAGATGTAGAGGCCGAGGAAGACGGGCTGGAAGCCCGTCCCACCAAAGAGCCCGTCCCACCGTTATGCGCCGCCCACCCAGAGACCGCGACCGGCACAGGAGCCAGCCATGCTGAAGGACGCCTACCCGTACTTCCTCGCCAACGAGGCGGTCTACGCGAACCAGGACCTCGAGGTGACGAACAAGTACACCCAGAAGGTCGCGACGAAAGTGGCGCTCGCGGGTCCGGAGGTGATCGACGAAGCGATCGAGGCCGCGGTCGAGGCGCAGAGGGAGCTCAACCGCTGGCCGAGCCACCGCCGGCGCGCGGTGCTCGAGCACGCGGTCAACGGCATCGAGGCTCGGTTCGAGGAGTTCGCGCACGCGCTGGCGGTCGAAGCGGGCAAGCCCATCAAGGACTCGCGCGGCGAGACCATGCGCGGCATCGACACCTTCCGCATCGCCATGGAGGAGGCGACGCGGCTCGACGGCAAGTACGAGCCGCTGGACATCTCCGACCGCGCCGAGGGCTACGAGTCCATCTGGAAGCGCGTGCCCATCGGCCCCTGCTCGTTCATCAGCCCCTTCAACTTCCCGCTGAACCTCGCGGCTCACAAGATGGCGCCGGCGCTGGCGGTCGGCTGCTCGTGGGTGCTCAAGCCGGCGTCGAAGACGCCCATCAGCGCGCTGATCGTCGGGGAGATCCTCGCCGAGACGGACCTGCCCAAGGGCGCCTTCAGCATCCTTCCCTGCTCACGCGATGGGGCGGACCTGTTCACCACCGACGAACGCTTCAAGCTGCTCTCGTTCACCGGCTCGCCCGACGTCGGGTGGGACCTCAAGGCGCGCGCGGGCAAGAAGCCGGTGGTCCTCGAACTCGGCGGCAACGCCGCGTGCATCGTCGACAAGGACGCCGACCTCGACGTCGCCGCCGACCGCCTGATCCACGGCGCGTTCTACCAGAGCGGGCAGTCGTGCATCGGCGTGCAGCGCATCGTCATCCACGAGGCGATCTACGAAGAACTCAAGAGCAGACTCGTGGAACGCATCAAGAGCCTCAAGGCCGGCGACCCGCTCGATGACGAGACTTTCCTGGGCCCGCTCATCTCCGAGAAGGACGCCAAGCGCATGGAGCAGTGGGTGAACGAAGCCGTCGATGCCGGCGGGAAGATCGTCGTCGGCGGCAAGCGTGACGGCGTCTTCTACGACGCGACGCTGGTCGAGAACGTGCCGCGCGACCAGAAGATGTCCTGCGATGAAGCGTTCGGCCCGATCGCGACGCTCTCGAAGTTTTCCGACTTCGAGAAGGCGATCGAGGAGGTCAACGACTCGGTCTTCGGCTTGCAGGCCGGCGTGTTTACCCGCGACATCCACCACGCGTTCAAGGCGTTCAGCGAGCTCGAGGTAGGCGGCGTGGTGATCAACGACGTGCCCTCGATGCGTGTCGACTCGATGCCCTATGGCGGGGTGAAGGAATCCGGTCTCGGCCGCGAGGGCGTGCGATTCGCGATGGAAGACATGACCGAGGTACGCTTGATGGTGCTCAACCGCGTCGGGCGGTGAGCGCTTTGCAGCGTCGGAGGGACGGAGCGAGGAGCGAGCGATGACGCCGGCGCCCGCGGCCCAGCCCACAGGCACGGTCGCGCTGGTCTTCACCGATATCCAGGGCTCGACCGAGGCGTGGGAGCGTCTGGGCGAGCGCTATCACGACGTCATCGCGCAGCACAACCGCGTCATGCGCGACGCCATCGCGTCGTGCGCCGGGCACGAGGTGAAGACCGAGGGCGACGCGTTCATGGTCGCGTTCGCGACCGCCTCCAACGCCATCCGCTTCACACTCGACGCGCAGGCCGCGCTGGAAGCCGTGACGACGCCCGACGACGGGCAGGCGGTGCGGGTGCGCATGGGCGTGCACGTGGGCGAGCCCATCTGCGAGGCCGACCCGGTCACCGGGCGTATGGATTACTTCGGCCCGATGGTGAACCGCTCGGCGCGGATCGCCTCGGCGGCGCACGGCGGGCAGACGCTGATCTCCGCGTCGGCGCGTGAAGCCGCGGCCGGCGCGCTCGAGCACGCGCGCGTCAAGGACCTCGGCAAGCACCGGCTGAAAGGTCTCGAACGGCTCGAGCAGTTGTTCGAGCTCGTGCCCGCGTCGGTCGACGAGCGGTTGTTCCCGCCCATACGCACGCTGACCGCGCTGCCGACGAATCTCCCTTCTCAACCGACGAGCTTCATCGGACGCCGGCGCGAGGTGCGGGACCTCGCCGAGTTGGTGACGCTGGACGACGCTCGTCTCGTCACGCTCACCGGCCCGGGCGGCATCGGCAAGACGCGCCTGTCGATCCGTGTCGGAGGCGAGGTGCTCGACCGCTTCGAGGGCGGCGTGTGGTTCGTCGAGCTCGAGCACGCGACGACCGCCGACGCTGTCGCCTCGGCCGTCGCCTCAGCGATGGGCGTGCCGATCGGCACGAAGGGTCCGGTCGAAGCGGTTGCGTCGGCTCTGGAAGTGCGCGGGCCGACGCTGCTGGTGCTCGACAACTTCGAGCAGGTCGCGGCCGCGGCGCCGGAGACCGTCGGCCTGTGGCTGTCGCGCGCGCCGAAGACGACGATGCTCGTCAGCAGCCGCGAACTGTTGGGCGTGCGCGGGGAGCGTGAGTACGAGCTGCGCCCGCTCGCCGATCCACGGGGCACGGGCACCGCCTTCAGCGAGCACGACGCGGTGCGCCTGTTCGTGGATCGCGCCAAGGCCGCGAGTTCGAAGTTCGAGCTGACCGAGACGAACGCCCCGGACATCGCCGAGATCTGCGCGCAGCTCGACGGGATCCCGCTGGCCATCGAGCTCGCCGCGGCGCGGGCGAAGATCATGAAACCGGCCCAGATCCGCCAACGCCTCGCCAAGCGCTTCCAGCTCCTGCGCTCGTCGGCGCGCGACCTGCCGGGGCGGCAGCAGACGCTCGCGGGGGCCATCGATTGGAGCTACGAGCTGCTCAGCGACTGGGAGCGCTCGGCCTTCTGCCAGGCGTGCGTCTTCCGGGGCGGCTTCACGCTCGAGGCCGCCGAGGCGATCATCGATCTCTTCGACTACGACAAGGCGCCGATGGCGATGGACGCCGCCCAGCGCCTGCGCGAGAAGAGCCTGCTGACGTACGTGGAGCCCGGAGACGAGGCGGAGGAAGGCCGTTTCGGCATGTACGTCTCGATCCGCGATTACGGGCGTATCAAGTCGGACGAGGTGCTGGGCGAAGACGGGCGGGAGCCGCTGATCGAGCGTCACCTCGAGTTCTACCTCGCCCACGCCGAGGAGTGGGAGGACGCCCGCCGGACGGGCTCGTTCCGCGAAGCGTTGGACCGTCTCGAGGCCGACGCCGAGAACATCCTCATCGCGCACGAGCGCGCGCTGGAGCGCGATCGCGTCGACGAAGCCGCGCGTCTCGTGCTCGCGTTGAGCGCCACCATGGCGCTGCGCGGCGTCTCGGGTCGCCGGGGCGAGGCGCTGTCACGCACGCTCGAAGCGTTGACCGAGGAGGCGGATGCGGGCGTGCTCGTCGACGTGCTGTGCGCCATGGCGATGAAGCAGATCGATGCCGGCGAGTGGGCCGACGCCAAGGAGACGGCTGCGTCCGCAACGGCTGCCGCGCGTGAGGCCGCCGATGGCGCGCGGCTGGGCAACGCGCTGATCAAGCGCGCCGAGGTCGAGCGGTTGAAGGGCGAGCCCGAGGCGGCGCAGCGCGACTTCCGCGAGGCGCGCGACGTGCTCGCGCACGCGGGCGAGACCGCCGGCGTCGCGCGCGCGTCCAGCGGGCTGGGCAGCGTCGCGTGGCAGAGCGGGCGCTACGCCGAGGCGATCGGCCACTTCGAGGCCGCGCTGCGCATGTTCGAGGAGATCGGCAGCGAGGCCGGCGCCGCGCGGTGCCACGGGGGCATCGCGATCGTCCTTGGCGAGCGCGGCGAGCACGAAGCCGCGCTCGAATCCATCGACCGCGCCGAGGCGATCTACCGCGCGTTGGGCGACCGCGTCGGCCTGGCGCGATCGCTGGGCAACAAGGGCATCGAGCTGCGCGAGCTCGACCGTCTCGACGATGCGCTGGCGTGCCTCGCCGAGGCCGAATCGCTCAACCGCCAGCTCGGTCTCAAGGCCAGCCTCAGCCGGAACCTCGGCAGCCGGGCGATGCTCCTCGAGAAGCGCGGTCAGCACGAGGAGGCCTTGGCGGCGTACGCGCGGGGCGAGGATGTTCAGCTCGCGATGGGCGACATGCCGGGCATCGCCCTCTTCCGCACGCGGCGTGGGCGTTCGCTGGTGGCGATGGATCGTCTGGACGAGGCACGCGCCGCATTGGAGGAAGCGATCGCGGTGCTCGAAGCCGTGGAACGCGATCACAGCGCCGTCACCTGCGAGGCGCGCGGCTGGCTCGCCGCGGTGCTCGTCCGGTCGGGCGAGCACGACGCGGCTTCAGAGCACGCGCAGCACGCCGAGGCGCTGCGCGCGGAACTCAAGCTGGGCGATGACGTCTACGGCAGTGACGCCATCGCCCGGGTCGTCGCCGAACTGTCGGCTGGCGATTGATCGCTCAGCGGCGTCGGCGCAGCAGCGCGAGGCCGGAGAGGCCGAGAATGCTCGCCGCACCGGGCGTGGGAATCTGCTGAATGTAGAGGTCGAAAACGTCGGCGAGCTCGGCCTCGCCCTGAGGCCCGCGGGCGGTCGAGAAGCTGCCGGCCGGGAGGGGCACTTGGGACTGCGTCTTGCTCGCGACCACACGGAACTCGCGGAAGCCGCGTTCGCGGCCGATGGCGCCCGGGATGTCGGGTTCGAACTGCTCGATCGCTTCGGTGAACAGCTCACCGTCGGCTTCGAAGCTCACCTGCCCCCTGACGAGCGTGCCGGCGGGCACGGTGAGCCGGGCGAAGAAGAAGACCTCGAACTCGGAGAAGGGCACTTCGACCGAATTGCCCGAGCCGGCGACGAAGCCTTCGAGCTGGCCCGGCTGGTCGAAGAACCCGTCATTGGCGCCGAAGCCCGATGGCACCATCGGCGGGATGGCACCGAAGTTATCGACGCTCGCGGGCAGGTCGCCAAAGGCGACGTAGCTGTCGAAGGCCAGCAGCGGGACGTCGGCGATGGCGCCCGGGTTGGGCGGGAAGTTGTTGCCCTGCGGGTTCTGATACGCCTGGGCGAAGTTGATGCTGTTGCCGTCATCCGAGAAGTTCACCTCGGAAACGTTGAACGCCGGCGGCGGGCCGGCGATTTGGGCCAGTGCGAGTGCAGGGACGAACAGCGTGGCGGCGCTCGCGGCGACGCCTGCGTGGCGTGGGGACATCATGTCGAATCTCCTCCGTGGGACGTGAAGTCGCCGCGGGCACGTGCGGAGCCCGCTCAGATTGAAGTTATCGCGTGCCGACCCTGTTGCAAGGGGTAATCAGCGAAAACGCCCCGGTTCGAGGTAGGGTCCGCTTGTGCGCCGTATCGCGCACCCGTACATCATTCGTACAGGAGGGCGAGGCGTGGAAGCGATCAAGCACCCCGAAAACTGGCTGGAGCGGTACAACGCGGCGCTCGTCGCGACCGTACGCGTGCGTCTCGACGACAGGCCGGGCGAGCTCGCGCGCGTCTTCGATCTGCTCGGACGGGCCGCGGCGCCGATCGGCGACGTGCGCATCGTTGCGGTCGACAGCACGACCAAGACGCGCGATGTTCAGGTCTTCTGCGTCGATCGGGAGCACTTCGATCGTGTGCGCGCCGTCATCGATGAGGCCGGCGTCGAGATCCTCTCGGTCACGAACGAGGTGCTCGAGATCCATCGAGGCGGCGCGATCGAGACGAAGGCGCGCGTGCCGCTCGACACCGTCACCGAGCTGCGCATGGTGTACACGCCCGGCGTCGCCAGCGTGTGCCAACTCATCGCCGAGGACCCGGAAATGGCGTGGGAGTACACCCACAAGGGCAACCGCATCGCGATCGTGACCAACGGCACGGCGGTGCTCGGCCTGGGCAACATCGGCGCGCTCGCGGGACTGCCCGTCATGGAAGGCAAGGCCGCGATCCTCGCCAAGTTCGTGGGTGTCTCGGCCGACCCGGTGCTCATCGACAGCGAAGACCCGAAGGAGATCATCTCGATCGTCGAAAAGATCGCCTCGAACTACGGCGCGATCCAGCTCGAAGACATCGGCTCGCCCGCGTGCTTCGAGATCGAAGAAGAGCTCGACCGTCGCCTCGACATCCCGGTCTTTCACGATGACCAGCACGGCACGGCGACCGTCGCGCTCGCGGGCCTGATCAACGCGCTGCGCGAGACGGGGCGCACGCCGGCCGAAACAAGCGCTGTGGTGCTCGGCGCGGGCGCGGCGGGGCTGGCGATCGCGCGCTTCCTCGTGGACTTCGGGCTGGGCGACGTGGTCCTCTGCGACTCGCGCGGCGCCGTGCACCGCGGGCGGACCGACGGGATGAACGAGTGGAAACAGCGACTGGCCGAGGCCACGAACAAGGACAACGTCTCGGGTTCGCTCGAGGAGGTCATGCGCGGGCGTGACCTCTTCGTCGGGGTGAGCAAGCCCAACCTTGTCACCGCCGACATGGTGCGCTCGATGGCGGACAAGGCCATCGTCTTCGCGCTGGCGAACCCCATCAGCGAGATCAGCGTGGGTGAGGCGAAGGCGGCGGGGGCCGCGGTCGCGCTGGACGGTCGCGGCATGAACAACGCCCTGGCGTATCCGGGGATTTTCAAGGGTGCCCTGATGGCCCGTGCGCGGCGGATTTCCCACGAGATGCGCGTCGCCGCGGCTCGCGCCCTCGCCGACCACGCGGCCCAGGGTCACTTGATGCCCGAGATGCTTGATTTATCGGTCCACGAAGCCGTCGCCAACGCCGTGGCGCGCGTCGGCGTGGAGCAGAGGCCGCCGGCGGCGGCTCCCTGACGCCCTCCGAACCGCGTGAATGATTTCTGTGGATCGGGCATTGGAAGAAGCGGGCGCAGGTGGTAGGCTGCCGAAGAGGTGCCGCGAGCGGAAGCCGCCGTGCGCACGCAACGCGTGTTTTGAGCCATCGGGAGAGAGAGGAACGAGCCATGAAGATCCGTGACGCCGTCGTGCTGGGCTGCCTCGGTTTGGGGATCGCGACCATCGCGACCGCCGACTCGAACATCGACTCGGTCAACAAGTGGGCGTGGGGCGAGAACGTCGGCTGGCTCAACTGGCGTGACGCCAACGGCGGAACGCAGGGCGTCGAAGTGCTCAACGATCACCTCGAAGGCTTCATCTGGGCGGAAAACGTCGGCTGGATCAACGTCGGCAACGGCGGCGGCCCGTACGCCAATACGGACAACACCAACTTCGGTGTCAACATCGATCCCGCGACCGGCAACCTCTCGGGCTTCGCTTGGGGCGAGAACATCGGGTGGGTCAACTTCGAGGGCGGCGCTCTGGCCTCCCCCGCCCAGCCCGCGCAGCTCGACTTCGCCAACAATCGCTTCCGCGGTTTCGCCTGGGGCGAGAACATCGGCTGGATCAACCTCGACGACCCGATCAACTTCGTCGAGGTGCTCGACAACGCCTGCCTCTTCGATTTCAACGGCGATGGCCAGGTCGACGGTGCGGACTTCGGCACCTTCGGCGCGGCCTTCGGCTCGATGACCGGCGATCCGAACTACAACCCGCAGGCCGACGCCGACGGCAACGGCTCCATCGACGGCGCCGACTTCGGCGCCTTCGGAGCGGAGTTCGGCCGCACCGACTGCCTCGACTGACCGGCCCGCGATCGCACACCCTCACTCAGCCGACAACGAGACAACTCAGTGCCCGCAACACCCGCCCCCATGACCGTGGCGCTCGTGCGCGAGACATTCTTCGATGACAACGCCCGCCAGCGGCTTGTCGCGCGCCTGAAGCAGGCCAAGGAGGCGGGGGCGGACCTCGCGGTGCTGCCGGAGCTGGCGGTGCTCCCGTGGTCGTCGGCGACCAAGCTCGAGCGGGAAGAGGATGCGGAGGAGGAGGAGGGACCGCGCGCGCAGATGCAGGCCGAAGCGGCGCGCGAGGCGGGCATCGCGGCGCTCGGCTCGGCGATCGTGCGCGATGGCCCGACCGGGGAGCGCCGCAACCGCTGCCTGGTCTTCGATGCCCAAGGCAACACGCTCGGGTCGTACGACAAGGTGCATCTGCCGCAGGAGCCGGGCTTTTGGGAGACGAGCCATTACAAGCCCGGGCGAGCGCTCTCGCGGGTGTTCGATGAGCTGTGTTTTCCGTTCGGCATCCAGATCTGTTCGGACATGAACCGTCCGCAGGGCGCGCAGCTCTTGGCGGCTCACGGCGCGATGGCGGTGATCGGCCCGCGCGCGACGGAACGGGCGACGTACAGCCGGTGGCTGCCCGTCCTGATTGCGACGGCCCGTACGAACGCGGTGTACGTGCTGTCGGTGGACCGCCCGGCTCCGGAGCGCGGCGTGCACCTGGGCCAGCCTTCGGTCGCGATCGGCCCGGACGGGAACATCCTCATGGAGACGACCGACCCGATCGGCGTCGTGAAGCTCGATCCGGAAGCGGTCCATCGGGCCCGCAAGGCCTATCCCGGCTATCTGGCGACCTTCCCGGCGTTGTACGCCGAGGGGTGGGCGGGATGCAGCGACGCTCGTTGAGGCGGCTCTGCGTGAAGGGGGCATGACGCCGCGTTAGGCTCTCGCGCGTACCGCCCTCAAAGCGGAGGGTTTCGGGCGAGGTTGTCGACCTCTCGGCGTTGTCGGTGTGCCATGGCGGGTCCGTCGTCGCAGCGTTGGTTGAAGCGGGTGCTGATCGCCCGCCGTCCGAGCGGTCGGACCCTCCGGCTCGTGCGTACGCAGGTGTTGATCGGCGTGGCGGTTGCGATCGCGGCGGTCGCGGCGGGACAGGCGGGGTGGGTGACGCCGCTGGCCTATCCGCTCGAGGACGCGATCGTTCAGCGATTCGACGCGTACACGCCGGAAGTGTCGGAGGACGTCTGCGTGGTCGCGATCGACGACGCTTCGATCCTGCAGGTGGGGCGCTGGCCTTGGAACCGCAGCCTGTACGCCGAGATCGTCGAGCTGCTGGACGAGTTGGGGGCTCAGACGATCGTCTTTGATGTGGCGTTCCCCGATCGGCAGGCGGTGCAGATCGTCAAGCGCACCGGTGCGGAAGGCGAGGAGAGCTTCGAGGAGACGGACCACGACGCGGTGTTCGCCGACGCGATCGCGCGTCACGGCAACGTGGTGCTGGCGATGCGCGCCCAGACGGTGCAGGCCGCGTCGTTCGTGCGTGGTGCGGCGGGGATCGACTTCTGGAGCGCGCTCGGCCTGACGCGCGCTCGGCCGCAGGAAGCGACGCCCGAGGCGTTGTGTCGCATGGAGACGGACGAGCCGCTCACACCCGACGACCCGCGCATGGTCGGCGCGCGGTACGAACTGGAGATGGCGGACTCGTTCGAGGTCGCGGGGCCGCTCCTGTCGGTCCCGCTGGAGGACGCCTCGGCGCGCTGGCCCTGGATGGGGCCCTCGCCGCGCATGCCCGTGCCGGACTTCGGGCGGGCGTCTGCCGGGCTGGGGAACTCGAGCATCATCGGGACGGCGAAGGGACAGCGCGGCGACGCCGACGGCGTGGTGCGCCACGTGCCGCTGTGGGTGAGCTGCGGCGAGCGTGTGCACCCGCTGCTGGGCCTGGCCGGAGCGTTGGCGCACGTTGACGCGGGAGCCCGGATGATGCCGCCCACGCCGGAGGCGACGGTGGTCGCTTCGGAGCAGGGCGAGCTTCGGCTGGTGTCGATGAAACGGTCGATGCCGGGTCTGGACGTAGTCGCGGGGATGCACCGGGTGTGCTTCCCGTCGGGCGAGGAGTGGAGCGCGCAGCTCTCGCGCGACGATGGTTCGACGGGCGTGCTAAGCGTGGCGTGGCTGATGGAGACGCGCCGCGTGCGCGACAACACTCGGGCGCTGCTCGCGCAGTGGGACAACGCGTGCGGCGACGCTGTCCGCCTGCTCGAGGTGGAGGGTGCCGAGGGGTATGCGGATGACGCGACGGTCATCGCCGAAGCGGTGCGGGCGATGCGGTTCGACGCGGCGTTCGAGGCGGCGATCGCGCGGCAGGAGCGCCGCTGGCAGGCGACGCTCGACGCGGCGGGCGGAGCGATCGAGTCGTTGCGCGGCACCGTGACGAACGAATCCCCCCGGGAGGAGCGCGTTCGCTTCGCCCTGGCGCGGATGCTGACGCAGCAGGGAGCGATGGTGCGGGACAGGCTGCTCGAGGGGTTGGGCAATCTAGCGCAACGATCGCCCGAAGAGCTCGAGCGTTTGCGGGGTGGGCTGGTCTTCATCGGGTCGACCGCGACGAAGAGCGGGGCGTCGGATGTCGTCCCGACGCCCATCGCGGGCGAGACTCCCGGTGTCTTCGTCCATGCCGCGGTGGCGAACGCGTTGCTCACGGGTCACGAGCTGCGCCCGTCGCCGCCCTGGCTCGACGCGGCGGCGACGCTGACCATGGGCCTGCTGGGGACCGCGTTGGGCGTGCTGCTGACGCCCTGGGCGGGGCTGATCCTCGGAGTGGGTCTGTGCTACGGGTGGTGGCACGCGGCCGGGACGATCTGGGACGCGGGCGACGTGACGATTGCCGCGGCGTCGCCCATGGTCGCGGTGATGGGTTCGTGGCTGGGCGTGAGCCTGTGGCGGGCGCTGGTCGAGCAGCGCGAGCGCAAGCGCACCGAGGCGCGGTTCAAGAGCTACGTGTCGCCCGAGGTCGTCGACATCCTCGTCAACAACCCGACGCTGAGCTCGATGCGCCCGCAGCTCAAAGAGCTCTCGGTGCTCTTCAGCGACATCGCGGGCTTCACAACGATCTCCGAGAAGCTCGGCACCGAGCGCACGAGCGACGCGCTGGGCGAGTATCTGCGGCGGATGACCGCGATCCTCCAGGACACGCGCGCGACGCTCGACAAGTATCTCGGCGATGGCATCATGGCGTTCTGGGGTGCGCCGATCGACGATCCCGATCACGCGGCACACGCCTGCGACGCGGCGCTGCGCATGCTCGAAGAGATCGACCAGCTGAACGCCGACGAGGTCTTCGAGGAGACCGGGCCGATCGCGGTGCGCATCGGCGTCGCGACCGGGCCCGTACGCGTGGGCGATTTCGGCAACCCGCCCCTCCGGTCGGCCTACACGGTGCTGGGCGACACGGTGAACCTCGCGGCTCGGCTCGAGTCGGCGAACAAGTACGCGGGCAGTTCGGTGCTCATCAACCAGCGAGCCGCCGAGCTCGTGCGTGAGCGGATGACGCTGCGCCCGATCGGGCAGATCGTGGTGGTGGGCAAGACCGAGCCGCAATCCATCTTCGAGGTCATCGGCAACGAGGCGGCGAGCGGGGACGCCGTGCGCGAGCGTATCGCCCAGACTTCTGCCGCCATCGAGGCGTTCGGCCGGCGGGATTTCGTGCGGGCGCTGCGCGGGTTCGACGAGTTGGCCGAACGGTTCGGGGATGAGAAGCTGGCGATGTTGTATCGGCGTGCGATCGATCGGTTCATGCGCGGCGAGCAGGAGGGGCCGCCAGTCATTACTCTGGACGAGAAGTGACGGGCCCGCGACGGGTTCGAGGGAGATTGATAAGCATGCACGAGTCCAAGACGAGTGTCGCCGGCGTGTGCGCCGGGGCGATCCTGTTGGCGCCGTGGCCCGCCGCCCTGGCGCAGGACAACCCGCCCCCTCAGGCGCAGCCGCCCGGCTCGGGAGTGGACGACGTCCAGGCGCCGGCGAGCGATGAGGACGTGGCGCTGGCGGCGAACGCGGCGACGGTGGTGTCGGTGGAAGGGCCGGTGCAGGTGATCCCCTCGCCCGGCGCCGACCCGATCGTGCCAACCGTGGGCAAGACGCTCAAGCAGGGGGCGCTGATCCGTACCGGCCCGTCGGCGCGGATCATGATGCGCATCGGCGACGGGCAGGTCTTCACCATCGGGTCCAACTCGAAGGTGTCCCTCGCCCAGATGATCAAACGCCTGAACACCGAGGGGCGGCCCGCCGGCGACGGCGAAACCGTGCCCGAGACGATCGACGATACGGCGCTCGATATCGAGTACGGCGACGCCTACTTCGACGTGAACTCGCTCGACTTCGCGAACGATGTGAAGCTCGTCGGGCCCGACTCGACGCTCGACGTCACCGGCACCAGGGGTGGGTACACGATCCGCGGGCGACGCGTGCGGGCGTTCGGCGGGGAGATGAACACGGGCCGCTTCTTCGTGCGATACCAGTTGCCGGGCGGCAAGCGCGCACAGGCGCTCGTCACGGGCGAAGCGGAGACGACGTCGGAGACGCCGAACCCGGCGGCGCGAGCGGTCGCGAACGCGACGCAGACGACGGGCTCGGACAAGGCCCGTGAAGATTCGGAGACGAAGCAGAACGCGCGATCGGCGGGCGGTGCGACGGAAGTGCGCACGGGCGTAGGCCTGACGCGCGTGTCGCAGCCGCCGGACGTGCGTGACGACATCGTGGACATGGTGGTTGAGAACCTGCCCGACTTCGAGCCGCCCTTCTCGCCTCCTTCGCCTCCCCCTCCGCCCCCGCCGCCACCAGATCGGAAGAGCGTCGTGTAGGGAA
>CAYTSW010000056.1:0-16569 GCA_964440605.1 uncultured Phycisphaeraceae bacterium | reverse complement strand
CCCTTGCCGGCATGGAGGGGTTGGCGGCGCACCAGGCGTCCGCAGCAGCCAGGCGTGTGCGCTGAGCCACACGATTCGGCCGGGCGCTCAATGCCGCGACGGATTCCCTCGTTCTGCTCAGTTGAGCTAGGTAAACCCCCCGCGCGTCGCCTTTCTGCTCAGATTTGGTGCGAGTGGCTTGGTGTGGGTTGCCAAAACTGGCGCATCGGCAATACTGCTGGACAGTTCGACTGAACGGTGGTCGGCTCGCACGCCGGCGGCTTCGCCCGTACGCACCGCGGCGTGCTCCCGATCGGCACGCGTGACATTCAAGAGGGCAGGCGGGCGTGGCACGCGCCGGCCGATGAGAGAGAAGATCGTGGAGAAAGTCATCATGATGAAGCGCGCGCTGTCGGCTGTTGCCGTCTCGTTGTTCGGTGTCCCCGCGCTGGGGCAGACGACGGTGTTCCAGTCCGACTTCGACGGCAGCCTGCCCGCCGAAGTCACCGGCGTCGCCAGCCTCGAGCCCGTCCAGGGCTACGCCGGTGTCGGGACACCGGAGAGTCAGTTCGGCGGCTCTTACCTGCGCAACAGCGCGAGCGGCAACCCCGCCGCTCCCACCGTCGTCACGCTCACGGGTCTCCCGGAGCACCAGTTCCTGAATATCACGGGCCTCCTTGCCATCATCGATTCCTGGGACGGCACGAGCACCTTCGGCCCCGACCGCTTCAACGTTCGCGTCGATGGCACGCTCGTCTTCGGCTCGGCCTTCCCTCTCGATGATCCGCCCGCTGGGGCTCTGCTCACTGCAGAGCCACCCGTCAACCTCGCCGTGAACGGCAGTTTCCCCGATCGCGCGTACGACCTTGCGCGGTTCTCCGAACTCCAGCTCATCCCCCACACCGCCGACTCCGTCACCATCGAGCTCTTCTCCGACGGCTCGGGTTGGCAAGCGGGGAACGACGAGTCCTGGGCGATCGACAACCTCGTCGTTTCTGTTGGCTCGGTCAGTGAGGGCGACGTGAACCTCGACGTCACGCAACTCATCGCTCCGGCGACCGCGCCCGCCGGCGGCGAGATCGAGGTCACCTGGACCGTCACCAACTCCGGCGAGGGCGACCTGATTGGCTCATGGGCCGACCGCGTGCTCCTCTCCGAGGACGCGGCGGTCGGGGGCGACCGACTGCTCGGCGTCGCCCAGGGGCCGAGCTTCCTCGCCTCCGGTGAGTCCTACAGCCGCACCGAGACGTTCTCCCTTCCCCTCGGCGTGCAGGGCCAGCAGTTCGTGATCGTTCAGACCGATACGGGCGACACCGTCGCCGAGGCCAACGAGGCCGACAACGACGAGATCGCCGCCGCGCCCACAAACCTCGTCCCCGCCTTCCCCGACCTCGTCGTCACCAGCATCGAAGGCCCCTCCACCGGCGGCACCTGGGTTCCCCTCTCCTCGCCGGTCATCGTCACGATCACCAACCAGGGCCTGGCCGAGGTCACCGGCTCCTGGACCGATCGCTTCTACCTCTCCAACGACGACGAAGTCGGCGGCGACATCTTCTGGCTCGACCGGACGTTCAGCGGCACGCTCGAAGCCGGTGAGAGCTACACCGTCGAGCTGCCCGCGAACAGCACCAGCTTCCGTCTGCCTCCGAACATCGGCGGCGATCTGCGTATCCGCGTCGAGACCGACCTGAACGACCAGGTCGACGAGGGACCGACCGGTGAGAACAACAACAATCTCGTCGACCCCGACGTGATCGTGGTCGCCTTCCCGCGGCTCGAGGTCACGTCCATCGTTGAGAACGGCCCCTGGTCGCGCGGCAACTCCGCCTTCGTCCAGTGGACCGTCAACAACTCCGGCCTCGGCAACGCGCGGCACTCCGGCGCGCTGACCTACGACGAGGTCTACCTTTCGAGCGACAACATCGCCGGCAACGAGGACGACATCTTCCTCGCCCAGCGTAACGTCGAGTTCATCCTCGACAACTTCGACGGCCTGCCGGCGGGAGGCTCCTACACCGAAGACGTCACCTTCGACATCCCCACCGACTTCACGCCGGGCGACTACTTCCTGGTCATCCGTCTCGAAGACCAGGACTTCGTGCCCGAGGAGCCGGGCAACGACAGCCCCTTCTTCATAAGCGACGCCGCCGTAACCGTCGTTGCCGACCAGCCCGATCTGGTCATCACGAACATCGAAGGGCCCGCGACGGGTGCCACACGCACGCAGCTCGCCGAGCCCCTGCGCGTGACCGTGCAGAACCAGGGCGGCGCGCCGGCCGTCGGGTCGTGGCGCACGCAGGTGTTCCTCTCCGCCGACGCCACCTTCGGCAGCGATTCCTTCATAGGACAGATCAACTACTCGGGCCCCGCGCTCATGCCCGGCGACATCACGGTCATCGAGTTCGCCGCCGCCAGTAACTCGTTCCTTATCCCCGGCGACCTCGCGGGCGTGAACACCTTCACCGCCGCGGTCGACACGACCAACATCATTGACGAGGGCGCCGCGGCGGGCGAAGACAACAACACCGCCGCCGATGACGCGACGATCGACGTCGCCTACCCCCGCCTCGAAGTGACCGACATCCAGTCGCAGTCCGTCTGGGGCCGCGGGAACGATTCGTTCGTCTCCTGGACCGTCGAGAACACCGGCGTCGGCAACGCCTATCACAGCGGCGCTCTGACGTACGACCAGGTCTTCCTTTCGGTCGACGACGTCTTCGGCAACGCCGATGACATCTTCATCGGACGTGAAAACACCGAGTTCCGTCTCGACGACTTTTTCGGCGTCCCGTCCGGCGACTCGTACGTCGAATCCCTCAACTTCACCGTCCCGACCGACCTCCCGATCGGCACGTACAACGTCTTCATCCGCGTCGAAAGCGAAGACTTTGTCCCCGAAGAGCCCGGCAACGACACGCCCTTCTTCATCTCCGACTTCACCGTCGAAGTCTCCGACGCCTTCCCCGATCTCATCGTCACCGACATCCAGGGCCCCAGCATCGGCGGCACCCGCCAGCGGCTCACCGAGCCCGTCACCGTCACCATCACCAACCAGGGAACGATCCCCGCGACCGGCTCCTGGCAGGATCGCCTGTTCCTCTCCGCCGACCAGGCCTTCGGCGGCGATTCGCTCATCGGCACCGTGACCTACAACGGGCCCGCCATCGACCCCGGCGCGTCCTACACCGTCACCTTCGCTGCGAACAGCAATAGCTTCTTTATCCCGGGCGACATCGCGGGCCAGGCCTTCTTCACCGCGCAGGCCGACTGGAACAACCAGCTCGACGAGGGCGATGCCGGCGGCGAGGACAACAATGGCACCGCCGACGACGCCAGCATCGAGGTCGCCTATCCGCGCCTCGAGGTGACCGACGTCCAGGCGCCGTCCACCTGGGCGCGGAACAACGAGATCACAGTCGAGTGGACCGTCACCAACACGGGCGAGGGCAGCGCGTACCATAGCGGCGCACAGACCTACGACGAGGTCTACCTCTCGGCGGACAACATCGCAGGCAACGAGGACGACATATTCCTCACCGAGACCGGCACCGAGTTCATCCTCGACAACTTCTTCGGCGTCGAGCCGGACAACTCCTACTCCCGGTCCGTCACGTTCGCCCTCCCCGGAGACTTCACGCCCGGCGTCTACAACCTGCTTATCCGTGTCGAAGACCAGGACTTCGTACCCGAGCCTCCCGGCAACGACGATCCGTTCTTCTTCGCGCCCTTCGCGGTCGAGGTCTCGGACATGTTCCCCGACCTCGTCGTCACCGACATCCGGGCGCCTTTGACCGCCGGCACACGCCAGCAACTCTCCGAGCCCATCACCATCACCGTCACCAACCAGGGCACGGTGCCCGCCACCGGTTCGTGGCGCGTCGGCGTCGCTGTCTCGGGCGATGATGCGGTCGGCGGCGACGTGGGCTTCACCACGCTGACCTACAACTCCGGGACGGTCGAGCCGGGTGCGTCCGTCGACGTCCAGGTCGCCGCCGGCAGCAACAGCTTTCTCTTCCCCGCCAACATCGCGGGCCCCGTGCGCATCGTCGCTCAGGTCGATACCAATGCCGACGTCGACGAGGGCCTGATGGGGGGCGAGGCGAACAACTTCGCGATCGACGACGACATCATCGACGTTGCGTACCCGCGCCTCGAGCTCGAAACGCTCGAAACCCCGCCGCTCGCCGACGCCGGCGCTCCGGTCGACATCGCCTGGACCGTCCGCAACACCGGCCAGGGCAGCGCCTACCACAGCGGCGCGCAGACCTTCGACGAGGTCTACCTCTCCACCGACACCATCGGCGGCAACTCCGACGACGTCTTCCTCGGTGAGGTCAACATCGAGACCCGCCTCGACGACTTCTTCGGCGTTCAACCCAACGAGACCTACGAGCGGGCCCTGAACCCGACTCTTCCCGCCGACCTCCCCTCCGGCACCTATTACTTCATCGTCCGCGTCGAGGATCAGGACTTCGTCCCCGAAGAGCCGGGCACAAGTCCGTTCTTCGTTTCGCGTCCGGTCTTCATCGGTCCCTACCCCGACCTCACCGTGACCGCGGTCAACGTCCCCGCGGTCGTCGAGATCGGTTCGCCCGTGGAGATTTCCTGGACCGTCACCAACGAGGGCACCGCGCCGGTGTCCGGCACGTGGATCGATGAGTTCCTGCTCTCGGACGACGCCGCGATCGGCGGCGACTTCGCGCTGGGTTCGTTCAACTTCTCCGGCACGCTCGGCCCGGGCGAGAGCTACACGCAACCGCAGACGGTCGTGGTGCCGCCGGAAGCCGCCGGTGTGGCGTTCTTCCTTGTGATCACCGACGCGTCGGACACGATCATCGAGCCGTTCGAGAACAACAACTTCGGCACGAGCGAGGAGCAGTTCGAAGCCGTCGGGCCCGACCTCGCCATCGCCTCGGTCAGCGCGCCCGCGTCCGCCGAGATTGGCACGCCCTTCATGGTCAGCTACGCCGTCGACAACCTCGGCACCGCGCCCGCCGAGGGACCGTGGGTCGACGCGCTGTTCATCTCAGAGGACGGCCAGCTCAGCGTCGACGACCAGCAGATCGGCTCCGCGCCCGCACCCGCCATGGGCCCCGACCTCGCCGATGGCGATTCCTACGCCGGCACGATCGAGGCAACGCTCCCGCTCAACGGCACCGTCCTGCCCGGCGGCTACTCCCTCCTACTCGTGACCGACTCGGGCAACGCCGTCTTCGAGATCTCCGCCTCCAACAACATCTCCGCGCCCAGCGCCGTCACCGTCACCGCGCCGCCCACCCCCGACCTCGTCCCGTCCAACGTCCAGTTCGTCACCGGCAGTTCCCTCGCGGGCGAGCCGCTGACCGTGACGTGGACCGTCACCAACAGCGGCGACGTGGAAGCCGCCGGCCCGTGGACCGACCGCGTCTGGGCGTCGACCGACGCGGTGCTCAGCGTCAACGACATCCCGCTGGGCGTGCCCGTCGACGGGCCGTCGAGCCTGGGGGCGGACGGGTCGTACACGCGCACGCTCGAAACAACGCTCCCCGGCCCGACCGGCACGTACTTCGTGATCGTGGAGACGGACTCGGGCGACATGGTGGTCGAACTCGACGGCGAGGCGAACAACGCCGCGTCGAGCGCGAGCACATTCGAATCTATTGCCGAGCCCAACCTGACGCTCGAGAGCGTCGGCGCTCCGGTCAGCGCTCTGCCCGGCTCGACGATCACGGTGACGTACCGCGTGCGCAACACCGGCACAGCAAACGCTTCGGGCCCGTGGACGGACCGCGTCGTGCTGTCGGCGGACGACGAGATCGGCAACGCCGACGACCAGGTCGCCGGGGACCTCACCTTCACCGGCACCATCGCCCCCGGTTCGTCGCGCGGTTTCAGTCGCTCGGTCACCCTGCCCGCAACGCCGGGCGACTTCCGAGTCGGCGTGACCGCCGACTTCTTCGACTCGCTGGCCGAGATCGACGAGACCGACAACGCCGACGGCGCGATCGACCGCACGGCTATCGGCGCCGCAGACCTGGTGTTCGCGTCGGCCAACGCGCCGACCAGCGCCACCATCGGCGAGTCCTTCACCTACTCGTGGGCCGTCCGCAACGACGGCAACGCACCCGCCAGCGCGAGCTGGGTCGACCGCGTCTACCTCTCCACCGACGACACGCTCGACATCGGCACCGACACCCTGCTCGCAAGCATTTCGCGTTCGCAGAACCTCCCCGTCGGCGCGACCTACAGCCAGTCTCGAGGCTCCTCCTGGCCCAACACGCCCGGTCAGTACTGGCTCTTCTTCGTCACCGACGCCAACGAGCGTGTGCCCGAACTCGCGGGTGAGAGCAACAACACCGCGCTCGTCGGGCCGATCGAGGTCGCCAACCCGCCGCTGCCCGACCTGGAAGTGGTGAGCGTGGTCGCGCCGGCCGAAGCGGTCGCGGGCCAGTCCATCACCGTCTCGTACACCGTCGAGAACACCGGCGAAGAGCCGGCGATCGGCGGGTGGGCGGACGCGATCTACCTTTCGGACAACAACACCATCGGCGGGAGCGACACGCTGCTCCGCCTCGGCCCCGTCAGCCAGAGCCCGCTCAGCCCGGGCGAGCGATACACGCTGTCGCGCACGCTCACGCTGCCCGTCGGCTTCGACATGACCACGGCCTTCTTGATCGTCCGCACCGACGAGTCGGGTGATCTCGAGGAAATCTTCGACAACAACAATACACGCGCCTCCCAGGCGATCACGATCGACCCCACGCCCGCACCCAACCTCGTCGCCCAGAGCGCCTCGGCCCCGTCGTCGGGCGTCTTCGGCGAGACGATCACCGTCACATGGCGCACCGCCAACACGGGCGAGATCACCGCGGACGGTCCGTGGTCCGACGCCGTCTTCCTCTCATCGGACGAAGCGCTCGATCCCTCCGATCGTCTGCTCGGCAGCCTGCCCTTCTCCGGTTCCATCCCAATGAGCGAGGACTCGGGCCTGCGCACCGTCGATGTCGAACTCCCCCTCGACACGATCAGCGCGCCGGGCGACTTCTTCATCATCGTCCGCGCCGATGGCTTCGGCGGCATCGACGAATCCGACGAGACCGACAACGACGCGCCGGCCGTCCCCATCACGATCGAACTGCCTCCGCTGCCCGACATCGTCGTCGCCTCGGTCTCCGCGCCCGCGCAGGCCGAGCCGGGCGACCCCTTTACCGTCGAATACACGCTGCGCAACGACGGCTCCGAGCCCGCGACGGGTGAGTGGCTCAATGAGATCCGCCTCGCGCCCGCGGACGCTTCCGGCCCCGGCCCCGTCGTCGCGGTGACCGTCTTCTCCGGTCCGCTGGCGCCGGGCGAGACGTCGGCCGTCCAGACCGCCACGTTCGCGCTGCCCGACCTCGGAGCGCAGGACCGCATCGCAACGGTCGTCACCGATGTCGACAACTCCGTCCTCGAATCGGACAACGACAACAACACCGGCGTCGCCGAACTCCCGACCAGCTACATCCGCCCCGATCTCGTGATCGAGTCGATCCTCGTCGAGTCCTCGCTCGGCTCCGGACCCGTCTCCGCCGCGCAGGCCGACGACCAGCTCACCGTCACCGTCACCTTCCGCAACGACGGCGACGGCACGGCCCGGGGCTTCTGGGTCGACGCCGTCCTGCTCTCCACCGACAACGCCGTCGGCGCCGACGTCCTGCTCGCGACCAACGGCCGCACCGCGCCCGTCGGCTCCGGGCAGACCTACACCCAGACGCTCACCGTCACCCTCCCGACCGACCTGGACGGCGACTACTGGATCCTCGCTCAAACCAACCGCGATCAGCGCATCGTCGAGTCGAACACTGCCAACAACATCACCGTCGGCCCGCGTTTGGACGTGACGCAGCCGCCGCGACCCGACCTCGTCGTCGACGCCGTCAGCCCGCCCAGCAACGGCCTCTCAGGCATCATGCGTGAGCTCTCCTGGACCGTCCGCAACGCGGGCGACGCCCCGGCGGACACCCTCTGGAGCGATCGCGTCATCCTCTCGACCGACCCCGTCCTCGACGCGGGCGACGTCGTCGTCGCCAACGTCCCGCGCCCGAATACCCTCGACGCCGGCTCGTCCTACACCAACTTCACCACGATCAATCTGCCTTCTTTCCCCGGCCAGTACTACGTTTTCGTGCGCACCGATATCGGCAATACCTCCAACGAGGGCATCTTCGGCGGCGAGAACAACAACGCCTCGGCCCCGTCAAGCCCCTTCACCGTGCAGACCTTCACGGCGACGGCCTTCACCGACGTCGAGTCCGAGCCCGCCGGCACCGTGATCAGCATTACCGGCTCTGCCACCATCGAAGGCACGTCCGACCCGGCCATGTTCGTCCCGCTCGACGTCTTCGTCAGCGTGCGGGGCTTCACGCAACGCGTCCCCGCGACGACCGACGAAAACGGAGACTACGTCGCGACCTACACCCCCGGCCCCACCGAGGGTGGCCGCTACTCTCTCGGCGCCGGCCCGCGTCACCTCACCGCCGCACCGACGACCGACTCGTTCAGCCTCTGGTCCATCACGCTGACCCGCCAGGAAGCCTTCGTCACCGCGACGCCCAACATCGTCTCGCGCGGTTCCTTCCAGGTCCGCAATCAGGGCGATCAGCCGGTCACCGGCCTCGACGCGGTCGTCAACGGCGCGCCCGAGGGCGTCGATGTTCAGGTCGACTTCGGCTCGGCGACCCGCGGCAGCTTCACCATCCCCGGCGGCTCGCGCATCGACGTTGAGTACGAGATCCTCGCCGACCGTCAGGTGGTCGACCCCTTCCTCGTCACCCTCGACTTCACCGCCGACCAGCCCGTCGAGGCGACGTTCGACCTCAACCTCCGCGTCTTCCCCGCGACGCCCGAGCTCGTGCTGCTGCCCGAGGGACTGATCAACGGGCGCGTCAGCGAGTCGCTCCTCCGAGGCGAGCGCGAGTTCGTTGAGTTCAGCGTGCAGAACGTTGGCGGCGTACCGACCGCTCCGCTCTCGGTCAACCTTCCCCCCGTCGACTGGTTCTCTCTCGCGACCTCGTCGGATCTCGGATCGCTCGGACCGAATGAGATCGCGACCGTCGTCGTCCAGCTCGATCCGCCCGCCGACCTCGACTTCGGCGACATCACCGGCACGATCGGCGTGACCGACGGCATCACCGGCGTCGACGTCCCGTTCATGTTCGACGTCGTCTCCGAGGGCATGGGCGATCTGAGCGTGCTCTGCACCGATGAGTTCTTCTACTACGCCGAAGGCAGCCCGCCCGTCACCGGCGCCACCGTCCGCGTCTTCGAGGTCGACACACGCGACCTCGTCGCTCAGCTCATCTCCGACGAGAGCGGCATCGCCCTCTTCACCGACCTGACCGAGGCCTACTACGACATCGAGGTCACCTCTCCCGACCACGGCACCTTCCGCACCACCACCCTCGTCAACGCCGGCGAGGTCAACGATCTCGAGGCCTTCCTCCCGCGCGACGTCATCAACTACTCGTGGACGGTCATCCCCGTCGACTTCGAAGACACGTACAACATCACGATCGAAGCCGAGTTTGAGACCAACGTCCCGGCGCCCGTCGTCGTCATCGAGCCCGCCTTCATCGACATCACAGACGTCGAACTCCCCATCCAGGTCGACCTCACCATCACCAACTACGGCCTCATCACCGCCGACGATTACGAGCTCAGCGTCGGCACCACCGACGCCTTTGAGATCATCACCCTCGTCGACTTCGTCGGCGACATCGCCGGACAGCAGTCCGTCACCGTGCCGATCATCATCGCCGCGCCCGGTGGCGCTCGCGGGGGCGGGGGCTGCGGCGCAGCGCCCGTCGTCGGGTGCCACAATCTCGAGTGCGGCGAGTCCACGTACACCTACTGCGGCGGCACCCTCGTCTCCAGCGGTGGCGGCTGCGGCGGCGGGGGAACCGGCGGCGGATTCGGCGGCGGCGGCGGCGGCGGCGGCGGATTCGGTGGCGGCGGAGGCGGCGGTGGTGGGGGAGGCGACGGTACCTTCTCGCAGGGCACCTCTACCACACAGCCCGCTGCCTGCGACCCCTGCGTTCCCAAGTGCGCCCTCTCTGCGCTCGGCTGCGTCCCCGGCGCCGGCTGCCCGGCAGGCGTCGCCGGATGCGCGGGCATGTTCGACGGTTCGTCGACCGGCTCGACCATCGGCTCAACCGCCAACTGCATCGGCGCCGGCGTCAACTGCGCCGTCTCACTCACACCACTGGCCAGCCAGCTCTCCTGCGCCTGCGCCGTCCTGCGCGACTGCGTCCTGTGTCAGTCCGCCGGACCCGGCGCCTCGGGCCTCATCCCCTGCTCGCCCGGTGACGTCATCGGCTCCATCGGCGGCCTGATCGGCAGCGCCGTCGGCCGGGCCCGCGGGGGCGGCGTCGTCATTCCCTCCACCGGAGACCCCACCGCCGACTACTTCCAAGAATACTACTACGCCTACATCTCCTATTACGCCTTCCTCGCCGAGCTCTTCGGCGGCACGGAGTACGTCCTCGATCTCGGCCCTGACAACATCGAGGACTTCCAGACCCTCCTCGCGACCATCGAGATGATCACTCTGGTCGGCTCCGACGCCGGGGAGTCCATCTCCGCCAGCGAGCAGGCGACACTCCTCGCCAGCCCGCGCCCCGGTTACCTCTCGGAGGCGCAGATGCTTGCCTTCGTTGAGCGGTGGAACCGCTCCATCGACTATTACGCCGCCGACATTCGCACCGAGGCGGACCTGCCCGAAGGCTTCAACCCCGACTTCGTCGACGCGGGCGTCATGGAAAACCTCGCTAGCTTCATCCGCGAAACCGAAGAGCGTGCCGAGCAGGAAGAGTTCGACAGCATCGTCGACGCCATCCAGTACGCCGAACTCACGCTGCTGCTCGACGTCACCGACGCCGGCGACGGCGTCTGCGCGTCCGTCCGCATCGAGCTGGACCAGACACTCACCATCACCCGCACCGCCTTCGAGGCCACCTTCGAACTCGAGAATCTCGCCGGCGAACCCCTCGAGGCCATCGGCGTCGACATCCGCATCACCGACGAAAACGGTGACATGGCCAACGACCGCTTCGGCATCTTCGATCCCGAGCTCTCCGGCCAACTCACCCAAGTCGACGGCACCGGCTCCCTCCCGACCGACGCCAACGGCGCCGCCCAGTGGATCATCCTCCCCACCAACGAAGCCGCCCCGGTCGAACTGACCACCTACTTCGTCGGCGGCACGCTGCAGTACTCCAACGGCGGTCAACTGGCGACCGTGCCGCTCGTGCCCGTTGAGATCAGCGTCCTTCCCGATCCCTCGCTCCAGCTCAAGTACTTCCTCGAGACCGTCGTCTACGCCGACGACCCCTTCACGCCCGAGCTCGAGCCCTCCATCCCGTTTGACCTGGGCCTGCTCGTCCGCAACAACGGCGCGGGCGTCGCGCGTGATCTGACGATCACGTCCAGCCAGCCGCGCATCGTCGAGAACGAACGTGGCCTGCTGATCGACTTCGACATCATCGGCACCATTGTCGGCAACGAGACCATCTCGCCCTCGCTCACCGTCAACCTGGGCGACATCGGCCCCGACGAGGCCAACACCGCGCGCTGGCGACTCATCTCCACCCTCCAGGGCGAGTTCGTCTCCTACTCCGCCAGCTACGAGCACGTCTCCGAACTCAACGACCCGCGCCTGTCGCTCATCGACTCGGTCGACATCTTCGGGCTCAACCACATCGTCCTCGACGTCCGCCCCGGCGAAGACACCCTCCCCGACTTCCTCACCAACGACTTCCCCGACCCGCGTGACCTGCCCGATACCGTCCACCTCTCCACCGGCATCGTCGACGAGGTCGAATCCATCATCGACCCGCCCTTCACCGCCGACCGCGACGCGCTGGAGGCGACGATCACCGCCTCGCCGGACGACGGCGGCTGGCACTACATACGCATCGAAGATCCCTTCGACTCCGCCTTCCGACTCGCCGAAGTCGTGCGCGCCGACGGGCAGGTCATCCGCATGCCCGAAAACGCATGGCAGACCGACCGCATCGATCGCCTGAGCCCCGGCTCACCCGTCGAGCGCTTCGTGCACATCTTCGACCGCGGTTCGCTGGGCGAGTACACGCTCCGCTTCGACCCCGACAACGTCGCGCCCGAAGCCGTGATCGTCAGCTCCGTCAAAACATACGAGGGCCTGTCCTCCGGAGGGTCGCGCGGCGGCGAGCCCGAGGAGATCGGCGTGAACCTCGACTTCGCCGGCCCCACCTCCGAGCCCCGCGGCCCGCTCGAGCGACTCGTCTATACCTTCTCCGAGGCCATCGACACCCCGACGCTCAACGCCGCCAGCCTCGTCGTCGACGGCGTCGACTTCAACGGCGATCCCGTCGATCTCTCAGGCACCGTCGAAACGATCGACTTCCGCGCAGGTGGGGCGGTCGCCGACATCACCTTTGATCCCCCGTTGCCCATCGGCGCGCGTTACTGCGTGCAGCTCGTCGGCGTCACCGACCGCGCGGGCAACCTGCTCGCCGGCCCCGCCCAGCGGCTGGACGTCGCGGTCCTCCAGGGCGACGCCACGGGCGACCTGCGCATCAACAACACCGACGTCGGCGCCATCGGCTCGCTCATCGGTGCCGATCCCATCGATCGAGAAGACCTCTTCCAGGTTCGCGCCGACGTCAACGCCGACGGCCGCGTCGACCTCGACGACGTGAACCTCGCTCTGGCCAACCGCCGCACCGACGTGCGCTCGCTCACCAGCCCCTGTCTGGTCCTTGCCCAGGACGACGGATCGAGCGGCACGCTGGGCAACACGCTCGGCACGGGCGCGACGGTCTCCTCCGGCCGCCCGGGCGCATCGAGCAAGCCCTCGGGCAACCGCGACGAGCCGGCCGCGCTCGCAGAGCGTGACGAAACATCCGACGAGCACGACGCCGACAAGGCATCGGCCGATCTGCCGGCCACCTTCGACGCCGGCGACGGCATCACGACGCCGCTCGTCATCGAGACGGGGCGCATGGCCTTCCTCGACGCGAGCGCCAAGCCCGACGCAACGCGACTCAGCGCGGTTCTGGCCAACTTCGGGTTCGACGACGCCGGCACGCAATCGTGGTCCAACGGCTGGGTCATCGCCGAGCTGCCGCTCATGTTGCGCGACGGCGCCGCTCGCGCCGGACTGGTCCGGACCTTGGCCGAGCGTGGTGTCCACGCCTCGCCCGTGCTGCGCGACGAGGCCGGCTACGTCCGCCTCGCCGGG
Source organism: uncultured Phycisphaeraceae bacterium (assembly GCA_964440605.1). Lineage (GTDB taxonomy): Bacteria > Planctomycetota > Phycisphaerae > Phycisphaerales > UBA1924 > CAYTSW01. The sequence goes on along the minus strand of CAYTSW010000056.1, from coordinate 3,353 downwards.
CGTGCGCTCTTCGTTCGATTCAGTGACGCCGTCGGCACCGACTGGCCACAGCGTGTGCTTGCGACGCTCGCGCCCGCCGCGACGATCGAGCGCGGCGTGCTGGGCGACCCTTCGCTGGTGCGAATCACCCCCGCGCAGCCCGGCGGCTCGCGTGTGATCGAGCTTGTCAACGCCCTCGCTTCGCGCAAGGACGTCGCCTTCGCCGAGCCCGACTGGGCCTTCGCTGTCGCGGGCGCGACCGGCGCCGACGCGATCGCATCGGGGCTCGTCGCTGGCGACCGCGTCGATCTCGCGCTCGTCACCGCGTCGTCACGGTCGAGCGATGAACTGGCCGCTGCCGTCGATGCGTCGCAGGCGGCAGGCGCGATCGTCGGCGTCGAGACGCTGACCTCCGCATCGTCAGTGGCAGAAGTCCTGGCGTGCCTGCATCGCATAGACGCCACGGGCGCGCTGGTGACGCTCATCGACGCTCCGCTCCACGTCCGCTCGGCGGCCGTCGACGCCCGGCTCGCCGCACTGGCTGATCGCGGCATGGTCGTCATCGCCGACGCGTCGGCAACGGCTCTCGAGCACGCCGCGAGTGTGACACGCATTGACGCGCGGGACCGCGCGGGCATCACCGCCCACGACGTTGCGGCGACGGTGTTGGCCATCGCGCTGCTCGATCCCGTCGCCGATCGCGACGCCTTGATCCGCGTGCTCGGCACCCCGGCCGCGCAGGCGTGGCTGGATCGCTCCTCCGACGCGGCAAGCGCTAGCGGTCCGACGATCCAAGACGCCATCGCCCTCGTGGCGCGTCTCGGCCAGGCCACGAAGCCCAACGACCCGGCGGACTTCGACGCCGACGGAGTCATCACCGCGACCGATCTTCGGCTCCTGCTCGACACGCTCGCCGGCTCACGCGAGGAGGCGTCGCTCACGCGCTGACGGGATGCCCCGGCTGCACGTCGACCCCCCAGCCCCGCCGCGCTCCTCATGCGAGCGCGCCGGGCGAATGGACGGACTCCGATATACGCGGTTCGCGTTCCGAGCGCATGCGTCGTGACATGCGCACTCATTCGCCCAGGCAGTAGTATCGGCCTTCTTCCATCGTCTCCCTTCGACATCGCCGGAGACGCCCGCTCTCATCCCAAAGACCAAGGGGAAGCGCCGACATGCGAGTCCGAATCACGATCCGAGCCGCGATGTCCGCTCTCGCCGGCTTCATGACGATCGGCGCACTGGGTGCCTGCCAGATCGGCCCGAGCACTCTCCCGGTATCGAGCGCCCACTACAGCGACGCCGTGCGTCGGGCGCAGGCCGAGTAACTGCTGGTCAACCTCGTCCGCCTGCGATACCGGGACCATCCGGTGTACCTCAGCGTGAACAGCATCTCGACGCAGTTCGAGCTCGGCGCCTCGGCGTCGGTCAACGGGGACCTCGTCGAGGGCGGGGCGGACGTCCTGGGTCTGGGCGCCGGCATCGAGTACGCCGAACGCCCCACCATCACGTTCGGCATCCTGAGCGGCGACGACTTCGAGCGCGACATGCTCGAGCCCGTCAGCATCAACACCATCGCGCTGCTCTCGGAATCCGGATGGCGCGTCGACCGCGTCCTGCGGCTCACCGTCGAAGGGCTCAACGGGCTCAGACACGCGACCACCGCGTCCGGTCCCACCCCCGCGCGTGCGCCGGAGTACCGCGAGTTTCTCGAAGCCGTCACGCTGTTGCAGAACCTGACGGCGGACAAGCTCTTCGACTTCGAGTTGCGCGACAAGTTGATCTCCGACCCCATCCCGCGCACGCAGCTTTCGGGCGAAGACCTCATTATCGCGGCTCGCGAGGGGCTGGAGTTCCGCCGGGTGGAGGGCGGAGACGACTACCAGCCCGTCCTCGAAGAGCGCCGCCTCGTGATGCGCGTCCGCCCGGAAGCCGAGGACTCGCCCGAGATCGCACGCCTGCGCACACTGCTCGGGCTGGACCCGGAGGTCAATCGGTACGAGCTGGTGTCCCGCGACGACGCCGACTTTGACACGTTCGCCGATCGCACCAATCTCGACCAGATCATCATCGACACGCGCTCTCTCCAGGGCGTGCTCTACTACCTGTCGCACGGCGTGGAACCGCCCGTCGAAGACCTCGAACGGCGCATCGTGACCCGAACGTCGACACCCGAAGGCGACGAGTTCGACTGGGACCGACTGCTCCAAGGGCTGTTCAAGGTGAGTCACAGCGCGTCCCGGCCGCGCGACGCCGCGGTCGCGGTGCGCCACCGGGGCAAGTGGTTTTTCATCGCCGATACGGACGAGACGACCAAGTCCACCTTCCTCCTGCTCAGGCACCTCTTCACGCTCCAGAGCGGCGAGCGACCCGCGATCAACCCGGTGCTCACGCTGCCTGTCGGCGGGTGACCCCCCGGAGGTGAAGCGCGGCTTCCGGCGCATCGCCGTGCAGACCTCGCGTGCATCGCGTGACAGCATCATCGAAAGCAACTATTTTCTGGCTGCGGCTTGATCGGGTTTTGTTTGAGCATACCCTGACAGAATGCGATCATTTTCGCGCATTCAGGAAGCCCTCGCCGAGGCCGGTCATGAGGTATGGCTCCCCGCTCCTCAGGCCACGGAGCAGGCGCGGGCGTTGTCACCCGAGCAGCTTGTCGTTGGCGTTCCGGGAGTTCACGAGTGGTTCGTCGACGACGAACGCCCTCATCGGTGGACCGCTCCGCTCGCGATCCTCGGAAGCCTCGCCGCGTTGTGCGTCGGGGAGTCGGTCTCGGCGAGCGTGCTGTGGATCGGGCGGCGCTGCTGGCCCTATCCACACGCGTTGATCGCGCGTGATCACGATCGCGAGAAGCTCCTGGAACGCTCGATCTTCATCGATCCCGCGGGGCACGCCGACCGGGTGTGGGCGATGGACGTCGCGCTGCGATCCGTGGGTGTGACGACGGTCGTCGCGGACGGCAGCGGGCTGACGATGGCCGAATCGAGGCGGTTGCAGCTCGCCGCCACCGCGGGCGACACGGTCGCGCTGCTCGCCCGCCCGAGGGGCGAGCGCGGCGCACTCTCGGCGGCACGGACGCGGTGGTGCGTGTCGCCGCGCACGTCGAACACACGCGAGCAAGCATGGACGCTCGAACTGCTGCGCTGCAAGGGACTGCGGCCCACCGAGCAGAGCGCGCGACGATGGCTCGCGCGACGAGACCATGCAAGCGGCAGGATTCGAGACTGGCAAACGTGCGATGGCGGTGTGGCTGCCGAGGCTGGCGACCGATCTGGTGCGCCGACGCGCGCGCGGATCGGGTGAACACGCCCGAGCCGTCCCCCTCGTGCTGGCGGCGGATGAGCGCCAACGCCGGGTGGTAGCGGCGTGCTGCG
>CAYTSW010000055.1:0-16943 GCA_964440605.1 uncultured Phycisphaeraceae bacterium | reverse complement strand
AGGGGTACGAGCGCCGGACCCCGCTCGGCCTCTCGCGCTCGACCCGGCGTTTAGACTGATGACTGGCCGGGGGTACACAAAGGGGTACAGCCGCGGGGTCATTCCCGCGATTGGTCGTTGCCTCGCGTTGTCCTTGTGCTTGAACGTCTCTACGCGCGCGACCTCGACTCGAACCACTCCAGCGTGACGTGCGGCACGGTCAACGCGAAGAGGCCGATGAAGACCGTCTGCCAGATCGTGCTCGGCTCGAGCGCCTCGGGACGCCAGACGAACCAGACCGCGACGCCGAGCGCCCAGGTCGCGAGCGTGGGCGGCGTGACGGCCTGGAGGTACGCCGCCGAAGCGGCTCTGAGTGACGCGCCGTCAGGGGCAGCGGCTGCGGCCGATCGGATGGAGTGGCGCACGGCGTGCCAGAAACAGAAGTAGAGCGTGAAGGCGAGGACGGGCGGAGCGACCGCGAACCACGCGAGCAACACCATGGGTTCGAGCATCGCGCGCGTGGCTGCGCGCGGCGCGTCGTGGCGCGTCCGAAGGGCGCTCGCGACCAGGCCCGGGCCGGCGGCGGCCAGCCAGAGCGCGCCGGCGAGGCGGACCGTCTCGGGCTCGACCGGCCCGCCGCCGACAAGCGCACTGAAGATCTCCGCGACCGCGACGGGCGCGAAGGCCATCGGCGCCGCGACCGGGATCGCGCCGCGGCTTGCGGCGAACCACAGCCGCTGCGAGCGGCTGCTCGCGTGCGCTTCGAGGTCGTCCGCGCCCCAGTGCAACGAGCCGCCGACGAGCAGCAGGACGAGACCGGCCCACGGCATCAGCATCCAGAGCGATGCCGCGAGTGCGGCGAGCACAAGGTAGGCAGCGCCGAACCACAGCCACCATGCGCCGCGGAGTCGGTCTCGGAACAATCGCTTCGCGACTTCGAGGTCGTACGCGCCGTGGGGGAGCCCGATGAGAGCGACCACGATGAGCATGACGAAGGCCTGCACGCCCGATGAAGGGCTGCCGAGCGCTAACAGCACGCCGGTAACGCACAGGGTGACGCTGCCGACGCACCACGTGTACCGTGCGATCGCCGATGACGCTTGATCCGCGGGCGCGTCGGGCAAGCTGGCCGCGGTGGTGTGCGTCATCCGGCTGCGGCCGGCGAGGGGGCGGGCGCGCTGGGTCGTGGCCATGCCGAGGGGTGCGTCAGCGTGTGCGTGATCGTGCGCCACTTGGGCATGGCCCACATCGTTGCCAGGAGGTCTGTAGCCGAGGGTTGATCGGCGAGGAAACGGATCAGCCGCGGAGTGGACGCCACGGCGAAGAGGCGTCCGAACACCAGCGGCGCCGCGGTCGGGTCGCGCTCGAGCCAGGAGAGGAGCACGCGATCGAGCATGCTCAGCACGGGCGAGCGCGGGGGTCGGGGCCGCGCTGCGCCGGTGAGCAGAGCGTCGACGACGCGGCGCGTGTCGGCTTGGATGGCGTCGAAGGCGTATCCGCTGCTCGCGCGTCCGACGCCGGCGCGGGTGCCGATGGGCCACGTGCGGGCGGTCGCGGGCGGCCCCAGGCTCGCCAGCGTCATCGGCAAGGCACCCGACTCGCGGTAGCGGATCGTTGGCGAGCTCAGCCCCAACTCCCGCTCGACGTACTGCAGCGCGTACGACTCGTAGTCCACGCGCGGGTACCCACGAGGGGTCATGAACGTCGACTCGACGAGCGCCGTGCCGGAAGAAAAGGGCAGCACGTACATGAAGTGGGCCCCCTGCGACTGCGGCACCTCGAAGTCCATCAGCGTGACGGTCTCGGGGTCGAGCCGCGCTCCGGTCGCGTCGATCTCGAACCCGCCGAAATGCTGTATGAGCAGCGGTTCGCGTTCACGATTCGGGCGCTCGCGTGTGTAGGTGCGCGCATCGAAGAGCATGTCGAAGGACGCCTCTTCTTCGGAGCCGTCCGCGTGCCGGAGCGCGAGCGTGACGGCGTCTGATCGCTCGGCGATGTTGACGACGCGCACGCCGCGGCGGACTTCCGCTCGGCTCGCGAGTTGTTCGTCGGCGTGTCGGAAGAAGTCGGCGCCGCGTATGCAGACGTATGGATATGGCTCTGTGTCGACGATGGTGTCGCGCCCGCCGCCTCGGACGCGCACGCGCGACCAGCGCTGCGAGACGGCGTCGGCGAAGCGGTGCTCGCGCACCGACCAGGAGCACCACGTTCGGTCCGTCGGCGGCGTGCCGGAGGCGTCGAACACGGTGACGCGCAGGCCTGTCATGCGTGCGGCGAGTTCGACCGCGAGCGAGACACCCGCACAGCCACCGCCGGCGATTGCGACTCGTGCGTCGTTCCTGAGAGTGGGGCCGGGCACGGCTTCAGTGTACGACGGGCGCCAGCCGCGCCGACCGCAGCGAGGCGAGCGGCGTGTGGAGTTGAGGGTCGTGCGTGTCGGCGGGACCGAGCGGGAGGGACTCGAGCGACGAGGTCCAGAGCGCGGCGGCGGTTCGGAAGGCTTTGCCGAGGCCGGTGGTGTGTGCGCGTCGACGCAGGGCCCGCTCGGGCTCTCTTCGGACATGCGTGCCGATGGCGCGGTAGTTCCAGGCGGCCGCCCGGATGCCGCCGCGGACACGGCTGGGCAGGAAGTGCATGCCGAGTTCGGCGCTCTCGTAGTACTGGTCGGCGAGGGTCAGCGTGCGCTGCACCGCGGTGATCGCGGCCGATGCCTGGCGGTCGTCGCCGCACCCGTTCGCGGCTTTGATGAGATCGGCCGACGCGATCCATTCGGCGGGGATGTAGACGCGATTGTTGGCGGCGTCTTCGGCCACGTCGCGCGCAATGTTGGTGAGTTGCATGCCGATCCCGAGGTCGATCGCGAACGGGTCGCCCTCTTCGCGCACTCCGAGGATGCGGCACATCATCAGTCCCACCGTCGAAGCGACGCGAAAGGCGTAGCGGACGAGTTCGCCCTCGCTGGCGATGCGGACACTGCCGAGGTCGGACCGCACGCCGCGGATGAGTTCGAACGCGAGCGTGAGCGGCACCCCGCGCGCTGCGGCGAGTTCGCGGAAGGCGAGCACGATCGGGGAACGTTGGCTCCGGCCATCGAGGCCCGCGACGATCTCGTCGAGAAGACTCTGGGCGAAGTGCTCGGTTGGCGATGTGGTGGACGTCAGATCCGCGCAATCGTCGACGACGCGGCAGAAGGCGTAGAGCACCGCGAGGTCGCGGCGGACGCCGGGGGGCAGCACGCGCGAGGCGGCGTGGAACGTGCGACCGCACCGACGCAGGATGTCTTGCGGATCGGTATCGCCGAAGAGCTGTTGGATCGCTGCGGGGTGGTGGTTCATCGGCGGGCCTCCTGCCCGAGCACGCCGTCGCGCTCGATGCACCGCATCGCCGTCTTGGCTGTGCAGAGGGTACCAGGGATGCCGGCGCCGGGATGGGTGCCAGCGCCGGCGAGGTACAGGTTCCCGTAGTGCGGGCAACGGTTGTGGAAGCGCAGATAGGCCGATTGGGAGAGCAGCGGCTGCACGCTGAAGCCGGCACCGGCGGGCGACTCGAGTTCACGCTCGAAGTAGGCGGGTGTGACGGCGAACTTCGTCGTCAGGTGTTCTCGCAGGCGCGGCGCCATCTGCGTCTCGATGCGGTCCAGCACGGTGTCGTGCAACCGGTCAGCGCGGTCTTCCCAACCGTCGAAGAGCTTGAGGTTGGGGACCGGCGCCAACGCGTAGAAGCACTCGTGCCCCGGCGGCGCCATGGACGGGTCCGTCCGCGTTGGCGCGTGAACGTAGAGACTCGGATCCTCGGGGACAGTGCCGCGGTCGAAGACGTCGGTCAGCAGTTCCTTGTAGCGGTCGCTGAGCAGGATGGTGTGGTGGGCGAGGTCCGGGTAGGTCCGAGACGAGCCGAAGTAGCTGACGAACAGTCCCATCGACAGCTTCATCTTCTGAGCCCGCGCCCGCGTGCGGGCGTGTCGCGCATCCTCCGGGAGGAGCTTCGTGTACAGCGTGACCGGGTCCCCCGCGGAGAGCATGACGTCGCACGGGAGCAGTCGTCCGGAGGCGAGTTCGACCGCGTCGACGCGACCATCGGCGGTTCGCACCTCGCGGACCGCATCGCCGAGCAAGACGTCGACGCCCGCGCGTTGCATCAGTTGGCCGAGCGCCTCGACGATCGCGGTGGTCCCGCCCATGGCGTAGTGGACGCCGAACCGCTGCTCGAGCGGCTGGATGAGCGCATAGATGCATGAGGTCCGGAACGGGTTGCCGCCGACGAGCAGGGGCTGGAAGGTGAAGACCTGTCTCAGCCGCTCGTTGCGGAGGTGCGAGGCGACGAACCGGTACATCGATCGTTGGGCGCGCAGCCGCACCATGTCCGGCACCGCCTTGAGCATGGATGCCGCGGTGTCGAAGGGCTGGTCGCCGAGCCGCTCATACCCGATGCGGTAGATCTCCTCCGCCTGCCTGAGCATCCGGAGGTAGCCGTCCTGATCGCGCGGCTCGAAGCGGGCGATCTCCTCGCACATCTGTTCCGGCCCGCCGCCATAATCGAACCTCGCGCCGTCTGCCCATTGAACGCGGTACCAGGGCCAGACGGGTCGGAGGGTGACGTGGTCGTGCAGGGACTCGCCGAAGAGTGCGAAGAGTTCGTCGAGGAGGTAGGGCGCTGTGATGACCGTGGGGCCGGCGTCGAAGGTGTAACCGTCGCGGCGAAACGTTCGAGCGCGGCCGCCGAGGTCGGGCAGGCGGTCAACCAAGGTGACGCGGGCTCCTCTGGCCGCGAGGCGCAACGCCGAGGCGATGCCGGCGAAGCCCGCGCCGACGACCACGGCGCGAGCGCCGTTGTGGCTCGGGTCGGCCGGCGCAAAAGGGTCCCGCCGGCTTTCGCCGGCGGGACCCCGAGTGTTTGCGGTGAGCGTAGAAGCGTTCACGCGTGGAGCTTCGATGTGCTGCTCACGCGGTGGCGACGGAAGGCGTGCTCACGGTGCTGTCTTCGAGGCCCTCGATCTCGCTCTTGCGGCGGGCGATCAGGTAGATGATGACGCCGAAGCCGGCCTTGGCGGTGATGTCCGCGATCGTGTACCCGACCTGGAGGCCGATGACCGCGGTGGAGCTCAACCCCTCCTCACCGCGGCCCAGAGCACCGATGACGTACGCGATCGGGTAGAAGGACCACGTGATGAGCACGACTACACGCGCGAAGTTGATCAGTCCGTGCACACCTTCGGGCTGCTTCTGGATCGCCGAGGTCAACTGCGTGAACAGCACGGCGAGGATGATGACGAACGGGATCATCGAGGCGATGAACCAGCCCCAGATGGCGGCGGCGCTGCCCGAGCCCGCCATCGCGGCCTCGCCCGGGTAGCCGAGCACGATCATCGCGATGACCGCCGGGATGAGGATTCGCAAGAACTTCACGGACTCGGCGCGCGACAACGCCATGACCGCGATCAGTTCGACCATGAGCAGCGGCACGGTCAGCAGCCAGTCGGCGTACCGGTAAAAGTCATTGAAGGGCTGGCCCGACGCGACGTAGACGCCGTCCTGCAAGACGAAAGCGTCTTCGAACGAACCGAGGATCTGGAAGTAGTGGTAACAGGCGATCGCGGTCACCAATCCGGTGACGACCATCGCCGGCTTGTACTTGCGGTTCACCCGCGGAGCGAAGAAGAAGAACAACGTTGCCGCACCCATGGTGGCGACGGTCAGCGACAACAGGTTGAAGACGACGTTGTAACCGAATAATCCTAGATCAGGCACGGCCTGCTCCTCGAGTTGTGCGGAGTCGCGACTCCGCGGGTGCGAGTAAGACAGAGGTGAGGGCTGCGGTCGACGCGGTCACTCTTCGCCCTCTCGTGTATTGGCGCTCTCCGCGCGGCTCCACGTATCGTCGAGAACGGCAACGACGACCCTCGGCACGAAGTACGAACCAACGACTCCTGAAACGATCGGAGGCACCGCATCGGATGGCAGCGTACCGCTCATCGAAAGCATGATCCATAACGATCCACCACACACTCCCGAGACAGCGGCGGCGAAGACAACGGCACGCGCAACACTTGCCGATCGCTCCCAGGTGGACCGCCCAAAGAAACTGACCGCGCCGCTGGAGACAACTAGTAGAAAACCCGGACCTCCACCGTTGGGGTTAACCCCACTCCAGGTAGCGCCATCAGCGAAAGAACTAGGGAAAAGCACGATCCACGTGAGGCAAATACCGGCTGCCACTGCGGACAGTACGACCTGAAACCACAGGGTGCTCACCATGGTGCCGATGCTCATGTGCAAGCTTTCGGGGAGGCTCGATCACGGATTCCCGCGGCTCAAAAATTTTCTCCATCGACATCGCGCCGCGACGACCGACGAACGATACGGGATGCACGCGAGCGTGTCATCAAGTGTCGAGTGGTTGGAGCGTCTCTGGGATCGCCGCACCGCTCGCGGTGCGCGGGCGGGAGCTTTGGTCGCGACGCTGCTCGGGGGCATCGCTCTGGTCGAAGTCGCGCGGTGGATCGACATCGAGTGGCTGCCGGCTGATTTCCCGATCGTCCACCTCGCGGCGATCTCCTGGGCGATCGGCCTGCTGCTCTTCTTCGAGTTCATCGAGATGGCGTTCGCGATGTCCAACTCCGTGGCGTCGAGCGTCGCGCGACATCTACAGCTGTATGCCTTGGTCCTGCTGCGGGACGCGTTTCTCAAGCTGGAGTCTTTTCCCGAACCCATCAGCGTGACGAACGACGACCTGATCAAGATCGCGATCATGACCAGCGATGCCGCCGCAGCGATCGTGCTCTTCCTCGCTTCGACGCTCTTCGCGAAGCTACAGCGTCACACGCCCATCACGCGGGACCAGCCAAGCCGCCAGAAGTTCCGTGGGATCAAGCAGGTCCTTGTTCTCGTGCTGCTGGCGACGCTCCTGGGGCTTGCCGCCTACAGGGGCCTCGGCCTTGTCGTCTCGCTGCCGGTCGTCAACATCATCGACACGTACTTCACCGTGCTCGTGTTCGTGGATGTCTTGCTCGCGCTGGCGTCGCTCGCGTTCGTCGACACGCCGGCGATCGTCTTCCGCAACTTCGGTTTCGCCTTCGCCGCCATTCTCCTGCGGCTGGCGCTCGCCTCGCCCGAGTTCATCCGACCGACGCTCGGTATCGCGGGCGCCGCCGTCGCGATCGCGGTCACGCTTGTGTACAACCTCGAGCGCCAGCCGCACGAGGATGAAGCCGAGACCTGAGCGCAGTGCCTCGGCAATCGCGGGCAGCGCAGCGGCACGCACTCCGCTCGAGAAGCACGACGCCTGACCACCCCAGCCGAACCGAGCGCGCACCCGCCGCACCGGTCGTTTCCATTGCACCCAAAGACCGACGCCCCCGACGGCCACGCCGCGCTCCGCCGTTGTCCGAGCGTCGTGGTCTGTCGCCGCTATCAGCAAAGGCACCCCAAACGGGTGGAAACACACGATCGGGGCCCCGCCGGATCGCGGTCGTGGACACGCCTGAAACCAGATGGATGAGTTCTGTGACTACACAGGGAAGGTCTCATCAATATGACTGAACGATCCGCCGTTCGCCTCATCGCACTCGCTGCCCTCGCCGCATCGGCATGGGCTGACTCGCCCGAGATCATCATCTCCTACGGCATCGACTTCGTCACCGTCGGCGACGCCGGCAACCGCGTCTCGACGCTCGCCGACACCGCTTCTCAGATCGAACTCTTCCACACGTCACGCGGCGGCGCAGATCACACCTCAGCGGTAAGGTGTGGTGCTCGCGACGCCGCGACCCGGAGCGCTGCGCGAGAGCGAAGGAGCTGTTGAGATGATCAGTGGATTGAAGCGCAGCGGCGGTCGGGCGTGCGGTCTCGCCCTGAGCATCGGGCTCTTGGCGGGAGCCGCATCGGCGGCGCCGTACGTCCAGCGCGAGGTTATCGGTCGGAGCCCAACTGCCGAGCCGATAGAGGTCTTCAGGATCACCGACCGCGACTCGGACCGCTCCGAAGCCGACGCGAGGCCCGCGCTGGCGATCATCGCCGGCGTGCAGGGGCACCACCAGATCGGCGCCCGCGTCGCCGGGGCGATGGCGCGGCTCTTGGTCAATGAGCACGCTGAGGCGCTCGAAGGGCGGACGCTGTACATCATCCCGCGTGTCAATCCGGATGGCCTCGAGCGGTTCGCGTCCGAGCGCTCGCCGCGGGCGCTGTCAGGGCGAGCGCCAGAGCCGACGGACGCCGACCGCGACCGCCGCGTCGACGAGGACCCGCCGAACGATCTGAACGGCGACGGGTTCATCACGATGATGCGCGTGCCAGCGCCCATCAGCGCGTTCGGCCTCAGTCCCACGCACGTGGTTGACGACGGCGACCCGCGCATCGTGCGCGAGCCGGGCGACGACGAGATCGCGACGCACGCGCTGCTGATCGAAGGCGTCGACGACGACGGCGACGGCCGCTTCAACGAAGACGGCTGGGGCGGCGCTTCCGGCGGCGGCGTGGACCTCGACATGCACTTCCCAACGCACTGGCCCGAGCACGCCGACGGCGCCGGACGCTTCCCGCTCGAGCGGCCCGAGGCGCGAGCCATCGTCGAGTGGCTGCAGTCGCGCGGCAACATCGCGGCCGTGATCGTTCTGGGGCCGCACGACACCATCGTCTCGATCCCGCCCGCCGATCGGTACGGCCCGGACGGCCGGGTGCCACTGGGCATCGAGAAGGGCGACGCGGACGCGTACGAACGCGCAGCTGAAGCGTTCAAGGACATCACCGGCGTGACGAAGACCGAGCCCGGGCCCGATCGCGCCGGCTCGCTCGTGCAGTGGTGCTACGCCGACCTTGGCGTGTACGCCTTCGGCACGCCCGTCTGGGTGCGCCCCGACCTCGTGAAGCAGGAGGAAGCGGGGCAAGACGCGGAGGACGACGAGACGACCGGCCAGAAAGCCGAGCAGGCGTCCGAAGACGCCGGCCCGACGCCCGACGAGATCGAGGCAGCGGATCGAGCCGACCTGGTCGAGCGCGGCGTGGACCGGATGTTCATCGACTTCCTCTACATGGACGCCGAGGAGCGCACGGGCATCATGGCCGACATGGAGTCGATGAGCGAATCGGACCTCGCGGACCTGATGCAGCAGTTCACTGCGCTCCCCGCCGACGTCCGGGCGCGCATCACGGCTGTCCAGACCGGCGGCCAAGACCCCGGGCCGAGGCAAGAACTGCTCGCCTCGATCGGCGCGGGCGACGACAACGCCGAGTCGACCGCCGCCTCCACGCGCGACTCGGCCGACGCCAAATGGCTCGCGTGGATCGACGACAACGTCGAGCGCGGGTTCATCGACTGGCAGCCCTTCGATCACCCGCAGTTGGGGCCGGTCGAGATCGGCGGCTTCGTGCCGGGCGTCCGCGTGAACCCCCCCACTGATCACGAAGATCGACTCGCCGACCAGCAAGCGGCCTTCGCCGCCGCGGTGCTCGACATGTTCCCGAGCCTCGAGCTGGACGAGCCGACGGTCGAGCGCGTCGGGGCCGGGGTCTGGCGCCTCGGCCTGACCCTCCGCAACACGGGCACGCTGCCCACGAAGCCCGCGATCGGCGTCAAGAGCCGTCGCCTGCCCGGCATCGTCTGCGTGCTCGACCCGCAGCAGGAGCTCGGCACGGAAGAAATTGTTTCAGGGTCGCGCGCGATCCGTTTCGACGCGATCGAAGGCCGCGGCTCATCCGAACGCGCCGAGTGGCTGATCCTCGCCGAGACCGGCGACACCGTGGACCTCGAGGTGCGCACGCCGATGTTCGGTGTGCAACGCTTCGAACTGACGATGGAGAACGAGCGATGAACACCGCGCGCATGATTCTGACGCTCGCGATCGCCGCGACCGCGCTGCTGGGCCTCGCCCGAGCAGGGTTCGCGCAGGCGACCGTCGACTCCGAGCACGAGATCCACTGGAACCGGTACTACACCGTCGAGCAGACGTACGACCACATGCGCGCGCTCGCGCGGGCCTACCCCGAGCTCATCGAGCTGCGCACCATCGGGCAGAGCCTCCAGGGACGCGATTTGCTCGTCGCCATCATCACCAAGCCCGGCGTTGACCACACCGAGAAGCCCGCGATGTGGATCGACGGCTCCATCCACGCCAACGAGGTGCAGGCGACGGAAGTCGTCCTCTATTCGCTGTGGTACCTCGCGACGTACTACGGGCACAACGACCAGATCACCGAACTGCTGGACAACTACGCGTTCTACCTCATGCCGATCGTGAGCCCGGACTCGCGCGCGAAGTGGTTCGAGGGGCCGTCGACGCCGCACAACCGCCGCTCCAACCAGATGCCGCGCGACAACGACCGAGACGGAATGGTCGACGAAGACCCCGCGGAAGACCTCGACGGCGACGGCAGCATCACGCAGATGTGGAAGCGCGACCCACGCGGCCAATGGATCCGCGACCGCTTCGACGACCGCGTCTTCACGCGCGTCCCCGCGGGCGAAACCGGCGACTGGACCTACCTCGGCCGCGAAGGCATCGACACCGACGGCGACGGGCGCACGAACGAGGACGGCACCGACGGGCATGACATGAACCGCAACTGGCCCGCGGACTGGCAGCCCGACTACGTGCAGTTCGGCGCCGGCGCCTTCCCCCTCTCCGCCCCCGAGACGCGCGCCGTCGCGCTGTTCTGCTACGACCGCCCCAACATCGCCGCCTTCCAGACCTACCACAACACGGGCGGGATGATGCTGCGCGGGCCCGGCACCAACTACCGCGCCGACGCCTACCCCCGCGCCGACCTGCGCGTCTACGACGAGTTCGGACGCATCGGCGAACAGATGCTCCCCTACTACCGCTATCTCATCATCTTCAGCGATCTCTACAACGTGCACGGCGGCGAGGGCACCTGGGCCCACGAGGGCCTGGGCGTTATCAGCTTCACCAACGAGCTCTGGACCGTCGGCAAGTACTTCCAGCGCGACGGCTCACGCCCCAGCAGTGAGCAGATGCGCCTCTTCCGCGACCGTCTCCAGTTCGGCGCCGCCTTCAAGGACTACACCGAGGTCGAACACCCCGAGCACGGCACCGTGCTCGTCGGCGGGCTCAACAAGTGGTCCTCGCGCTCGACGCCCGTCTTCATGCTCGAAGAAGAGGCCCACCGCAACTTCGCCTTCACCATGCTCCACGGCGGCGAGATGCCCAAGCTCCGCTTCGATCGCGCGAGCGTCAAACAGCTCGGCGACCGGCTCTGGGAGGTCACCGTCGAAGTACGCAACGACAAGCTGATCCCGACGCGCACCGCCCGCGCTCGAACCGCCGGCATCGGCAGCGCCGACCTGCTGACCGTCGAAGGCCCGGACGTCACTGTCATCGCCTCCGGCAAGCTCCCCAACTGGTGGGGCAGGACGATCGACGAGGTCCGACACGAGCCCGCCCGCGTGCTCTACGACGAGGGCGTCGGCTCGCGCGACACGATCGTCCATCGTTTCTGGATCGAGAGCGACGCCGGCACGGAGCTGACCCTGCGCTACGCCGCGGAAAAGGCCGCGGATATCGAGACGACGCTTCGCCTGGAGACCGAGCGAGCCGGCAAGGGTTCCTAGAGCATGCTCCGGCGGCCTCCGTCGCCAGCGTCCGGTCTGTAGACTCGGCCCTTCGTCATCAACCGAAAGGCCGTGTTGGACCTGCTGCTGAGCCCCCCGATCCTGTTCTTCGCGCTGGGCGTCTTCGCGTCGCTGGTGCGCAGTGATCTGGAAATTCCCAAGCCGGCGGCGCGCGTCATGTCGGTGTACCTGCTGATGGCGATCGGCACCTACGGCGGGTACAAGCTGTCGCTCGGCGGGCTCGACGGGCGAGCGCTGGCGACGATGGCCGTCGCCGCGATCGCTTCTTTCGCGATGCCCTTCGGTACGTACGCGGTGCTGCGGCGGAAGCTGCCGACGCCGGACGCGGCGGCGCTGGCGGCGGTCTTCGGGTCAATCTCCGCCGTCACCTTTATCACCGCCGTCGCCTTCCTCGAATCGAAGTCGATCGAGTATTCGGGCTACATGGTCGCCGCGATGGCGCTGATGGAGTCGCCCGCGATCATCTCCGGCGTGCTGCTGGCGCGGTTGGCGATGAGTCGGACGTCTGAGGTCGCGTACGAATCCGCGGCGGAACTCGGACGCAGCGATCGAACGAGCGTCTGGCGTGAGTCGTGCCTCAACGGTGCGGTGCTCGTGCTCGTCGGCTCGCTGGCGATCGGGATGGTGACGGGCGCGCGCGGGTGGGAGACCATCGCGCCGCTGATGTACGACCCGTTCAAGGGCGTGCTCTGCCTGTTCCTGCTCGACATGGGGCTGATGGCGGCGCGGCGGTTCGACGAGATTCGCCGCGCGGGCGTCTTCCTCGTGGGGTTCAGCATCCTCGGGGCGATCGCGCAAGGCGTGGTGGGCGTCGGGGCGGCGTGGGCGCTCGGGCTCGACGCGGGCGATGCGCTCTTGCTGGCGATCCTCTTCGGCTCGGCGTCGTACATCGCGGTGCCGGCGGCGATGCGGCTCGCGCTGCCGGAAGCCAATCCCTCGATCTACGTGACGCTCGCGCTGGCCGTCACGTTCCCCTTCAACATCGTGCTCGGTATACCGATGTACCACGTGCTCATCTGCGCGCTGGGCATCGGCAGCTAGAGGCCGACGGAGCGAGCGGCATGGAGAGCGTCAAACGCGTGGAGATCGTGATCGACAAGCCGCACGCACGCGAAGTGCGCCGCGCGCTGGAGCGCCTGGGCGTGCCGGGGCTGACGGTATTCGAAGCGATCTCGGGCTTCGGCGTCCGTGGCGAGCGGGACGGCGGCGAGCTCACCGACGCGCTCGTCAATCACTGCCTCGTCACAACCTGCCGCGCGGAGCAACTCGACGCGCTCGTTGCAGCAATCGCGCCCATCATCCGCCGCCAAGGCGGGCTCTGCCTCGTCTCGGATGCGTTGGCCATCCGAGACGAGCAATAGTTCACGCTACGCGGAGCGGCTCACGCGACCTTGGCGGGGGTGAAGCCGGCGCAGGTGCTGATGGGCGAGACCTTGAGATGGCGCGGCGCGTTGTCCGGATGGCCGCAGGGCTCGACGAAGTCGGGCTCGGCCTGGTGAGTGATGCGGATCTGCACGAGGCGCGGTTGATCCGCTTGCTCGCCTCCAAAGTGCGCACACGTTCCGCACTGACCGTCGTGAACATTGACCATGAGCGTCACTCCTTGCAGTGGTGATCGTCAACACTGCCCCCACGCTTCGCGCAACGCAAGGTGTATTTGCCGTTCAAACAAAGATGAGACTCGGTCTCAGCATCCCACTGCCGCCGAACGCCTCTCGCTGACAAAGGAAGGCGATTGAGCCACGCTGAGGTCTTTCCTCATAGCGAGAATCCCTACTGCGGGACCGACCGTGTTCTCGGGCGCAGATCAGTGCAGGTGAAGACGCATGTGCCCCGAGATCACGTCGCCACTCAGCGCGCGACGGAACATCCCGGGGCGTGGAAGCGGGCGACCGCCTCAGCGGCTTGCTCCGCGGTCGCGGCCGGCGTGTCCGCCAGCGGGTAGCGCTCGCCGAGCTGCGCCCACTGAGCTTTGCCGAGCTGGTGGAAGGGCAGCACCTCGAGGCGCTCGACGTTCGCCATCGGCGCGACGAAGGCGCCCAGCGCGTCGATCTCCGAAGCGTCGTCGGTCAGACCCGGGACGAGCACATCGCGCACCCCGCGTCGTACGTCGTCCGCAGCACCGACTCGAGGCTGGGGTCGAGACCGTCCGAGTTCACGAGCTTGTTGACGCGGCCCTCGAGGAGGGAGAGCGGCTCGGCCGAAGCGACGGCGGCAACGCCCAGAACAACAGCCACAGCTGGTGCGACAGTCTTCATGAGATGCTCTCTCTCCGTGTGCTTGAACCTGCGCCTCGTTGCGGGGGGTGATCACGCTCGACCTACCACACAGACGCCTGTTGCGACAACACAAATCGTTGAGTTCGCCCGTGTACGGACGGCGGCGGGCTATCGGACCATCGCGGACGCCAACCGCTTCGGCCCTCAGATCGTGTCCGATCCAGCGACAGCCCGGGGCTTCGTCAAGCCCACACCACACGGCAGCTCCGGTCGCTTCAACGACAACGTCGTCGACCCCGGCGTCTTGGGAGCGCGGTTCGGCCGCGATGATCGCCTCGCCCGGGACAGTTCCGGCCAGCAATCGCACGTGCGGAATCACCGCCGACTCAGCGGAGTATGCTTGTAAACCGTTTGTCCGCAAAGACGTACACCCGGCAGCCGGTCACGCCCGCTCGGCAGCAGGCGAGGCGCGCAGTTTCAGGGCACGCTCGACGGCTGCAACGAGCTTCACCGGCGGGCCTTGGGACGTCGCCTCGGGCTCGATGGAGCGTCACAACCCGACCGCGGGCCGGCGGTACGCCAGAGGTTGCGGAGTGTTCGATCGATTTCGACTGCCTTCACCCGGAGAGCCGTACGCCATGCCCCTGCCCCTCGTCGCCGCTTGTTCCGTCCTTACCGTCGCGAGCCTCTCTGCTTCGGCGGCCTCGGCGAGTGAAGCCGAGTCCGCGCTCGTCACGCCCGCTCCTTCCACGCGCGCGGCGCTCACGCCCGCCGAGCTCGTCTCCCCCATCGCCGACGCGCTCGCTTCGGTTCCCGAGGATGTCCGCGCGTTCGACATCCACATCTCGACGCTCGCCAACCCGTTCATGCAGGGGCGCACGCCCGGCACGCCGGGATCCGAGTTCGCCAAGTCCTACCTCGAGTTCTACTTCGAGCAGGCCGGGCTGACCAGGCCCTTCACCGTCACCAACAGCGACGAAGGCACCACCGCGTCGTACCGCCAGGCGTTCGACTTCGGCAACCGGTCGGAGGTCGTCGCGCAGGGCTTGGCCGTCACGCCTTCGAGCGACGATCGCGCGGTCGTCATGACGCCCGGCGAGGATTTCAACGCCACCGGCCTCGGCTCGGGCGGCACCTTCGAAGGCAGAGCGGTGTTCGTCGGCTACTCCACCGTCACGCCCGTGTACGACGCGTACGCCCCGGAGCCCGAGCTCGACCTCGCGGGCAAGGTCGCGGTCATGCTGCGCTTCGAGCCGATGAACGAAGAAGGCTGGAGCCAGTTCACCGACGGCCGGTGGTCGGGCGCGGCGAGCTTCGCCGCCAAGCTCAGCGCCGTGGCCGAGCGGAACCCCGAAGCCGTCATCATCATCAACCCGCCCAACACCGCCGACCAGCGCGCGACGCGCTTGCTGCCCGCGGGTGGCGGCGGGCGGGCGCGGCTGGATGTGCCGGTTGTTCACGTTTCCGCGGAAGCCGGCGACCGGCTCGTCTCGAGCCTCGACAGCCGGGCACGCTCCCTCGCGACCTTGCAGAGCCTCGCCGACACCGAACCCCAGATCATTCACTTCGACAACGGCGAGGTTCGCCTCAACGCCGAGGTCGAGCGCACGCCGCTGTCGGCCGAGAACATCGCGGGGCTGCTATCCGGTCGGGGTGAGCTCGCGGACGAGTTCATCGTCATCGGCGGGCACTTCGACCACACGGGCAACGGCGGCTTCGGCGAACCCAGCACGCTCGCTCAGGTACACGAGGGCGCGGACGACAACGCCTCGGGGACGGCGGGCGTGCTCATCCTCGCCGACCGCCTCGCCAAGACCTATGCCGAACTGCCCGAGAGTGCCGACGCGCGTTCAATCCTCTTCATCGGCTTCGACGCCGAGGAGTCCGGCCTCAACGGCGCGTACCACTACGTGGCCAACCCGACCGCGCCGATCGAAGACCACGTCCTCATGCTCAACATGGACATGATCGGCCGCATCGTCGACGGCGGCGTCACGCTCCACGGCGTGCCGTCGGCCAAGGACTTCGAGCAATGGCTTGCCCCCTTCATGGAAGAGTCGCCGCTGTCGTTCGCTATGCCGAGCACCGTCAGCCGACGGTCGGACCACGCGCCCTTCTACTTCGAGGGCAACATGCCCGTCCTCTTCGCCATCTGCAATCCGCTGCACGACGACTACCACACCGATCGCGACGAGGCGTGGAAGATCAACCGCGTCGGCGCCGTGCAGGTCATCGACTTCTTCGAGAACATCGCGACCGCGATCGCGCTGCGGCCGGAACAGCTCGAGTACGCACCGCCCGCGCCGCCCCGCCCGCAAACGCGCGTCATCGTCGGCGTGTTCCCGCAGGCGGCGCCGGAGGGCGGCGTGCTGCTCACCAGGATCTCGCCCGACACCGCCGCGTCCGAAGCCGGACTGCGTGCCGGCGACCGGATCGTCGAGTGGGAGGACCAGGACGTCGCCGACGTCGACGCATGGCGCGCGATGCTGGCGGACCACGAACCGGGCGACGAAGTGACCGCCACGGTGATGCGTGACGGCGAGCCTGTCGAAGTTACGCTCGAGCTTCGGGCGCGGTGACCGGCGGCGGGCCCTCTACTGCACTGAGGCGGATGTCGGAGACGTTGGGCAGCCCACCGTCGCCACGACCTCGAGGCGCGACGCCGCGCGATCAACGCCGAACTGCTTGGCTTTCCGCTGCGAGCACGGCGTGAGCGCAGACTTTGAACCGCGTATCGCCGAAGCTCAAGCAAGGCGCGACGCGCTCGATCGCGCGACGCATGACGCATCGTCCCCACGCGAGTTGGAGCGCGGCAACGCCAACGGGGTGGGCGAACTCCTCTGACAGATCGAAGCCCTCCGCGAAGCCGCGGACGCGAGCGCCGCGGTCGACGCCGGCGCCGTCGCGACAACGTCTCGCCCGAAGAACGCGGCAGCGCGATCGTGCCCGAGGTCCAGCGTTGCTTCAAGCCGGCCCTCCTCGGACAATCGCTGGGGCAATCCCGTACCGGCCGCTCTCCGATACCCACTCTCCTCCCTTGCGTTGCTGCCAGACCGGCCCTATTATGGTCTCGCAGTATTAATTCCCGTTTGACGGGATTTACGAGGGAGGCACCGTATGGACCTTGAACTGCTCAGCCGGCTCCAGTTCGCCGGGACGATT
>CAYTSW010000054.1:9990-17175 GCA_964440605.1 uncultured Phycisphaeraceae bacterium | reverse complement strand
CTGCGCGCGCAGCAGGACGAGGAGACGGGCGGATGGTCGGTGATGCCCGAGGGGCGGCCGCAGTTCCCGGCGATCTCGGCGCTCGTGCTCAACGGGATGCTGATGGAGCCGGGCATCGGGCGCGACGACCCGGCGGTCGCGAAGGGCGTGGACTTCATCTTGCAGTACCAGCAGCCCGACGGCGGGATCTACGACCGCGTGCTCGCCAACTACAACACCGCGATCTCTCTCTCGGCGCTGGCGCGCATCAATGACGAGCGCTCGGGTGAGGCGATCCAGCGCGGCCAGACCTTCCTCAAAGGCATCCAGTGGTCCGAAGACGCCATCGACCACCCCGAGAGCGGCGTCGTCGATAACGGCCACCCGTACTACGGCGGGGTGGGCTACGGCGGCTCGGGGCGGCCTGACCTCTCCAACACATCGCTCATGCTCCAGGGCCTGCGCGACAGCGGGCTCGACTGCGACGACGAATCGTTCCAACGCGCGCTCGTCTTCCTCGAACGCCTGCAGATGGACGAAGACATCAACGACATGCCGTACGCCGAGGGCTCGGACCAGGGCGGGTTCATTTATGCGACGAGCCCCAATAAGGACAACATCGGCGTGGGCGAGAGCAAGGCGGGGACGATCGAGGAGACGCTGACGGACGGGTCGACCGGCAGCCGCCTGCGCGCGTACGGCTCGATCACCTACGCCGGCTTCAAGAGCTACGTTTTCGCGGACCTCGACCGCGACGACCCGCGGGTCGAGGCGGCGTACGACTGGATCCGCCGCAACTACACGCTCGAGGAAAACCCGGGCATCGGCTACGACGGCTTCTACTACTACCTGGTGACGTTCAGCCGCGCGATGGACGCGTGGGGGTTGCCAAGCATCCAGACGGTGAACGACGACGGTTCGACGGCGGAATCACGTGACTGGGCGAACGACCTGATCGACCGCCTGGCCGAACTCCAGAACGAGGACGGCTCGTTCCGCGTGGTCGACGACCGGTGGATGGAAGACAATGAGGTGCTGATCACGTCGTACGCGCTGCTCGCGCTGCAGCACGCGATCAACTGACGCGCAGCTTTTCTGGGCTGATCACCGGGCTCGCGCCCGGTGTTTATTTTTCTGGATCACTACTTCAGGCGTTCGGCGAGCCAATCGCCCACCTTGTCCAGCGCCACGCGGTCCTGCGCCTGGGTGTTGCGGTGGCGGACGGTGACGGCGTTGTCTTCTTTCGTCTCGCCGTCGATGGTGAAGCAGAAGGGGCAGCCGGCTTCGTCCATGCGGGCGTAGCGCTTGCCGATGGATTGTTTTTCGTCGGTCTCGATCAGGCCGCCGGCGCCGAAGCGTTGTTTGAGCTCCTTGTGGAGCTTGGAAGCGATCTCGGGCATGCCGTCTTTCTTGACGAGGGGGAAGACCGCGGCCTTGATGGGCGCGAGCGCCGGGGGGAACTTCATAAAGACCTTGGAGGCGCGCGAGTCGTCGGGGGTGAAGGCCTCGCAGAGCAGGACGAGCACGCCGCGCGAGAGGCCCGACGCGGGCTCGATGACGTGCGGCAGGTAGCGCTCGTTGCGTTCCTGATCGAAGTACTCGAGCTTGGCGCCGGCGTGGTCGGCGTGCTGCTTGAGGTCGAAGTTGGAGCGGTGGGCGACGCCCTCGAGCTCGCCGTAACCCGGGGCGGTGAAGGGGTAGAGGTATTCGACGTCGGCGGTGCCCGCGCCCTCCTTGGCGTAGTGGGCGAGCTCGTCGGCGTCGTGCTCGCGCATGATGAGGTTGTCGGGGTTGATGCCGAGGCTCTTCCACCAAGCCATGCGGGCGTCGCGCCAGAAGGTGTACCACTTGCGGGCGTCGTCGGGGTGGCAGAACCACTCCATCTCCATCTGCTCGAACTCGCGGGTGCGGAAGATGAAGTTGCGGGGCGTGACCTCGTTGCGGAAGGCCTTGCCGATCTGCGCGATGCCGAAGGGCACGCGCACGCGCATGGTGTCGAGCACGTTTTTATAGTTCAGGAAGATGCCTTGGGCGGTCTCGGGGCGCAGGTACGCCTGAGAGTCTTCGTCGCGGATCGCGCCGACGTACGTCTCGAACATCAGGTTGAAGGCGCGCGGCTCGGTGAGCGTGCCCGGTTCGTTGGCCCCGGGTCCGACCACGTTACTGAGCGCGTTTTTGATCGCTGCAACTTGGGTGACCATCTCGTAGGTCACGTCGTCGTCGGAGACTTCCCGCTTTGCATACTTGCCGAGCTGCTTCAAGGCTCGCTGCTTTGACCCCTCGTCATTCTCGAGAAACGCGTAGCGGCGTTTCGGTGCACTTGGTGTCCCAGGCTCATCCGAATGCAGGCAGACCGTCCAGAGATGATCGGCTCTATACCGCATCTTCGTCTCGCGGCAGTCCACCATCGGATCGTTGAACCCCCCCACGTGCCCCGATGCCTCCCATACCTTGGGGTTCTGGATCAGCGCCGAGTCGAGGCCGACGATCGACAGCTCCTCGCCGTCCGGGCCGGGGGGCGGGTTGAGGACCATGTCGTGCCACCAGCGGTCGCGGAGGTTGTTTTTGAGCAGCGCGCCGAGGGGGCCGTAGTCGTAGAAGCCGTTGATGCCGCCGTAGATTTCGGAGGAGGGGTAGATGAAGCCGCGGCGTTTGCAGAGGGCGACCAGGTCGTCCATCGACTTGTCGGCGGGGGCGACGGTGGGCACGGCGGCGGAGGGGGCGTCAGACATGGTGGGGGCTCGGGGGCGCTCGGGGAGAACGGTGGGGGTTGGTCAGGATCACCCACTATACGGACGCGGCGCGGCGGCAACCCCGGCCCGGCCCGGGCGTATCGTGCGGACGGGTCGACGACGCCGACGCACGCATACAGGAGGCGATGATGAGGATGAACGGACGGGTGGGCAAAGCATCGGCGGCGCGTCGGGTGGCTCCGGTGTTGGGTCTGCTGCTCGGAGCGGGCCTCGCGAGCGCTCAGCCGATGGTGCGAGAGGGCGAAGTGCCCGAGGTGATTCAGGCCGCCGCGGCCGGCGCGTTGGAGCGCGTCGAAGAGCTGCTCGAGGCCGGGGCGTCGCTGGAGGCGACGGCCATGGACCAGCGTGTCGGTCAGCCTTGGCCCGTGCTGCTGCACGCCATTGCGGCGCAGGAGCCCGAGGTCGTGCGCGCGCTGCTCGAGGCGGGGGCGACGATCGCCTCGGAACCGCTCGACCGGGTGCAGTGGGACGCGGTGGTCGTCGCCGCGCGCTGGGGCGATCCAGACTCGTTGCGAGCGCTGCTCGACGTCGGCGCCGATCTCGACGCCCGCGGCTTGGGGGGGAACACGCTGCTGCACGAAGCCGCGATGTGGAACGACGCGGCGATGGTGGAGACGCTGATCGTCGAAGGTGGCCTGGACGTTGATGCGCAGAACGACCGCGCCGAGACGCCGCTTTTCATGGCCAGCGGGTGGTTCCGCGAGATGATCGAGCCCGACCGCGCCGACCATTTCTTCCGCGACCCCGAAGCGCTCGGGCGACGCCTGGAGGCGATGGTCGCGTTGCTCGCCAACAGCGCGACGGTCCACGCGATCGACCGCAACGCGCAAACGCCGGTCGGGCGCGCCGCGGCGTACGGCGTGAAGGCGCAGGTCGAGACGCTGCTGGACTGGGACGCCCGCCCGTTCACGGACATCTCAAGCGACATGCTCGACGAGCGCGAACGGCGCATCCTCGACGCCATGGGCCGCGACTGGCGGGCGATCGACCCGATGATCCTCGCGGCCCAGGGGGGCGACGCGGGCGTCATCGAACTCCTCGCCGACGCGGGGGGCGACCTCGCGGTGCTCGACCATCGCGGGCGCGACCTGCTCACCATCGCCGTCGAGAGCGGCAACGTGCTGGCGACGCGCGACCTGCTGAAGCTCGGCTTTGACGTCGAGGCGCCGGAGTTCGAGTCGGGGCGCACGCTGCTGATGCGCGCCTGCCTGCTGCCGACCGACTTCAGCCGAACCGGCGACCGCTTCCGGGGCCACACCGAGCTGGCGCGGGCGCTAATCGAAGGGGGGGCGGACGTCGAAGCCACCGATTCGGCCGGGCGCACGCCCCTGCACTACGCCGCGGCTTCGGGCCTGCCCCCGCTCGTCACGCTGATGCTCGAAGCCGGTGCCGACCCGGAGGCGCAGGACGCCAACGGTCACACGCCGGCGGACTACACAACATCGACCGGCCCGACGATCAACAACGCGCGGATGCGGGCGGATGGGCGGGTGGCGTGCCGGGAGGTGCTGGAAGGGTCGGTCGCGGTCCGCGGCGAGACTTCCGGCGACGCTTGAGCCTCAAGCGCGGGTCCGTTGGCGCGTGATCTTTTTGTGAACCACGCGACGACTCACTGGCTTGGCTTCCACGCTTGCGACGGGCTTGGCGGTCTCTGGACGACCAACGAGGTCCAACGCCGGCTTGCCGATCTTCCAACGCCTGTAGCTCTCCAAGGCAACGTCGGCGAACTCGGTGAGAAGGATCGCCGAGTCGTGGCTCTTCTGCATGTGAGTAGCGCCCCAGTTGGAGTTGGCTTCGAGGAGCAGCGGTCCGTCGTCTGTCACGACGACGTCCCACCCGACGCATACCGATTCGGGCATAGCCAAGTGGGCGCGCTCAGCAAGCTTGCGGGCGGCCTCCCACATCGGCACTGTCCGCCCGGCGATCGGCTCGCCCGTCGCGGGGTGATGCGTGTGCCGGGGCGAGCCTTTGACCTTGGCGACGCCGGCGTTGAGGCGGCCGGTGTCGAGGTCGAGGGCAGCGGCCAGCCCGCCGCCGCTGAAGTTGTCGGTGAGTTCGAGCCCGCCGGGCACCCGCAGCGTGGCGCAGAGGGTGTGGGCGGCCGAGCCGTCACGCTCGAGGATGGTGACGACGCGGATGGTGCTCAAGCCGCGCGGCGCGATGGACCGGAGCCTCTCGTGGTTGACGATGCGGCGTTGCAGCAGCCAGGTATCGCGGGTCCGCACGGAGAGTGTGGCGCCCCGGGCGAGCACGCCGGGCCAGTCCAGCGTGTCGCCGGCGCTGTTCTCGAAGTCGCCCGCGTCGGTGCGGTACCAGGCCTCCACTTCGCGGCCGCCGACGCCGTTGGCGCTCTTGAGGACCAGGTCGAAGTCGGGCGCATCGTTCTCTTCGATGTGCTGCGCTTCGTCGAACCGTTCGCCGGCGACAAAGGTGCACAGCGAGCAGGCGACGGGCAGGCCGAGTTTGTGGCAGTGGCGCTCGAAGCGGGTCTTGTCGTCGAGGAGGTCGGGGTCGAGCCCGAAGGCGTTGAGCGTGCAGAAGTGAGTCATCGGGATCATGGAGGTGTAGGCCTCGGCGTCGCGGCGACGGTCGGCCCGGTCGAAGTCGTAGTCGTCGTAGTGATCGACGCCGATCCCGCGCGTAGAAGCGAGCCACCACGCGCCCACGGCGCGTCGGGCGATGGTCGTGAGCGAGCCGCGACCGTCCTGACGCGCCTGAGCCGCGTTGCGCAGCGCGAGGAACGCCGCGGTGACGGGCCAGGCGAGCGTGAAGGCTTCCATCGCGAGCCGCTTGGGCAGCGGCTGGGTGGCGCGCCGATAGGCCGAGCGGGCCCGCTGCAGTCGATCAACTTGCGCATGACGAGACAAAGCGCCGGCCCACATGGGGCGCAGCGGACAGTAGTCCAGCACCACAAACTTCATCACGAACTCTCCGCTTGACTCTGTGCGACACGACGTCGTGCAAACGTCGCGGCTTCCCAACCCGGAAGATATCGCCGCGGCCGGCCGAGGGAAGCGCCGGATCGCAACCTTTACCAATTTAAAGCGTCTGAAACCACTCGCCTCATCAGAAACAACGAATGCTCAGATCCGACGGTTCAGGCCGTGACTTCGGGCCCTTCGGCGATCGCGCCCGCTGTGGTGGTCGCGGCTTGGGCGGCTTGGCGGCAGCGTCGACGTGGCTCGTCGTCCACCACCGGTCGACCAGCCCGCCACCGTTCGAAGCAGTCCAGACAGATGTCGGCAAACTCCGTTGCGAGGATCGGCGTGTCGTGGCACCGTTGGGCGAGCTCGACGCCCCAGTTCTCGTTTGCTTCCAGCAGCAGCGGGCCGTCGGGCGTGATCACCACGTCCCACCCCACGCTCCGCGATTCGGGGATCCGCTCGTGGGCGAGTGACGCGAGCGCCTTCGCCTCCTCCCAGCACGGGAGGGCCAGACCTTCGAACTGGACGCCTGTTGTCGGGTGGTGGCTCTGCCACTGGGCGTCTCGCTGCGCCGTCTTCGCCTTCCCGAGGCGTCCCGTCGCCAGGTCGATCGGTCCTGCGATTCCGCCCGAGTCGTAGTTGTCAATGAGACCGTCTCCCGAGGGCAGGCGGAAGAGCGCGAGCAAGACACGCGGGTTCGAGCCGTCGGCGTCGATGTTGGTGACGATGCGGCAGGTGGACAGCGCGTTGGGGGCGACGGCACGGATGACGTCGTGGTTGACCAGCCGCCGCTGGAAGAGCCACGTCTCCCCGGTCTCGAGCGAGAGCTGGCAGGCGAGTTCGACGAGCTCGTTCCAAGTGAGTCGCCGACCCTCCTCCCCCTCCCATCGGTTGGGCTCGACCAGTCGCCACAACTGCACCGTCTTGCCCCCCGAGCCGCCGGCGCCCTTGAGCACGAGGTCGAAGTGCAGTTCGTCTTCGGAAACGTGTTGCGTTGCCGTGCCTCCGTCGCAACTGCAGAGCGTGCGCGCCACGGGCAGCCCCGCCTCCGCCGCCCGCGCGCCGAACAGCGCCTTGTCGTGCAACACCGGGCGATCCAGCCCGAAGGAGAGGATGTTCCCGAGGTGCCAACGCTGCCATCGGCCGAGCCACGCTTCGGCGCGGCGGCGCTTCTCCGACAGGTACACCTCGTGGAAGTCGTAGACGTAGGGCTCCACGCCCGCCGACGAGCAGACCCACCATTTGCGCAACGCTCCACCCAGCCCACGCTCGCGGTTGCGGCTGGGTCGCAAGAGGGCATGACCGACCATAATCGCCGGCCACGCCAGCGTCAGCGTGACCATCAGCGCCCGCTTGGGCATCTTCGACTCGGAGAGCCGGTACCGCGACCGCCAACGCTGCACCTGATCAGCGCGTGGGTCACCCTTCGAGCGAAACAGCCCGGCCCAGGGCGGCCGCAACGGGCAGTATGGAGGGACTATGCGTTTCAACTCGATCTCTCGCCGTCCCCGCTGCACCACGCGCGGGAT
>CAYTSW010000054.1:0-9890 GCA_964440605.1 uncultured Phycisphaeraceae bacterium | reverse complement strand
TCAACCCGTCAACCCGCGCGAGACGCTCGTGCGCAACACCACCAAACCCTCGACTCTACCGGCCGACAGTGCCACGCGACGATCGCCGGCCAGCCGAGCGACAGGACCTCCATGAGGAAGCGGTCGCGCGGGGACTTGACGGCCCGGCGGTACTTCGACCGCAACGCTTGGACGCGGTCGGCCCGCGGGTCGGCGCGGTGGGTGAACAGCCCCGCCCAGATCGGCCGCAGCGGGCAATAGGTCGGGATGACGAACTTCATAGACTCCTGCTCCGCCTGCACCGCGAGCGTATCAAGCCCGGACTCGTCCCGCCTCAGAATACACCAGGGGTAGGCAATGCCAAGGCATCCGGCCGCCCGCGAGCTGATTTCGAGCGGAACTTCACACGCTCGAACGCGTCGGACCCGGCATGCTGCACCATCCGGTCCACCGAGCCCGCGCCCGCCTGGTTCTGAGTCTCCGCGTGGGAGGGCTGATACTTCTCCTCGTGGGGGCGGTGATGGCCGCGAATCGCGTCCTGTTCGCGATGCTCGGCAGTGGGCAGCTCGACTCGGCGTGGCGCGTGTGGGACGGGATCGGGGCGTGGCACGGGGTGTTTCTCGGACTGCCCCTGCTCGGCGTCGGGGGAGGGCTGATGGCGTTGGCGCGGCCGCTGGCGCGCTGGTCGGTAGCGGTGCCGGATGTGGGGTGCCCGCGATGCTTGCATGAAGGCGTTGAGCCGAACTCGGGTCGATGCACGGAGTGTGGGTACAGCGTGGGGTGGACCCTCCCGCAACCGGGGCGTGCGCGCCGAGAACCCGGTTTGGGGTCGAGTCGGGTCGGGTGACTCTTGGTGCGCACTGGGCGTTCAGTCGTCCGCGATCCGGACCGATTTCCTACCAGCCTGCTCCATGATGAGAGGATGTTCACGATGCCCGCAGCACCCGCCGGAGACAACGAAGCCAAGCGCCTGGCGGCGGTGATGCAATGCAACGTGCTGGACACCGAGCCAGAGCAGGCCTTCGACGACCTCACCACACTGGCCTCCCGGCTGACGGGTTGCCCCGTGTCGTTGCTGACGATCCTCGACGAGCACCGCCAGTGGTTCAAGAGCCGAGTAGGGTTCGAGCGGCCGGAGACGCCTCGCGATCAGGCGTTCTGCGGCTACGCGATCCTGGATGACGATCCGCTGATAGTCGAGGACGCGCTCGCCGACCCGCGCGTGTCGGACAACCCGCTGGTGACGGGCGAGCCGGGGATCCGGTTCTACGCCGGTGTGCCGCTGCTGCTTCAGGACGGGCTGGCGGCCGGAACGCTGTGCGTGATCGACACCGAGCCGCGCACGCTGAGCGTGGACGAGATGGAAACGCTGATGATGCTGGCGCGTCAGGCGTCGTCGCAGTTGGAGTTGCGTCGCCACGCGTTTCGCCTTCGTCACACCACGGAGGAGGCGCACCGCGCGTCGCTGGCCAAGAGCACGTTCCTGGCGAACATGAGTCATGAGATCCGTACGCCGCTCACCGCGATCCTGGGCTTTTCAGAGTTGATCGACTGCGAGCAGAAGCAGGACGCGATGACGAGAGAAGAGGTGCTGGACGCCGCGCAATCGATCCGGCGCAACGCGACACACCTGCTCGCGCTCGTGAACGACGTGCTCGACATCACGAAGATCGAGTCGGAGCGGATACAGATCGAGCGGGTGGAACTGGAGACGCTCGGCGTGCTGTGCGAGTCGATCGAGCTCGTTCGGGTGCGCGCCGAGCGCAAGGGGATTGCGCTTGCCTTCGAGCGTGCCTCGCCGCTACCGGAGCGCATCGAGACCGACTCGGTGCGCCTGAGGCAGATCCTGGTCAACCTGCTGGACAACGCGATCAAGTTCACGCAGCGCGGCACGGTGACCATGCGGTGCGGGTTCGATGAGGCGGCGGGCCAGCTCGTGGTCGACATCATCGACACCGGCGTTGGGATGACGCCCGAACAGCTCGAGCGGATCCGGCGTTTCGACGCGTTCGAGCAGGCCGACGCTTCGACGACCCGGAAGTTCGGCGGCACCGGGCTGGGTCTGCGTATCAGCGCGAGCCTCGCGCGGTTGCTGGGCGGCTCGCTGCGGGTCGATTCGTGGGAGGGTGAGGGCTCGCGCTTCACGGTGTGCGTCGATGCGGGACGGGTGTCGGAGGAGCGCGTGCGCGCGGACGAGCCGGCCTCATCACGCGTCGTGGCGGATCGCCCGGTGGAGCCGAGCGGCGCGCAGGGCGATCGAGCGCTCGCCGGCGTGCGCGTGCTGCTTGTCGAAGACGGGCCGGACAATCAGCGCCTGCTCTGCTTCCTGCTGCGTCGCGCCGGGGCGGAGGTCGTGGTCGCGGGGGACGGGCAGGCGGCGGTGGAGGTAGTCACCCTGGCCGAAGCGGGCGAGACGTTCGACCTCGTGCTGATGGACATGCAGATGCCCGTGCTCGATGGTTACAACGCGACGCGTCGCCTGCGCGAGCTCGGGTGCCGGCTGCCCATCATCGCGCTGACGGCGCACGCTCTTTCGGGCGACGAACGCGTCTGCCTCGAAGCGGGCTGCGATGGCTACCTGCCCAAGCCGGTCAACGCTGCGCGGCTCGTCGCCGAGTGCCGGGCGTGGGCGTGCGGCGATGGCGACCGCGCGCAGGCCGCGTGAACGCGCCCCGCTTGCGCTCCCGGAGGCCTGGCGACTAGGCTTAAGCCGTGGAGCGATCGGAATGGACGCCGGGGACTGTCGAGGCTCGCCGCCGGCGCGTGGTGCGCGGGTGGCGGTGGAGGCGCTGTCGGGCGATTCGGCGACGCGGGCGAAGCGAGCTTCGGCCCCGCCGAGCGGACCGACCTGAGCCCGCTCTTCGACCGCTCGCGCTCGGGCAGCAACGCGGTGGTGGTGTCGGGCGAGCGGTCGGCCTCGGGCGGGGCGTTGGTGGCGAGCGATCCGCATCTGGGCTTGCAGCAGCCGAACTTCTGGTGCGTCGTCGGTGTGCGCGCGCCGGGGCTCAACGCGGTGGGCCTTTCGACGCCCGGCCTGCCCTTCGTGCTGGTGGGTCGCAACGAGCGTGCCGCGTGGACGGGCACGAACATGCAGAGCTCCAGCAGCGTGCTGTACCGCCTGCCCGAGGGGTGGCGCACGGTTGAGACGCGGGCCGAACGCATCGGTGTGCGCTGGTGGTTCGACGACGTGGTCCCGATCCGGGAGTCGGCGTTCGGGCCCGTTCTGACCGATGCGACGCTCATGCGCCGTCTGGGCGAGGGCGATCTGGCCTTCCGCTGGCGCGGGCACGAGCCGAGCGACGAGGCGAGCACCTTTCTATCGCTGATGACGGTGAGCGACTGGCCGGGTTTCCGCGCGGCGTTCGCGACCTATGCCGTGGGCGGGCAGAACATGCTCTTCGGTGACGCCTCGGGCGCTATCGGGCAGGTGATGGCCCTCGAGGCGGTCGAAGCTGCGGGGCGGGCGGCGCGTGACGTGCCCGTGCCGGCGGACGATGAGCGGTTCGTCTGGAAGCCGGGGCTCCCCGGCACGGAGCTGCCGGCGGCGTTCAACCCGGCGTCGGGCGTGCTCGTGTCGGCGAACAACACGCCCGCGCGCGCCGAGCCGGCGCTCGTGCCGCAGGGCAACGCCAACGACCGCGTGCGCAGGATGCGCGCGTTGCTGGCGGGCGACGACGAGGTGACGCTCGACCGGTTGGCGGCGTTGCAGCAGGACACCTACTCGCCGGCGTCGCACGAGACGGCGCGCTCGATCGTGCAGCGCGTGGACGGGTCGTCGCTGGGCGTGCGCGCGCAAGGGCTCGTGCGCGTGCTGGCGTCCTGGGACGGGCGGTACGACGCGTCATCACGAGGAGCCGTTGCGTACGAGGCGGCGCTGGACCGGTTGATCGAGCGTCTGTACGCGCGGCGCTACGGGGAGAAGGTCCGGCGGGCGATGCGCAGCGGGCCGTACGTGCACGACTTCGTGCGCGAAGATGTCGAACGCGCCGACGCGGAAGCGATCACGCGGGCTCTCGAGGAGGCGGCGCGGGCCTGGACTCCCGCGACGACGTGGGAAGAGATCCACCGGCTCCGCCTGGCGCACCCGATCGCGAACGTGCCCGTGTTGGGGCGGGCGTATCGCTTCGACGAGGTGGGCTGGCCCGGCTCGACGACGACGCTCTCCAAGAGCGCGCACGCGGTGTCCGGCGGGGAGCACACGGTCTTCCTCGGCGCCAACGCCCGCATGCTGATGGATGTGGGGACGCTCGACGACAACCGCGTGGTGCTCGTGGGCGGTCAGGACGGCTGGCTGGGGAGCGACCGGTTGCTGGATCAGTTGACGGTCTGGCGCGAAGGCGCGTACGTGCCGCTGCCGATGACGGAGGCGGCGCAGGATGCGCGGGCGGTGCGCCGGTCGCGTCTGCGCCCGGGCGGTGACTGATCGGCGCAAAGAAAACGCCCGTCCCTTCGGGGGGCGGGCGTGGCGTGTGCGGAGATTGCTGAGAGCGCTTAGCGGCGACGACGCAGGGCGGCGAAGCCCGCGAGGCCGAACACAGCCGCGGCGCCGGGCGCCGGGATGGTGAGCGAAGCGGTGATCGTCAACGAGTCGCCGGGGGCGAGCCTGATGTCGGCCCATTGGAAGGCGGAGGTGGGGTCGGCGGGATCGGGGCCGGTGAGGTTCATGTTGGCCAGGTCGTCGCTTACGCCGTCGTTGAGACGCGTGCGCAGTAGATCGAAGAAGTCGATCTCCCAGTTATTGAAGCCGACGGCGGTGTGCTGGAGGACGAAGGCGATGTTGTCGCTGTCGGTGTAGGTGACGGTGTCGATGCCGTCGAACTCGGCGAAGTCGTCGGAGAAGTCGCCCGAACCCTGGAGGTCGACGTCGGCGTAGCTGAAGGCGTCGACGCTGGCGTCTTCGTTGCCGTTGTTGGTAATGACCAGCGTCTTCTCGATCTGGGCGAAGTTGCCGAAGAGGTCCGAAAGGACAAAGCTGCCGGAGAAGTCAACGCCGTCGACGGGGGCGTAGGTGAAGTCGGCGGTGTTGCCGCTATAGCTCTCAGTCGTGGGGACCAGGAAGGCTTCCGGGGTGCTGTTGACCCCGGCGATCCAGCCGAACTCGAAGACCTGGTCGAGACCCCCGGTGCCATTGGGGAACAGGTCGGTCACGATGCCATCAGGGCCGTCGAAGAAGGCGTTGGCATCACCTTCGCTGATCGAACCTTGGGCAAACACTGAACCGGTCAGGAGCAGCACTCCGGCTGCTCCAAGCGTCACGTTCTTCATTGTCTCAATCTCCCTGTACGGTGGAATGTAGTGCTCGGCGTCGACCGAACTCTACTGTGCATCAGGAAGCTACCTGAGCCTTGGCGAACAATCAAGCCGAATCGACAAGATTTTCGGGCCAGGCGACGCCAGCCTTCGCCGCAGGGCTGTTCCTGCTCTCGGGGTGACGGAGCCGGCCGAAGGCCCTACTTGATGTCGTCGGGCACCTGACCCGTGCGCTTCATCTCGCGGGCCTTGGCGATGGACATGAGTTCGTACCAGGCCATGAGGCGGCACATGATGTAGCCCGGGTAGCCGTCGAGGAAGCCGCGCTGGTAGACGTAGCCGTAGAGGAAGCGGAGGGTGGGTCGGAAGGGGAGCTTGCGGGCCATCTTTTTGATCCAGCGCCTGCGTTGGATCGCGCCGCCGCGGAGCTTGGCTTCGATCTGGCCCTTGTTGCCGGCCAGCATGGCGTACGCCTCCCAGGTGGTGTAGCGGTTGTGCTTTTCAGTCCAGACCGCGAGGTTGGGATAGGCGTAGTGGAGGAACTCGTGTTTGAGGTAGCCGGCGTCGCCGGTTTTCAGCACGACGTGCTCGTGGACCTCGTTGTCGCCTGAGCCGGTATCGCCGAGCTGGCCGATGCGTTCGTAGCGGCCGGCCCAGTGCTTGAACAGGCGGATGTTGTACGACGGGTAGTACCCGCAGTGCTTGATCCACGAGCCCATGAACATGAAGCGCCGGTTGAGCCAGTAGCCGTCGCCGCAGCCGGCGTTCTCCGGCTTGTCGGGGGTCCAGTGTCCTTCGACGACGTCGCGGATTTCGCGCGCGAGTTCGGGCGTCATGACTTCGTCGGCGTCGAGGATGAGGACCCACTCGGTGGGCCAGTGGAGCGTGTCGAGCGCCCAGTTGCGTTTCTTGGGCCAGCCGCCCTTGTAGTAGAACTGATAGACCTCGGCGCCCATGGCCTGGCTCATGGGGATGGTCGCGTCGTGCGACTGTGAGTCGATGACGTAGATGTGCTTGCACCAGTGCAGGTGGCGCAGGCAGCGCTCCATGTTGACCTGTTCGTTTTTGACGGGGATGAGGACGGTGAGGTCGACCGAGTGCCGCGCGGGCCACACGTCGGGGTTGTCGCCCTCTTCGGGCCCGCGGTCGGGGTCGAGGCGCTCCGCCCACGCGTTGGCCTCGGGGTGGCGCGGCTCGGCGGTGGGGGTGTCGGCGCGCGGGGCGTCGTGCTCGGGTTGCGTCGCGGTCGTCGGCTCGTTCACGTCGTCCTCCCGGCGGTCGAGCTGGCGGTCGAAGCCGCGTCGGCGTCCGCTGTCGCGGGTTGATGCAGCGACCGCAGGATCGCGTCGAACTGCGGCATGGTCGCGCGATCGTTGTAGGCCTCATCGAACGCCGTGCGCGCACGCTGGCGCAGGTCGGTCAACTGCTCGGGGTCGCTCTTGGCGCGGCGGATGAAGTCGACGACGCCCGGGACGTCCTCGTGACGCACGCTCACGCCGCAGCCGAAGCGCTCGATGGCGTCGTCGACGTTGGAGCGCCGGGGCCCGATGTAGACCACGGGCAGGCGCATCGCGAGATTGGAGTGCAGCTTGGAAGGACTCATGACGCCGAGCATGTCGTCGCGCAGCGTGATCAAGGCGCACGAGGCGGCGGACATCACGCTCGGCGTGGTGTCCTTGGGCACGTAGCTGTGGACGATGACGTTGTCGAGCCCGCGGCGTTTGGCCTCGGCCTCGACGGGTTCCTTCTTCGCGCCGCCGCCGATGTAGAGGAAGACGATGTCTGGGTCGTCGCGCAGTCGCTCGGCGGCGTCGAGGGCCGTCTTGAAGTCGTGGCCCACGCCCATGTTGCCCAGGTAGAGCACGACGAACTTGCCGCGCAGGCCCAGCCGTTCGACGCCTTCCCACTCCGCGTGCTGCGTGTCCGCCGGGAAGAAGGCGGCGTCTTCGAAGTTGGGGATGATCGTCGTGGGCAGTGTGCGGGAGGGGTTCCGCTTGGCCGGGTCGTACCGCGCCATAAGCAGGTCGATCATCGCGGTGTCGAGGCCGACGAGGTGGTCGACGCGTCGGAAGAGCGCGCGGTTGACGAACTGGAGCGTCCTGCTGATCAGGCCGTCGGTCTTGATGAGCGCCGCGCGTTCGGGCGCCTCGGGGTAGCAGTCCATGTTCCAGAGGACGAGCGAGGCGTCGCGGTTGAACGTGCGGTGCAGCACGCCGGCCCACGCGATGAAGGGCGGGGTGGTGAGGCTGATGATCGCGTCCTGGCGCTTGAGCGTCGCCACGTTGAGGAAGGTGGAGACGTAGAAGCAGGCGTAGTCGACGAGGCGCTTGGCGAGATTGCCCTTGCCCAGTTGCGGCGTCCACATGCGCTTGACGTCGACCTTGCCGCCTGCGGTGCCCGCGCCGTGCGCCTCGCGCGCGTCTTCGGAGTACCCACCCTTGGAGGTGACGACGGTGACCTCGTGTCCCTGATTGGCGAGGTGCTCGGCCAGCGACGCCGACAGGTGAGCCGTCGGGCTAATGTCGGGCACGTAGAACTGGTTGATGATGGTGACGCGCACGGGGCGGCTCCGGGTCGGGCGGGTCTCGGTCGTGCGTTGAAGGCCTCGGATCCGGAAGGCGTGTTTACGCCTTCTGGAGATCCGAGACGACTTCGATCATCTCTTCGACGATGCGGTCGAGGGAGTAGGAGAGGTCCCAGTCGGGGTAGTGCTCCTTGAGCTTGCGCAGGTCGGAGTAGTAGCAGATGTGGTCGCCGATGCGGTTGGTGTCGGAGTAGGTGAGGTTGGGCTTCTTGCCGGTGCGCTCTTCGACCATGGAGACGCACTCGAGGAGAGAGGCGGCGTTGCCCTTGCCGCCGCCGAGGTTGTAGACCTCGCCCGGCTTGGGGTTCTGGGCGAAGTGCCAGAAGGCGTTGATGACGTCGTAGCAGTGGATCTGGTCGCGGACTTGCTTGCCCTTGTAGCCGAAGATGGTGTACGGGCCTTCTTCGAGGGCGACCTTGACGAGGTAGTTGAGGAAGCCGTGGAGCTCGACGCCGGCGTGTTGGGGCCCGGTGAGGCAGCCGCCGCGGAAGATGCCGGTCTTGAGCTCGATGCCGTCGTAGCGCCCGTACTCTTGGGCCATGATGTCGCCGGCGGCCTTGGAGGCGCCGAAGAGCGAGTGCTTGCACTGGTCGATGGACATGCTCTCGGGTATGCCGTGCTCGAAGGCGGGGTCGTCGTAGTCCCAGCGGGTATCGAGTTCCTTGAGGGGGATGTAGTTGGGCGCGTCGCCGTAGACCTTGTTGGTGGAGACGTGGATGAAGACGGCTTCGGGGCAGTGGCGCCGGGTGGCTTCGAGGAGGTTGAGCGTGCCGGTCGCGTTGACGTCGAAGTCGTCGTACGGGCGGCTGGCGGCCAGATCGTGGCTGGGCTGGGCGGCGGCGTGGATGATCAGCTCGGGCTGGACCTTCTTGAAGAGGGCCTCAACGCCCGCGCGGTCGCGGATGTCCTGCTCGTAGTGGGTGAAGTTCTTGCAGACCGACTCGAGGCGCCCCCGGTTGGCGGTGGTGTCGCCCTTGGGCCCGAAGAAGTCGGCGCGCATGTTGTTGTCGACGCCGGCGATCGGGAAGCCGAGGTTGTCGAAGAAGGTGACGGCTTCGGAACCGATCAGGCCGCTGGATCCGGTGACGAGGACCTTCATGGGGTAGAGCTCCGGTGGGATGGGCGGACCCGCGGTTGGCGTTTGCACGGGTAAGGCGGTGCGAGTGTACGCGTGGGGCGACGTGACAGCACGAGCCGCGGGAGCGGCGACCGAGAGTGTACTACCACACCCACGTCGCGCCAGTTCGCGCCTGAAGGGGTATCGGCCGAGGCTCACGCACTCTTTGCGCGCGGGCCGCAAGCCGCGGGAGACCGTTGTGCCGTTGCGGCTCTTGCGGGTCTACCCGCAGTTTACAGTCAGCGTGAAGACCGGATCATCCTGATCCGATCGCTGTGTTTTTTTGCGGGAAGCTTTGTACCTGCACAAGGGAAAGATCGTATCGCTTGGGCGTGGCCCGACCGCCGAGGTCGCCGGGGATGGCGGCCGGGCTTAGCTTCCGGAGGTAACCGTGGACCAGACGTCCCCCCTTGCTCCCGACCAATCGCCTGCTTTGCACCGCGTCGCGTACCGCAGTGTTCGGACCGACGGTCTGACCGACGCGCGCATCGTCGACGACATCGTTCTGCCGGCCATGCGTCGCAATCGATCGCTGGGCCCCTCCAGGTGGTGGAAGGCGAGCGACAGGCGTTGACGACGATGATGGACCGTATCATCGCCGACCCGCGTTACCGCGAGGTGAATCGCCTGTTGGAGCGATACGCCGACCTGCGGCTGGGCGGCCTGGACGAGGAGCCGGACCGCGAGGCCGAGGCGGACGAGGATCGCGGCTTTTCGTTGGGGCTGGTGCGGGTGCTGCTGCACCTGCCGGAGATTCGGGTGGGGTGAGAGCTGTTACAACCGTGCCCCCGCATCCCCCCGGTGTTCCCGGAACCACGCAATCGTCCGCTTCAACCCTTCCTCGAACGGCATCTGCGCCTCCCAGCCGAGGAGTTCCTTGGCCCGGCGGGTGTCAAGGCTGCGGCGGGGTTGGCCGTCGGGCTTGGTGGCGTCCCAGCGGATCTCGCCCTCGAAGCCCGT
>CAYTSW010000053.1:0-17240 GCA_964440605.1 uncultured Phycisphaeraceae bacterium | reverse complement strand
CCGTAGCGCTTGTTCATGATCAGCGTCATGAGGAAGCCGCTGAGGATGTAGAACGCGAAGACCGCGTGGGTGCCGAGCCAGCCCTGTGTCCAGAGGTGGCCCATGACGACGAGCATGGGGAGGATGAAGCGATAGATGCCGAACACACGTCTCTCCCGCACAACCCCTGCAAACGGGATCATCTGCGCGGGGCAGGTTACAGCGTCCCGGCCCGTTGCAACAGACGCGTCATCTGATCCGCGGGGTGACCGGCGTGGTCGATCCGATGGGCCCGCCACCCCGCCTCCCGGGCGGCCTCCACGTTCGCCTCGAGATCGTCGAAGAAGATGAGCTCCTGCGGGCTCGCCTCCAGCCGACGCGCGGCCTCGGCGTAGATCGCCGGGTCGGGCTTGATCAGCCCCAGATCCTGCGACGCCAGCCGCGTTCTGAGCATCGCCAGCGCCGGCGAGTAGAAAGCCGCCTCGGGGTCGAGCATGCCCTGCCAATGGCTGTGATTGGTATTGCTCAGGCAGGCGGTGTGCACGCCCGCGTCGTGCAGGCGCCCGACGAGTTCCGCGACGCCCGGGTACTCCTCGATGATCCACGCGCGGTGCACCGCGCGGATGTCATCGTCCGAGTAGAGCCCGGCGGTGTGCGCCGCGACGCGGGCGAAGTACTCATCGCAGGTGATCGCGCCGGTTTGATACTGATCGCTCAACGCCCGGCGCTGCGCGCGCAGGTCCTCGTCGCTGAAGTGCTCCGGCGGGCGCGGCAGCCCCGCGCGGTCGCACGCCTCCTTGAACGAGCGGCAGATGCGCACCACCACGCCGCCGAGATCGAACACCACGATCCGCGGCGGCCTCGTGCTCACGCTTCGCCCTCGTCGTCGGGCGTCGCGACCAGGTCGTGCGCCGGGTGCCGCTTGGTCAGCTCGCGGATGACCACGGTCGCAAACGAGCCGGGCGGCAGCTCGAAGCCGACGCGGATGAACGAGCCGTGCTCGTCCACGCCGCCCTCGATCTCCGGGTCGACCAGCGGCACGCGCAGCGGCCGGCGTGTGCCCGCGACCCCGCCGTACTGATCGTCGAAATCCGCGATGTCGCCCAGCGTGACGCCGGTCTGCTCGAGCAGGTCGCGCTCGCGGGCGTGGATGTCGCCGCGCGTGCGCCGTGTCTTCGGGCCCCAGATCGGCCCGGCGGGCGCGATCTCGAACCTGTCCAGCCGACGCTGCGTCTCCGGGTCGGCCGCGAGCTCGGCGGTGACGTCGAACTGCTTGCGCCCACGCATCGCGACGTCGCCTTCATGGAGGCGGTTGATGTCGCCCGCGGCCATGCGGTCCGCGACCACGCGGTTGAAGATCGCGCTCTGGAACGACGACGCCCAGAACCGCAGCTGCAACGCGGGCACGGCGTGGACCGCCTCCTCCACCGACGCCCCGCCCGCCAGCGCCCGCAGCGCGGCCCGCTCGTTCCGCAGCGACGCCGGCGTCGCCTCGAGGGCTCCGCGATGGTCGCCCTCCTGGTACCGCCGACGCATGTCGCCGTCGTCGAAGCGGTGCGTGTGTTCGTCGGGGCCGAGGAAGAGGTCGAGCAGGGCCTGAAACTCGCGGCGGAGAAGCAGGCGCCCGAGCTCGTGGTTGTTGAGCCGCGCGCCGAAGCGCTGCTCGCCATAGAGGTTTGGCACGCCGCGCTGGGCGAGCAGGCGCATGGTCTTCTGCGCCTCGATGACGCGCAGCGGGTCGACGTCGCGCAGGCGGATGGAAAAGCGGTTCCCGCGCAGGTGCCCGACGCGGAGCTTGTTCGTGTGCAGGTCGGTCCAGAGGATGCGCACGCGCTCGTGCTGGAGCATCGGGAAGTCGGCGTCGGTCCGCCCCGGTGTGTGGACGGAGACCACCTGGCGCGTGATCGCCGCCTTGTCTTTCATCCCCGCGAAGCCGATGTCGCGCTCGCGCACGCCGAAGTGCCGACGCAGCACGTCGATCATCGCGCTGGTCGAGAGGCCCTGTTTTTCGACGAAGAGGTACAGATGCTCGCCTTCGCCCGCGGGGTCGTACAGCGGCAGCTCTTCGACCAGGAAGTCCTCCTCGCGCTGCTTGATCACCCCGCCGAGCCCCGGCATTTCGGGCGTGGCCATCTGCTCGGGCGTCAGCGCAAGCGGGTCGTCGAAGGTCGGGCCGCCCGAGCTCACGATTCGCTCTGGGCTTCCTCGAGGACGTGCTCGGCGACGTAGATCGGCACGTCGCGCTCCACGCACAAGGCGATGGCGTCGCTGGGGCGCGAGTCGATCTCGAGCGTCTCGCCCTCCTTCGTGCGCACCTTGAGCAGGGCGAAGAAGGTGTGGTCGGACAGATCGTTGATGAAGACGGACTCGAGCTCGCCGCCGAACGCCTCGATGGTGTTGGCCAGCAGCTCGTGGGTAAGCGGGCGCTTGATCTCGACGCCCTGGAGACGGCGCTTGATGGCCTCGGCTTCGGAGATGCCGATGAGGATGGGGAACTTGCGGTCGCCGTCGAGCTCGGTGAGCTCGATGATCTGCAGGTCGTGCATCTCGCAGATCAAGATGCGGCTGAGTTCCATGCGGACGGCCATCGGGTCCACCACCTTTCAGAAGCCAATGGTGGGCAGCCGGGGGCGGGGAGTCAATGGGTGGGGGAAGAAGGCGCGGAGGCACGGAGGGTCAGGCGTTGGGGTGCCTGGGTACTGCGCAGCAGAACCCGGACGTTGTGCGGGGCAACGGTCGCCTGGTCCGGCTTCTGCTACGCAGTAGCCGGGCACCTGCGTCGTGGGTCCGGGTTCGGCTTCGGCGTACCCGGGCACCCGAGGCGCCCCCCGTCAGTCGTTCGGCGCTGGGGACTTCCCCTTGTAATGGCTGCGGAGCATCGCCAGCAGCTTGGGGATGGACGTCGGCTCGGCGCCCGCGGCCCGGCGGGCGGCTCCGATGTCGTACAGACGCCTCCATTGGCGGAACAGCACGCCGTACGCCCACGTCAGCGAGCGCTCCGGATCATAGAGATTGGTGGATTCGCTCATCACGCCGTTGAACTCGACGACCGCGATGCCGCGTCCCTGCTTGAGCCCCTGCTCGGTCTCGTAGCGGACGTCGAAGCGTCCGAAGTCGGCGCGGCGGCCCGTTTCGGGATGCCGCCACGCCCGGGCCAGCTCGTCGATGAGCGCGGTCAACTCGGGCGTGATGAGATCGGCCCCGTCGGAAAACCTCGCCCCCTGCGCGTGGTTGCCCGTGTGGGCGAGGACGAGTTTCTCTCCCGCGGGCAGGACATCGTCGAGGCGGTCCTCGAAGCGGGAGAGGAAGACGTCCGCCTGCATGCGCAGGCGCTTGTCCTCCCAGATGAGGTGCTCGAGCGTGTGCTTGCCGTCGCCGACGACGAAGGGAAAGCCCTTGCGCGTGATCGAGAAGATCTCGCCCGGCCACCGGTCGACGGGCACGTCGCTGGTGGGCACGCGCGACCAGAAGATGCCGGCCTCCTCGGGGCCCGGGTGGTAACGCTGCACCTGAATCGCCCGCGATCGCTTGCCGCAGTAGTCGAGGACGTCGTCGAGCGAACGGGCGACACGCACGCCCACGCCGCGCTGGGCGGCTTCTGGCTTGAGGATGACCGGATAGCCGCCGAGGCGTTCGTCCTTGCGGACGAGCTCGTCGAGGCGCCGCGCCCGCGCCTCATGGTCCTCCTGCGGGTCGATGCGCCGGGCGTGGAGGATGATGCCCGGGCGGTCGATGCTCTCCGCCGCCCGCTCGAGGGTGTGGATGATGTCGGTCTTGCTCTCGCCGACGATGCCGCCCCCCTGGTCCATGCCGGGGTTGGCGCAGGAGAAGGTCATCGGCCCGCCGCGCTTGAGCCAGAGCGCGGGCAGGTACAGGACCAGGGGGATGTAGAAGACGAAGGGCGGCCAAAACTCGTAAGCGGTGAGTCGTTTGAGATCGGCCGCCAGCTTGTGCCGCCCGGAATAGGTCGTTTCGTACGACGCGATGCGGATGAGCACCACCAGCACCGCCAGCGAAGCGACGATCGCCCACGGCCCGTGAAACACCTCGGCGAAGAAGCCGTAGATCGGCTGCCCGATGAGGATCGTCAGGGCCATCAGCACCGGCAGCCACAACGCCACCGCGATGAGCATCCAGAACATGAACTCGAAGACGCGATTGGAGAGCAGGCCCGCGGCGACGTACATCGGCAGGCGCGCCCCCGGGAGCATGCGCGAGAGGAACACCGTCTTGGCCAGGTGCCGATCGAAGGTCTTCTCCCACCGCCGCAGCGACCGCTCGGGCAGCGCCTTGCGGAAGAAGGGCCACTTGAGCACCCGCCTCCCCGCGAACCGCCCGATGAGCACGAGCCCGAAGTCGCCGATGATGATCCCGATGTAGCACCCCAACAGCGCGACCGCGATGTCGATCTGCCCCGTCGCGACCAGCAGGCCGCTGGCGATGACCGTCAGGTCCTCGCTGACGAGCGTGGCGACCGCGAGGACGATCACCAGCAGCCACCAGGGCCACGACCG
Organism: uncultured Phycisphaeraceae bacterium; assembly: GCA_964440605.1. GTDB lineage: Bacteria > Planctomycetota > Phycisphaerae > Phycisphaerales > UBA1924 > CAYTSW01. The sequence continues at coordinate 12,747 of CAYTSW010000053.1, read as the reverse complement.
CGGCAGTTCGAACCCGCCGATCGATCGCGCCTCGGGGTCCACCGGAGCGAAGTTCGCGACGCCGACCAGCGGCGCTACGCCCGGCTTGTCGTGCCGACGGGTGAACCACGTCACGCTGTCGGCGGCGAATCCCGTCGCCCGCTCGTCGCCCATGGGCGGGCCCAACGCGAAGAAGTGGCTCGCATCCATCATCACCAGCCGGCTCGACTCGATCAGCCGGTGGTGCTCTTCAGCCGTCCACGCCGGCACCAAGGGGTCGTTGCGCCCGTGCAGGATCAGTGTCGGTGTGTCCATGTCCTCCAGCAGCGCGCGGATCGGGCGCTGGTCGGTGTCCCAGAAGTCACGGATGAACGCGTGCCGGAAGTCGCGCGGGCCCAACAAGTCGAAGTGAGGCAGGAACTCGGGCAGCACCACCAGCCCCACGTACCCCAACGCGTACTTGGCGTGCTCGAACCAGTAGTCGCCCGAGCCCTCGCCCTCCTGAATCCCGATGGAGGCGACCAGCGCGAGCGAGGCGATGCGTTGGGGCGCGAAGTGGTCCATCCAGATGCCCACGCCCCCGCCCTGCGAGAAGCCGAGCACGTGCGCGCGCCGTACCCCCAGTTCGTCGAGCAGTGCGAGCGCGAGGCGCGCATTGGCGCGCAGCGAGTAGCTCGGCACCCAGTTGTCCGAGTCGCCGAAGCCCGGGCGGTCGATCGCGATCACCGTGCGCCGATCGTTGTCGGTCAGGAGCGGCGCGAAGCCGTCGAAGTCGCTCGCCCCGCCCGACGGCGAGCCGTGGATCAGCAGCAGCGGCGGCCGAGAGCTGTCAGCATCAAGCGGCGCGCCCCACGTGCGATAGCCCAGGCGCGTCGGCTCGGCGCCCGGCTCCTCGCCGCCCGCGTTCATCGACGGAACAGTCACGAACTGCGTCCGCGCGTCGGGCTCGGGCGGCGGCTTGAGGAGGCCCGTCCACACGTGCGAAGCGATCAGCAGGAAGGCGTAAACGACGAGACCCCAGCGGACCCAGCGGCGACGAAGCAGGCTCCGGAAGCGGTTCACGTCGCGGTCCTCAGCGGGTGCTGGTCGTAGGGCAGGCGTCACGCGCGACCATCAACGCCGGCGCCTCGCCGACGTCGTCGCGATAGCGCAGGCTCGCGCCGGCGTCGTCGAGCTCCACCCGCGTCGTCGACACCGTGCGGGCATCCTCGCGGCTCATGCGCACGCTCAGGTGAGGCCGCTCGGGCCAGACATGCTCATGGAAGCGGTCCTGCGTCGCGGCGCTTAGGCCATGCTCGCTCAGCATCTCCCGCCACAAATCGCAACGCAACTGCACGTGCTCGTCGCCCAGACCCGAACTGGCGAAACACACCGGCGTCTCGATGCTCCACTGGCGTTCGGACAACGCCGCGCGGTTCCACGTCGCGCAGAGGATCCGCTCCGGATCGACCGCGACGAGTCGGAAGTACGTGTAGCGCTCGAGCGGCATCGCGCGCAGCGCGTCGATCGCAGCCGCGGCGTCTTCATGATGCAACAGCGCCGGGATGATCGAGCCGCGGCTCACCAACGCTTCGGACCCAGGCGCGGGGGGGTCTCCCGGCCGGCGCGTGCGGTTGAGGATGGTCAGCGTCAAGCCGTGCGCCGCGGTCGCCACCCAGGTGCCGCCCGCCTTAGCGTCGGTCGGCCACAAGGCTTCGCCGCCGCCCTCGAGCGCGCGCCGGCGCGGCGGCTCGGCGCGCGGGCGTGTCCGCGACTCGTCGCGGTTCGTCACCAGCCGGTAGCCGGAAGCGGTTGGGATGATCGTGACGGTGCACACGGCTCGCGCAATCCGATCAGCGGCTCGACTCGTAGGCGATCGTGCTCGGCGCTTTGCCGAAGCCCGCGGGCACGTCGCGCCCCTGGCTCATCGCGATCGAAGCGATCATCGCGTGGTGATGCACGCCGTGGTGCGCCGCGAAAGCGAGCTCACGCGCGAGCGTGCTCGCGAGTCGCGTCTCGTCGCCGTCGCCCGAGAGCATCACGCGGATGCGCACGTCGCGATCGGCGTCGGCCTCGGTGAGCGCATCGAGCTTGGCGTCGATGTCATCGATCAGCGCCACCGCCGCCTCCACGCTCTTCTCCACCGGCGTGTCGCGCTCGCGGTGGTCGTAGTCGATCGCCTCATCGCCTTGAGCGCCGAGGGCCGCCGCGAAGTGGTCCAGCGTGTGGCGCACGTGCGCGCCGATCGTCGCGTTGAACATCGCCGGGCAGGGCTCGGTGTATGAAGCGTCGTCGAGATCACTCAGAAAGCCGCGGCACTGGGCCAGCAGCGCCCGGGCCGCGGGGATCGTGGCGCTGGGCGGGTGTGCGGTCGTGGTGGAGGTGGGGGCGGGCATGGTCGAAGGGCTCCTTACTGCTGCATCATTGGCCGCGGGCGCTCGCCGGTTGCCCCGGAGTCGGCTCGGAAACGGAATCGAGGCCCGCGATGGTGCGCAGCCCGTCGACGAACTCGCGGTGGTTCGCCAGCCGCGGGCACTTGTTCTGCCCGCCGAGCTTGCCCCGGCTCGCCATCCACTCGTGGAAGACCCCCGGCCTGACCCGTGTGAGGGTCGGCAGCGCCATGCCCACGCCATCGGTCCGCTTGGTGGTGTAGTCCACGTTGATGGCCCGGAGGGTCTGGTCGAAGGTCTCGACGAAGCGCCGGGCCTGCTCCGCGTCGTCGCCGCGCCATTCGATGACGAGCTCGAGCCCCGCGGTGGTGCGCTCGTCCGGGTAGATCGGGCAGGCGGTGAACTCTTCGACGTACGCGCGCGTCGCGTCGCGGGCGGCGACGACGGCCCGCTCGATCTCCTCGACGATCAGGTTCTCGCCGAAGGCGTTCATGAAGTGCTTGTGCCGCCCGACGATCCGCAGCCGCGGCGGCCCGTCGGGCGGGAGCGTGTCGAACTCCACGACGTCGCCGATCACATACCGCCACAGCCCGGCGCACGTCGTCATGCAGACGACGTACCGCTGCCCCGGCTCGACCTGATGGCACATGAAGGACCGCGCGTCGTCCTGGCCCACCTCTTCGAGCGGGATGAACTCGTAGAAGACGCCAATGTCGGTGTTCAGGCGCAGGCCGGGGTCGCCCGCGGTGTCCTGGATCGCGATGAAGCCTTCCGAAGCCGGGTACACCTCGACGCGGTGGGGGATGTCGTTGGCGGCCACCAGCTCGCGCGAGCCGCTCCAGGCCTCGCGGACGCGGGGGTCGAAGGGCGGGTACTTCACGCCGCCGTGGATGAAGAGGTCGAAGTTGGGCCAGACGTCGCGGAGACAGGCGATCGAAGGGTCACGCTCACGCGCGAGCTCGAGCACGCGCTCGAAGAGCACGAGCGACCACGAGGCCATGCCCGAGACGCCGCGTACGTCCTGCTCGATCGCCAGCTTCGCCATCGCCTCTATTTTCGTGGGCCAGTGGCTCATCAGCGCGATGTCGGGTCCCGGCGAGTAGACCTCGCTGAGCGGCCAGCGGATCAGCGGCGTGACGAGGCCCGAGAGGTCGCCCGAGCGGATGCCGTGCTCGTTCGTGCGCAACTCCGTGGTCCCGCCCAGGAAGACGATGTTGCCGGCAAAGGCATGGGGCAGCGACACGCCCGTGCGCGCCGCGTGGGCGAAGATGTCCAGGGCGGCCTTGTAGTTGGACCGCATCATCTGCCTGGAGACCGGGATGAACTTGGTGCCGCCCGTTGTGCCGCTGGTCTCGGCCCAGTCCATGACGAGCCCGGGCCAGGTGACATCGGGCTGGGCCTCGTCGCGCATACGGGCGAGCATGGGTCGCCACGCCTCGAACTCGGCGGGCGCGATCGCGTCGCGCAGCGCGTTGCATCGGTCGTCGGGCGCGCGATCGAGGATCTTCGCAAAGCCGTGCGCGCGCCCGAGCTCGGTGTCCTTCGCGAGCGTCAGCAGCCTGCGCAGTTGGTCGTGCTGCACGTCGGCAGTGTGGCGAGACCAGTACCCGCTATCGCTCAGCCGGCGGATGCGCCGGGCGAGCATCGCGCGCAGGCCGAAGCCGACGGCTGCGGTCCACGGGGTCGTGCGCTGGACGAACGGAGGCTTAGGCAACGCCCTGTCGTCCCTCGACGCCGGCGGAGTGGAGTTCACGGACGAAGCCCAGGATGACGCGGGCGACGTCGTCAGGGGATTCGATCTGCGGGGCGTGCCCGCAGTCGTCGATCCACGCCAGCCGGGCGTCGGGCAGCAGGTCGGCGAACTGCCTGGCGACCACGGGTGGCGTGACGATGTCGTGCTGGCCCCAGATGAGCTGCGTCGGCATGCGCAGTTCGGGCAGGATCTCGCCCAGGTGATCGCTTTTCGCGCTGCGCCCGAGCTTCACCAACGCCCGCGCGGCGCTGCGGCGTGAAAGCTCGGCGTACGCCTTGTCCACCATGCCCGGGAGCATGCGGTCGGGGTTGAAGAAGAGCTCGCGGATCTTGTTGTCGATCCACTCGCGGCTCGGGGTGTGCTGCACGTTCTTCTCGAACGTTCGCTCGAACAGCCCCGACGAGCCGATGAGGACCAGCCCCTTGGCGATCTCGGGCTTGGCGTGGGCGAGGCGCAGCGCAATGTGTCCGCCCAGAGAGTTACCTGCGAGGATCGCCGGCTCGTCGAGGAGGGTCTCGAGAACCGAGAGGGTGAGCTGCATCACGCCGTCGACGGTGCAGCCCTTGCCCCGCATCTCGAGCAGCGGCGGCTGGAGGAGCACGCACTCGACGTCATCGGCGAGGTGCCGCAGACAGGGAAACCAGTGCTCGTTGAGTCCCAGCAGGCCATTCAGGATGACGAGCGGTGGCCCCTGTCCGACGCGGTCGATGCGGATATCGACACCGGTGACCCGGTCGTGGGCCTTGTCGGTGACGAGCTGGGGCGGGGGCTCGACGGAAGCGTCGTTAGGGTCATGGGGCAGGTGCATGGGGGCAATCAGCACACAACGGCGTTACCCGCATGGGGGCGCTGGTCTCCGAGACGTTTACTCTAGCCGAGGGCTCGCGGGGTTGCGAGCCGCCAGCTTAGTGAACACTTACGCTCGGTCGGACGCGTTGTTCGGGATTGCATCGCCCGGCGTTCACGAACGAGGCCACGACCCCCGCGACATCGCTCAGGCATTCCTGGTGGGAAACAGGGAGTCGTGCGTCGTTGGCTTGCGCCCGACGATGTGGGCGAGAAAGGTCGCCAGCAGGTGGGCGAGCCGCGGCGTTTCGCTCGGTGCTTCGGCTTGAGTGGCGGTCGGCGTCGCGAGTCGGGCCAGCGCCCCCGCCGTGGCTCGGCGGACGCGCCAGACGGGGGCGTTCTGGGGAGGGTCGGGCGAACTGTGGGGGCCGGGGTCGGTCGTCAGACCGCCGGCGACGGGGTCGAACCCCAGCGGGCCGCGGGTCGGCAGGGGGTCGTTGGTCTGGGCGTCGTGGTCGGTCACGGGTCGGAAGCCGATGTCGACGAGCAGGTCATAGAGGAAGCGGGCGACCGCCGGCATGGGGTCGGCCGGCTCAAGCGTCCGCAAGGCGTGCAGCAGAGCGTCGAAGGCGCGGGGGTGCGGCTGGGAATCGGTGATGGCGTGGCGCGTCGCGTCGACGAGGTAGAGGGCGGCGAGGTGGGCCCGGTACGTCGCGCGGGCGTTCCAGAAGACCTCGCGCAGGTCCCACTCGGCGAGGGTCGCCAGATCGGACGATTGCTTGGGAAAAGCGGCGATCTCGCCCCGCGTGATCGGCTCGAACCCGCCGGAAAACCCCGCGTTGTCGCGCCGGGCGCCCTTGGCGAGCCCGCGCAGCGCACCGTGGTGGCGGGTGAGCAGCGCGACGGTCTGGGAGGTTTCGGAGAAGTCCCACTCGCGCAGGACGATGGCCTCATCGCGGATCGGCGTCACGCGAAGACGATACCGCCGTCGATGCCCGAGGTGAGCGTGGCCTCAGGCCGCGAGGCCGACGACCTTCTGGCGGACGGCTGTGAACTCCTGCGGCTCAGCCTGTTCGAGCATGAGCAGTTTCCTGAGGTCGGCGACCCTCAGTTCGCGCGGGTCGAAGCGCTCGGTGAGCAGTTCGTTGCCGTCTTCGTCGGCGATGGTCGCGGTGATGCGCCGGTCGGGCTCGGCGCGGAGCGTGTAGCGCATGCCGCCGGCGCTGACCTGCTCGGTCGGGGCGTCGGGCGTCTGGGCGGGGGGATTCTCGAACTGCTCCATGGCGTGGTCGATCATGGACTCGACCGAGGCGTTGTCGTCGATGATGTCGCTGAAGATGGACTTGCAGCGGTCGAACTCGACCCCGGCCTGTCGGATGGTCTCGGCGAGGGCCGGCTCGTCGAGATTGAAGAGCTCGCGCGCGTGACCTCGGATCGTGGTGGTATCACCGATGGCGTCGGCCGGGCCGAGCGGGATCGACCCGGCGACGAAGCTCGCGGCATGGAGGACCGACAACGGATCGGCAGGCGTCATGGCGGACGGGCAGGCGTGGTGCCAGGCGATGGGCTTGGCCAGACGGTCGGGCAGCTTCCACATGCGGCACAGCGCCTGTGCGACGTCGACGTGGGTGAGCGGGAGCGTGCGCGTTTCGCAGACCATCTGCTTAGCCGGAGTCGTCCCGGCTTCTGTGATCGCACGCCACTGTGCGCGATCGACCAGCCGTGGCATGGAGGGGAGCCCGGCGTCGGAGAGCAACGCGATGATGAAGGCCTCGCCCGCGACGCTCTTGTCGACGGGCTCGGCGAGCCGGAGGGCGATCCACGCACGCATGAGCGAGCGCGTCCAGAGCAGCTTGAAGTCCGGCTCCCCGTTATCGGCCTCCGCCGCCGACTTGCTGAGGTGAAACCCGAGCGCGAGGGCCTTGATGCGTTCGAGGCCCAGGAGCACCGTGGCGCGTTCGACGGTGGTGACGGGCTGTCGCTGCGCGAAGGCCGCGGAGTTGCACATGCGCAGCATGCGCCCGGTCAGCGCCTGGTCGTTGGCGATGATCCTAGAGAACTGCTTGATCGTGCTGTCGGGGTCCGAGATCAGCTCAACGATCTTCAGCGCCACCTCGGGCAGCGTCGGGACCGACGTATCGCCCAGCCGCTGGATGATGGAATCCTGCAGGGCGTCGGCTTCCCGAGCGGTGAGTTCGCTGCGCGTTTTCACGGTCTTGCTCCTCCGTGGTCGTAGGTGTCATCGTCCAAACCTCCGGCCCGCTTGGCGGCGTTGGGGAGAACGGGTGGTCATCCCCGGCTCAGGCGGCACGGCCAGCGCAGACGGGCGCGCAGGTCCGAAACATCCGGGCGAGTAGACTGCTCCGGCGAATCAGCACGGAGGCGGCACCGATGACCCAAGCCAGCGGCGATCCCACGCGCGGCCATGACCTCACGCGCACGGTCGCGTTCATGAACCAGAAGGGCGGCGTGGGCAAGACCACGAGCGTGGTCAACCTCGCGGCCGCGGTCGCACGCACCAGCCGCCCGGTCCTCCTCGTTGACCTCGATCCCCAGGCCCACGCGAGTCTGCACCTAGGCGTCGACCCGGCTGAAGTGGAACGATCGGTCTACGACGCGCTGCTCGACCCGCCCGAGTCGGGGGTGGTCGCGGATGAGGACGACACGCCCTGGATCGTGCGCACGCGGGAGCATCTCGACCTGTTGCCCGCCGTGACCGATCTGGCGGCCGCCGAGCACGAGCTGGGCGACGCGGACGACCGGCACGTCCGCCTCCGCCATCTCGTGGACGCGGTGCGGCATCGGTACGAGTTCGTCTTTCTCGACTGCCCGCCCTCGCTAGGCCTGCTGACGCTCAACGGTCTGGCCGCGGCTCGCGAGGTGATGGTGCCGATGCAGGCGCACTTCCTCGCGCTGCAGGGCGTGGGCAAGCTGCTGGAGACGGTGCAGCTCGTAGGTCAGGAGGTGAACCCGTCGCTGCGTGTGACGGGGATTGTGCTGTGCATGCACGACGAGCAGACGCGGCACGCGCGGGAGGTGGTCGCGGACCTTGAAGCGTTCTTCGAGGGCAGCCGCGACTCGGGGGCGGCGTGGTCGCGGGCGAAGGTCTTCCGCCCGGCGGTTCGACGGAACATCAAGCTCGCCGAGGCGCCGAGCTTCGGGCAGACGATCTTCGAGTACGCCCCGGGCTGCCCCGGCGCGAAGGACTACGAGGCGGTCGCGACCTCGTTCATGCGCGATTGGGACCGCATGCTCGAACGCCGCAACTCGACGAGCGAGGTCAAGCCGGCGACGCCTGGGGCGCGGGCCTCGGCGTGAGCGCACCGGGCTTGCGCACGCGCCGGGCGGTGCTGGGCGTCTACACGCTCGTGCTCGTCACCGCGACGCACTGGCCGCGGCTCCGGGTGGACATGGGCGATTTGCCCCGGCCCGATCTGTTCCTTCATCTCATGGCGTACGGCGTCCTCGCGACGCTGGCGATCGCCGCCGGGCTGTTCGGACGCCCGCTTCACCTGCGGAACCTGCTGCTGACGTGGGCGGCGTGTATCGCCTTCGCGGCGCTGGACGAGTGGACACAGGCGCTGCCGGGCCTGGGCCGGACGCCGGCGTTTGATGACTGGCTCTTCAACCTGCTGGGCGTGACGGCGGCGGTGACGGCGGCGTGCCTGCTGGGGGCTTTGCCGGATCAAGACACACGCTGATGGGCGGCTAGACTGCCCGCCACCGCGGTGCAGAAGGATCGGGAGTACACGCGCGATGACGACGCTGACGTCGAGAGCAGAAGGGTTGGTGCGGGAGTCGGAGCCGAGCGGGCGGACCGACGCGTTCGCGCGCGAGGTGTCGGCGTCGCTCGACCGCGCGGTGCACGCGCTCTACGCCAAGCTGAACGACGGGGACCACTGGTGCGCCGAGCTCGAGGGCGACTCCATCCTCAACACCGAATACCTCCTGATGAAGGTCATCCTCGGGCAGCACGAACCGCCCGAAGCCACCGAGGAGGACCTCGCGCGGTTCGAGAAGATGCTCGCTTATGTGCGCATGCTCCAGCGCGCCGACGGCACATGGGGCCAGTACCCCGGCTCGCCGCCCGACATCAGCGCGATGGTCAAGGCGTACTTCGTGCTCAAGCTCTTCGGGGACGATCCGAACGCCGAGCACATGACGCGGGCGCGCGAGCGCATTCTTGAACTGGGCGGCGCCGAAGCGATCAACACCTTCAGCATGTTTTATCTCGCGTGCCTGGGTCAGGCGTCGTGGGACGCGTGCCCGAGCATCCCGCCCGAAGTGGTGCTGCTGCCGCGGTGGTTCCCGTTTCACCTCACGAAGGTGGCGTCGTGGACGCGGACGATGATCCTGCCGCTGGGCATCTGCTCGGCGTTGCGACCCGTGACGACTGTCCCCAAGGGCAAGGGCATCGAGGAGCTGTGGCGCCACCCGCGTCGTCGCGAGCGGCTGAACAAGAAGTGGGACAAGGACGAGCTCTTCGGCTGGAACAACGTCTTCCTGGGTGTCGACCGCGTGCTCAAGACGCTGGACAAGGCGGGGCTCATGGTCCTGCGCACAAAGGCGATGAGGCGCGCCGAGGCGTGGTTGCTCGAGCGCATGCGCCCCGAGACGACCGACGGCTTGGCGGCGATCTTCCCGCCCATGGTCTACATCCAGATCGCGCTGCGCGCGATGGGCTACGAGCGGAGCCACCCCGTGATCGTCGAAGCCGAGCGCCAGCTCGACCGCTTCATCGTGGAGGAAGACGACCACATCCGCATCCAGCCCTGCTTCAGCCCGGTCTGGGACACGGGAACGGCGCTGTACGCCGCGACCGAAGCCGGGCGGACGATGGATGATGATCCGGCGACGGCGCGCGTCGTCGAGTGGTTGCTGGACAAGGAAGTGTCACTCGTCGGCGACTGGGTGGAGAACCTGCGCCCCGAGGATCGCGACATCACGATGGGCCCGGCGGGCGGCAACGGCCCGAAGGCCTGCGGCGGCTGGGCCTTCGAGTACCGCAACGACTGGTACCCCGACGTCGACGACACCGCGATGGTCTGCATGGCGCTGCGCCGGGCCGCGGAGCCGGGCGTGAAGGCGCTGTGGGACCCGGAACGCAAGCACTGCGCGGGCGAAGACGTTTCGGCCCGGCGCGGTGAGCGCCGACGCAAGGCGATCGAGTCGGCCGAGCGCGGCGTGCGCTGGATGCTGGCGATGCAGAACGACGACGGCGGGTGGGCGGCCTTCGACCGGACGACGGATCGGCGCTGGATGGAAGCCGTCCCCTTCGCGGATCACAACGCCATGCAGGACCCCTCGTGCGCCGACATTACCGGGCGCATCCTCGAGTCGCTGGTGACCAACGGCGTGCCGACGGACTACCCGGCGGTCCGTCGTGCTGTGCGGTACCTCAAAGATGCGCAGTTTGCCGACGGTTCGTGGTACGGGCGTTGGGGTGTGAATCACATCTACGGCACGTGGCAGGCGGTGGGCGGGTTGGTTGCGGTGGGGGAGTCGGTCGAGCAGGCGTATCTGCGTCGCACGCTGGAATGGCTGCGCTCGATCCAGAACGCCGACGGCGGCTTCGGCGAGAGCGCGAACTCGTACCTCGACAATCACCTGCGCGGGCGCGGGCCGAGCACGCCTTCGCAGACGGCGTGGGGCGTGATGAGCATGATGAAGGTGCTGCCGGCGGACGAAGTGGTGCTCGACGAGGCGGTCCGCCGCGCGATCGCGTACCTCTGCGAGACGCAACTCGAGCGCGACGAACAGGCTTCGGCTGCGCTGCACCCGATCGCCGAGCCCGCCGGCGCGTGGCGCGAGGGCTGGTTCACGGGCACGGGCTTCCCGCGTGTGTTCTACCTGCGGTACCACCTCTACCGTCACTACTTCCCAGTGATGGCGCTGGGGCGTTACCTGCGGGTGATCGGACGAGGGCGGTAGATTCGCGCCGTTTGTGCGAAACGCGAAGAGGGTTCGGGAGCCGAGCTCGGGTTCGACTTCGACGGGCCGACGCCGGCCTGCATCTGGACCGAGCAGTTCGGCAAGCAGGAGTTGGATCTCGGGTTGAACGAAACACGGCCAAGCGTGCTGTCGTGTGACGGGGGTTCGGCGGCGGGCATTTATGTGGACGCCGAATCGGGCGATCGCCTGGGCTGGCTGCTGTCCGGGGGCGATCAGGTCATGACGTTGAACAATCAATCGCCCTCGTTCAACGCGCCCTCGATCTTCGACATGTCTGCCGACGGCTCGCTTGTAGCGGGGCGCGCCTGGCGGGGCGGGTTCGCCGACCCGGCGTTCTGGACGCCCGGCTCGTCCGAGCCGGTGCTCATCAGCGACTTCTTCCGGCGCCAGGGGGTCATGCTGCCTCAGGGGTACGGGTTGGTCGACGTCACCGGCATCTCAGACGACGGACGGTTTTGGACGGGCCTGCTGCTCGATTCGGACTTCGAGCGCGTGCCCTTTGTCGTGCAACTGCCCGCGCCATCTTCCGGCGTCGCGCTGCTGGGCGTCGCCGGGCTGTCGCTGCTGCGTCGGCGTCGCTGATCGGGCTCGATTCACAGATCGTCCGAGGGTACGGCGTGTCGGCGCCGTACCCTTTTGCGTCGCTGTCAGGAGGCGCCGATGGACCCGGACGATCATGTCTGCCTGTGCTTTAACGTCTCGCTGCGCAAGATCCGGTCATACCTCGCCCGCGAGGATCCGCCCGTCGCGTCGCTGGTGTCGGAGTGCCTGGGCGCGGGGACGGGTTGTCAGTGGTGCGTGCCGTTTCTGAAGCACCTGCACGCGCAGCACTGCAAGGGCGAGACGCCCGACCTGAAGATCTCGCCCGAGCGGTACGCCAAGGCGCGGATCACGTACCGCGCGACCGACGAGCGCACGGTCGAACCGGACAGGGCCGAAGGTCGCGGGGACATCAGCGACGACGAAGGGAGCGGATCGTGACCACGGCGTTGCGGTCGCGTTCGCTTCGGTCCTGATCTACGTGGACGGCGCGCAGCCGATCAGCGTGGTCGGCGTGGTGTTGCTCGGCGGCTCAAGGGCAGGGCCGGTGTTGCTGCTCGTCTCGGCGCTGGAGTACGTCGTGGTGCAGGGTCACGCTGAGAGCGGATTTTGGAACTTGCTGAAAAATCGGACACGCCAAACCGCGCGATGAAGCGAGTTTTATTGGCATCCGTGTCGGCGCGACCCTAGCTTGAGGGTGTCGCGCCGCGTGCGCGAAGGCGTTTCCTTCCGGGGGAGGGAGCGCGCGAAGACACACTCCCTTGCACAGGGACCAATGGAGGAGATTCCATTATGAAGTGCGCCATTGTCGCCGGCGTGGCTGGCCTGGTTGTTGGCTCGGCCGCTCAGGCCGGCATCGCCAACGTCGATACGTTCGAGTTCGCGATCACCGTTGAGCAGGAAGTCCCTGCGCCGGAGCTCACGCAGTTTGTGGAGCCCGCGGGGACGGGGTTCATGGAGTTGGATCTGGACACGCTGGAGCTGACGTGGGAGATCACCTACGCGGGTCTGAGTGGTCCGATCGTGGCTCCGGGCATCCACCTGCACGGCCCCGCGGACTTCGGCGAGACGGCCGGCGTCCAGATCTTCCTCGAGGAGAACGACAACCTCCCGCCGACGAACGACGGCGTGATCACCGGCTCGGCCTTCCTCACGCCCGATCAGGCCGCCGACCTGCGTGCCGGCCTGTGGTACGTGAACATCCATACCGAGCTGAACCAGCCGGGCGAGATTCGCGGCCAGGCGATCCCGGCTCCGGGCGCGCTCGCGGCGCTCGGTGTTGCGGGCCTCGCCGGCCTGCGCCGTCGTCGCTGAGCCGACGACCATCCATCGGATCCGTCCGCCGAGGACTCTCCTGTCGGGCCCGAC
>CAYTSW010000052.1:0-17309 GCA_964440605.1 uncultured Phycisphaeraceae bacterium | reverse complement strand
CTCGCCCGGATCACTCCGGTTCGCTCTCGAGGAACTCACGAACGTCCTCGACCGTGATAGGTTCATCTCCCGGACGGTATAGGCCGCACTCCTGATCATCGCGCGGCATCTCGCTTGGTAGAAACGCCCTGTCGCACGCGTCTGCGGACGCACGGATTGCCCAGAACTGCCGTTGGAAGCAGCGTCGCTCTTCGATCACGGTGTACTCTTCTTCGTTGCAGTCGGCATCGACGAACCTTATCTGCCGGAACGCTTCTCCGCAGCACTCTCGCTCCCAGATGCACAACGCCAACGTAACTTCGGCGCCAACTCCGGCTTTCAACGTGATCAAGGTGCCCGCTGGTGGCGGCCAAGGGATCCAAAAGCGGACCTCTCCCTCGGCGTTGGCGGTGAACGTCCCGTTCAGATAGGCGTTGGGCCCTCGGTTCTCGCAATCGCAGAGCACCCCGGTCGGGGTCCACTCTTCTCGCTCGATTCCCGGGTTGCAGTTGCGATTTGAGATGCCACCGCTGTCCCCATCATCGTCCGCCGGCGCCGGTGCGACCATCGGGTCCCGCGGGTGCGGCCAAGCGATGCCTCCACCCCGAGCCGCGTCGCCCAGCCGCTTCTCCAAGTGGTCTTCAATCATCCGCCACTCGCGGTACAAGGCGAGTTCTTCGAGCCGCAGCGCGGTCCGATGCGGGCTCTCACACTCGAGCGGGACGACCGCGACCGCCCCGCCCTTCCTCTGCATCGTCGCGAGCAACTCCCGGCGTTTCCCCCCCTCCACCTGCAACGTCGCCCGAACCGGATCGTCGGCCAGGAACCCCGAAACGTACGGAGCGGGTTCGGCTCGCTCGTCGCTCACCGGCTCAAGGAAATCGAATCGGGCGTTCTGTGCGTCCGGGATGTCGAGGTGCGCCTTCAACCACTGCACCGCCGCCCATGGATCGTCGCCCTGCCAGGCGACGGCTTCCCATCTATCCCCGGGCTCGGGCGGCCTCTGAAACCACACCGCTCGGATGTTGTCGCCGTGCGCCACCTCCGGATCGAGCGTCGCGAGGAACCCGACGATGTGCGGAGCGAACGGGAAGGGCGCACCCTCCGGCGACTCGACCTGGCGATACACCGCCTTGAAGCACCAGTCGCCGTAGCAGATCGACCCCGAGTCAACGATGTGTTCCGGCCACGCCGAGGACCCTGGGTCGGTCACGGGCAGCCCCACCCAAGAGGTCGGCGGAACAGCCTCCTGAGCCACAACGCCCGCAGACATCGCACAGACGGTGCCGATTACCACGCTGCCTAAAATTGTCTTCATGATTTTCTCCTTAGAAGCCCGCCACGGGGCTATCGGACAACCTACTCCGATGGGAGAAGGGGTCCAAACAAAAAAACAAAAAACGGTGCGACAGGTGTTGCTGGCACTGCCACAAGCACACGGGGCCGGCTCTCGACGTGGCATCCCCCCACTTTTGGGCACCAGCGATCAAGCCGCGCCTCCCACGACCCGATGTCCCTCCCGCCCAAAGAACCCGGAGGGATCAGCGATGCCGGTCAAGTTCACATACTTCGGCCCCGAGCCGACCCGCATGGAAGGATCGTTATTCGACATGGTCCACCAGCACATGACGTCCGTCCGCCAGCGTGTGGACGAGCTGGCGTGCGAATCGCACAAGATCTGCGCCGAAACGCGCGAGTGGCTGCGGCACTATTCGCGCCAGCGCGTCGAGCAGGCGCGCGAGGAGATCGCCGCCCGGCGCGATTGGTACCGCGGCTTCGCTGAGGACGTTCAGCGCGACCTGAAAGCCGTGGGGTGGCGCCGATGATCCACGGCGTTACGCCGACCGTCATCCCGCCGTTGACCGCCCGCACGGCGCGTACCCTGCGCCATGTGCGGTCGATCCTCGAATGCCCGCTCCCGCTTGGACGCCGGCGGACGATCGAGGCGCGGGCGGGGCGTGAGGCCGCGGAGCGCGACCGCGCACGCGCGTGTGCGCGCCGAGCCGGTTAGCCGTATCAGAAGTTCCAGACGACGCGAGCGAAGTAGTCGATGTCGCTGCGGTTGACGCCGTCGTCTACCTCGCTGTTGTACCGGTGCTCCACGCCGACGCGGAAGGAGAGGTCGGCGGCGTCGGTGACGTCGAACTCGAGAGCCGCGGCGGAGATCGCGCGGAAGGTTGCGCCGTCGTCGAGCCCCGGGAACAACTCCGTCGAGGCCTCGAAGCGGGCGTTGTCGGAGAGCTCCTGACGGAAATCGAGGCCGAGCAGCAGTTCGGGGACGACTTCTTCGTTGGCATCGTCGCCGAACTCGCGGCTGGCGCCGAGACCGACGCGTCCCTGGAGGAACGTCTTGTCGTTCTCGATGAACTTGTAACCCACGCCCGCCGCCCCGGACACGCGGTAGTCGTAGCTCTGGAACTCGTCGAGCTCGTAGCGGCCCTGGACGAAGACGGTCCAGCGTGGGTCGTCGAGCTTCCACTCGAAGCGTGTGTTGACGTCGAAGCGATTGGCCGTCTCTTCGCCATCGCTGGTCGAGAAGTCGTAGACGGACGAGAAGTTCCAGATGGTGTCCGAGTCCTCACGCCGAAGGGTCAGGGCGGCATCGAGGTTGAAGCGCTCTGTGTTCCCCGACGAGCCGCGGATGCCCAGCTCGGCGGAGTTCTGCCACTTGACCTCGGGCTCGAGGCTCGGGCCGGCTTCGACAGGGTCAGCGTCTTGCGTGGGCGCGACGGGCTGGGGGATGAGCGGGACGACGTTGCCGGCGTCGTCGACCGTTGGCGTCCGCTCGCGCGGCGCGACATTCACGAAGGCGGAGATCACGCTGATCCGCGGGATGCGCACCTCGCCCATGTAGGTGTGCCGGAGCACCAGGCCGCCTTCCTCGGTCCGCAGCAGCACGCCGCGCACCGTGTCCCCATTGGCGAGGTTCAGCGCCACGCGCGACCCGGGCAGCGTGGGGTCGGTCAGTTCCACGCGGACGGCCTCCGTGGTCGCGTCCTGCAGGGCCAGGGCGTGTCCCGAAGCCAGCGTCACGACAGCCGCCCCGAGCACGACACGCCAATCACAGAGTCCTCGCACCGTCCGTCTCCTTCGTAGCCGGAATATCAAGTCGAGCAAAGCGGGCGACGCCGCCCGGGGTGGTGGATGTAGCCGATCCGCCCGCGGGCTGCAACACGAGCGGGTCGCCCCGCTTACGGTGTCGGGCTGAAATGGCCCGCCGCGTGCTGCATGACGAGTTCTTTCGGAAGGCCCAGGCCCAGGGGTACCTCGCGCGGTCGGCCTACAAGCTCAAGCAGATCCAGCAAGCCAAGCAGATCATCCGCCCGGGCGACCGCGTGCTCGACCTGGGTTGTGCGCCCGGCGCGTGGCTCCAGGTGGCGGCGGAGCTGGTGGGGCCGCAGGGCCGCGTCGGGGGGATCGACCTGCAGCGCCTGCGCGGGGCCTTCGCGGGCAACGTGCGTCACGCGGTGGGCGACGCCTTCGAGATCGACCCGGCGGAGCTCCTCGAGCTCGTCGGTGGGGAGAAGTACGACGTGCTGCTCTCGGACATGGCGCCCAAGACCTCAGGCGTGAATGACCACGAGCGGTCGATCGCCCTCTGCCAGCGCGTGCTCGAGCTCGCGGGGGATGTCCTCAAGCCGACGGGCAACCTGGCGATGAAGGTTTTCGAGGGCGGCATGTACCCCGACCTGCTGGAGACGACGGGGATGATGTTCACCCGGGTGAAGGGGTACAAGCCCAAGGCGAGCCGGGGTGTGTCGCGCGAGATGTACGTCGTGGCGCACGGGATGCTGCCGCGGGACGCCTGGGGGTGACGCCGCGGCCCGCCGCGATCCCCTACCGTGTCCGCCTTGTGATCAAGCGCCTGCAGAAACTCATCGACGGCTTCACGAAACGGTTCAACCTGCGGCGTGACTGGTACCTTATCGTGCTGGCCGCGGGCGTCGGTTCGGTCACCGCGATCGGGGCGATCACGTTCGTGGAGCTGCTCCACGCCGCGGAGCACTTCGTAGTCGGCGTCTACTCCCGCACGCCGTGGTGGGTCATCCCGATTCCGCTGATGGTCGGCGCGCTGATCACGGGGGTGCTGGTGCACCTGTTCGCGCGCGAGGCCAAGGGCCACGGCGTGCCGGAGGTGATGGACGCGATCTACCGCAAGTCGTCACGGATCCGCCCGCGCGTGGCGCTGGTGAAGTCCATCGCGTCGGTCGCGACGATCGGCTCGGGCGGGTCGGCGGGGGCGGAGGGGCCGATCGTGCAGATCGGCTCGGCGATCGGCTCGGGGTTGTCGCAACTGCTGCGCATCCCGCGGGACCAGGCCGCGACGCTGCTGGGTTGCGGGGCGGCGGCGGGGATCGCCTCGGTCTTCAACGCGCCGATCGCCGGCATCTTCTTCGTGCTCGAAATTCTGCTGCGCGACTTCTCCCTGCGCACGTTCACGCCCATCGTCGTCTCGAGCGTCATCAGCACGATGCTCACGCAGGCGTACTACGGGAAGAACGACGCCATCTTTGCCGTCACCGGCGAGCTCTCGGGCTACCAGTTCACGATCGCCGAGTTCCCGATGTACCTCGCGCTGGGGCTGGTGTGCGGGTGCGTCGCGGTGGGGTTCATCCGGGCGCTGTACTTCTCGGAGGACCTCGCCGAGCGCGTGAAGGTGCACCCGATCATCAAAC
Source organism: uncultured Phycisphaeraceae bacterium (assembly GCA_964440605.1). Taxonomy (GTDB): domain Bacteria; phylum Planctomycetota; class Phycisphaerae; order Phycisphaerales; family UBA1924; genus CAYTSW01. The sequence goes on along the minus strand of CAYTSW010000052.1, from coordinate 12,654 downwards.
CGGTGATCGGCGCGCTGCTGCTGGGGCTGCTGGGCATTGGGTACCTGCAGGTCGAATCGGCGGCGATCGACGCGCGCGAGGAGACGCCTTCGCAAGCCGCTGTCCCCGTCGACCCGCACGAGCCGATCGATGTGGAGCACGCGCCCGACCCTCACGACGCCGGCGTCCTGCCGCCCTTCTTCGGCAACGGCTACGCGACGATCACGGCGTTGTTGCGGCCGGCGTCGTACGACGCCCCGCGACGACTCGTTGACGCGGCGCCTGAACTCGCTCCGGCCGGGCCGTCTGTGGCGGCCGTCGAGCCGGGCTCGCCCATCGTCGGCGCGGTTCCGCAGGAGCCGCGACCCATGGTTGAGCCGGTCTCCACCGAGCTGTGGCTGCTGCTGATCCTGGTGCTGTGCAAGTGCTTCGCGACGTGCTTCACGCTCGGCTCGGGGGGGTCGGGCGGCGTGTTCGCGCCGTCGCTGTTCCTCGGTGCCGCGGCCGGGGCAACGCACGGCGTGGCGCTGGAGCACCTGGGCCTGCTGCCTGAGGCCTCGTCGCCCGCGGCGTACGCGCTGGTCGGCATGGCGGCCGTTGTCGCCGCGACGACCCACGCGCCACTCACCGCCATCCTCATCCTCTTCGAGCTGACGCGGGACGTGTATGTGCTGCTGCCCATCATGCTCGCCGCGGTGGTCGCGACGCTGTTCGCGCAGTCCTTCATGCGGGACTCGATCTACTCGCTCAAGCTCCGTCGCCGGGGCGTGCTCGTCGGAACGATGGCCGATCTGACCATCCTGCGGCGCTACACCGCGCGGCAGATCACCCCCGTTCCACACGTCAGAGTCCACCCCGAGGACCCGCTCTCCAAGCTGCTCGAACTGCGCGGGAACTATCACATCGCCGATTTCGTCGTCACCGATCACGACGGTCACTACGTCGGCATGGTCACCGCTCAGGACATGCGCACGGCGTTGATCGAGCGCGAGGCGATCCCCTATCTGCTGGTCGAAGAGCTGATGCGGGCCGACCTGCCGACCGTCCACCCCGACGACACGCTCGACCGCGTGCTCGACAAGTTCTCGCGGCACGACGTCGGCTCGCTGGCGCTGTCCGAGACGCGGGACGAGCGGGCGATCGCCGGGCTGGTGACGCGCAGCCGACTGATGCGGCGGTATCAGGAAGCCCTGCGCGAGTCGTAGACTCCGGCGTGCACGCCGCCGAGCCACGCCCGACGCCCGAGCCGGAAGCCCCGGCGGACCGCCTGCTCTTCCGCAGGCGGCACCGCCTGTCGCGCGATCGCGACTACCAAGCGGTGTTCGCCGCCCGCGCGATGCGCCGCACGGGGCCCATCTCCGTCTTCACGAAGCCCAACGACCTCCCGTTGACGCGGCTGGGCCTCTCGATCGGCCGGCGCTTCGGCAAGGCCCACGAGCGCGTCGCCCTCAAGCGTCGCTTGCGCGAAGCGTTCCGGCACGTGCGGCCCGAGCTGCCCGCGGGATACGACGTGGTGATTACCGCCGGAGCCCACCGCCCGCTCAAGCCCAAGGTGTACGCCCGGCTGATCCGCGAAGCCGTCGGCTCGCTGCATCGGCAGTGGAGCAAGCGCGAATCATCGAGCGGAGGGCGACACGATGCGTCGTGACCGCAGCCCGTGGACGCCTCTCGGCAAGCCCGTCGTCTGGGCGATCCTCGTGTACCGCCTCACGCTCGGGCACCTCTTCGGGGGTTGCTGCCGCTTCCATCCGTCGTGCTCGGCCTATGGGCTCGAGGCGTTTCGTTCCCACCACCCCGTGCGAGCCGCTTGGCTGACCACGCGCCGGCTGCTGCGCTGCCACCCCTGGGGCGGCAGCGGGTTCGACCCCGTCCCGCTCTATCGCGGCTCAAAATCTGCCGGCGAGATGGCCGAGCCGAGGGACGCGGGCCGATAAGTTAGTGTATATTTACCCGGGTCGTGGACGCCGGTTGGTCGATGTCCGAAGACGCCCACGTGCGGAACCGGCCACTGCCGGACCGGTCGAACACCGACGCCCACTCGGAGAAGGCCGACCATGACGCGCCTGCCAGCCGCGCAACGCCGAGAGCAGCTCCTCGACACCGCGGTCAAGCTGTTCGCTTCGCGCGGGTATGGCGGGGCGACCACCAGCGAACTCGCCCGCGCCGCCGGCGTCACCGAACCGATCATCTACCGGCACTTCAAGTCCAAGAAGGATCTGTTCATCGCGGTCATCGAGCGCACCGGCAACCGCACGATGGACATGTGGGAGAAGCAGCTCTCCATCGCCAAGGACCCCGCCCAGCGCCTCAAGCGCCTGTTCGTCGCCAACCCGCTGATCTCCGAGCAGGGCAAGGGGATTTACCGCGTGGTCGTCCAGGCGATGATGGAGATCGACGACGAGGACATCCTCGCCGCCCTCCAGCACCACATCATCAAGATCCATGCCTTCGTCTCGGGCGAAGTCCGCCGAGCGCAGGAAAACGGGCACGTCTCCAAGCACTTCTCCCCCGAGATCACCGCCTGGACGCTCTTGCACCTGGGCATCGGGTACGGCGTGCTGGCCCCGCTCGACATCGCGCATCACGCGACGGACGACCGCGGCGTCCGCGTCCGCGACCTGGTCGCCGAGCTCATGCTCGGTGAGCGGGCGCGGGCCATCCAGGATGCCCGTGACAAGACACCGCCCTCTCAATCGCCGCCCGCTGCTCCGCCCAGCCTGCCCGAGCACTAGCCTCGGCTTCTACCATCGCTCGTGCCGATCGAGCTCGACAACAACGCGACCACCCGGCCCGAGCCCCAGGTCGTCGAGGCGATGACCGAGGTGCTGCGTGAGCAGTGGCACAACCCGTCGTCGGTCCATCGGGGCGGCCAGGCGGCGCGCTACCGCGTCGAGCAGGCCCGGCGCTCGCTCGCCGAGCTCGTCGGCGCCATGCCGCGGGATGTGGTCTTCACCTCCGGCGCCACCGAAGCGCTCGACCTGGCGATCCGCGGCCTGCTGGACGCGCGGCCTCCCGACTCCGGCCGCGACGTGATCGTCACCACCGCCATCGAACACGAAGCCGTACGCGACCTCACGAAGGCGTTGGACGACAACCGATCCATCGCGGTCCGCCACTTGCCGCTCAATGGTTACGGCGTCATCGAGACATCCACGCTTGCCAACCTGCTCGACGATCGCGTCGCGCTCGTGTGCGCACAGTGGGCGAATAACGAGACCGGGGCGATCCAACCGGTGGAGGCGATCGGGCGGGCCTGCCGTGAGCGACGGATCCCGTTCGTCTGCGACGCGACGCAGTGGGTCGGCAAGATGCCGACGAAGCTCGCCTCCCGTCGCGAGCCGGAGGGAGCGCCGATCGACGCGATGGCGATGTCGGCCCACAAGTTCCACGGGCCCAAGGGCGTCGGCGCGCTTCTCACCAGGTCGGGCCTCGGGCTCAAGCCGAGGCTGCTGGGCACGCAGGAGCGCGAACGCCGCGGCGGCACGGAGAACGTCCCCGGCATCGTCGGCATGGGCGTCGCGGGGGAGCTGGCGCAGAAGTGGCTCGAAGATGGCGGCGAGCGGGAGCGTCTGGCCGCGCTGCGCGACCGGCTCGAGCGGACGATCGTCGACCGCGTCGACGGTGCGCAGATCAACGGTCCCACGGCGCCCGGCGCACGCCTCTGGAACACCACGAACATCGCCTTCCCCGCCCTTGAAGCCGAGGCGATCCTGCTGGGCCTGTCCGAGCAGGGGCTCCACGCCTCGGCGGGCGCGGCCTGCTCCTCCGGCTCGCTCGAGCCCTCGCCGGTGCTGCTGGCGATGGGCGTCCCCGAACGCCTGGCCCACGGCTCGATCCGCTTCTCCCTCTCGCGGCACACCACCGAAGCCGAGGTCGACGAGGCGATCGAAACGATCACGAGCGTCATTGAACGCGTGAGCAAGATCGCGGTCTGACCGTCGTCACCACCCTGCATGGTGGCACGGGCGTCCCGCCCTTGCGGACGCGCTCGATGTGCCTCGCTCTACAGTGCCGCCCATGACCATGCGCATCACGCTCAGCCGACCGCTGCCGGGCGACTTCCGCCTGCCGAACCACCCCGAGGCGACGATCGACACCGGCCCGCCCCGCGGCTTCGCGTCGCGCGACGAGTTACTCGCTTTCGTCGCCGGCGCCCACGCTTGCGTGACCTGGGTGAGCGAGCGGATCGACGAGGCGTTTCTCAACGCTGCGGGCGAGCGGCTCAAGATCGTCGCGAACTTCGCGGTGGGGCATGACAACATCGACGTCGCCGCCTGCGCACGCCGCGGCGTGATGGTGACGAACACGCCCGACGCCGTCACCGAAGGGACGGCCGACGTCGCCTGGGCGCTGCTCATGGCGGCGGCGCGGCGGGTGACCGAAGGCGAGCGATTCGTGCGGTCGGGGCGTTGGGCCGAGACGGGGCTGCTGGGGCCCAGCGAGTTCATCGGGCGCTCGATCGCCGGGCGGACGCTGCTGATCGTCGGCGCTGGGCGCATCGGCTACGCGACGGCGTTGCGTTCGCTGGGCTGGGGGATGCGCGTGCTGTACACGGCCCGATCGCACAAGCCGATGTTCGAGCACGCGCCATTGTGCGCGCAGCGGGTGGAGCTCGACGAGGGGCTGGCCCGCGCCGACTTCGTGAGCGTGCACACGCCGTTGACGGAGGAGACAAGGTTCCTGATCGACGCCCACCGGCTCGGGCTGATGAAGCCGACAGCGGTGCTCGTGAACACGGCTCGCGGGCCGGTCGTGGACGAGGCGGCGCTGGGCGAGGCGCTCGAGGCGGGGCGGCTGTTCGCGGCGGGGCTGGACGTCTTCGAGGACGAACCTCGGGTGCATCCGAAGCTGTTGGCACTCGACAACGTCGTGATGACCCCCCACTTCGGCAGCGCCGACGAGCGCTGCCGGGGCCAGATGACCGACCTGTGCGCCGAGAACATCGACCGAGTGCTCTGCGGCGATCCCCCCATCACCCCGGTTCACGCGTAGTCGGATGAGCGGCCCGCGGGCGCGGGTCCAAAACGCAACGACCCCGGCCTATCGGGGGCCGGGGTCGGTCTTGGAAAGCGGGTGAGGCGATTCGAACGCCCGACATTCACGTTGGCAACGTGACGCTCTACCACTGAGCTACACCCGCTAAATTCTGCCCGCGGTGTTTGCGGCTGGGGAGGAGGAAAAGTAGCCCCGAGCGCGGGGCGTGTCAACGAACGAGCCGCGCCGGTCGTGCACACTCATCGGCGCAGGGCGTACCCGAACATCAGCCTTGCGGCATCATCGCGGCGAGCGAAGTGTCACTCAGCGCTGGCGGTGCGGGTGTCGGGGTCGCTTGGCGGCTCGTGGCCGGCGTCGCGCAAGGCGCGCATCACCTGGCCCGAGCCGTAGGCGTTGGAGAGCCAGGGGTCGCCGCCGCCTTCGGGGTAGATCGCGAGCAGCGGGATGCCGGCGTAGCCGAGTTCCTTGAGCAGGTTCCAGCCGGGGTGGGCTTTGGAGGTGAGGTCGACGGTGAAGGTGACGGTGTCGTCGGCTTCGAGCGAAGCGCGGACGGGCTGGACTTCGAGCACGCCCTTCTTCAGGGCCTTGCAGTTGATGCACCAGTCGGCGGTGAAGTCGAGGACGACGATCTTGCCGGCGTCGCGTGCGGCCTGCATGGCTTCGGGCGTCCAGTCGTTCCAGGTGGTGGTGATGAACTGCGCCCCGGCGCCGGCCTCGGCGAGCGCGGCCTGTCGCTTGAGGTACTGATCGCGCTCTTCGCTGGTGAAGTTGACCGCGATGAGCACCCCCGCGGCCGCGATCACGAGGCCGAAGGCCCCGAAGGTGAGGCGCAGCTCGGGCCGTTTGGTGAGCATGGCGGTGCGGACGAGCAGCCAGACGCCGGCGGCGGCGAGGAAGAGCGCGACGACCCACCAGTCGAGCGTTTCGCCGACGAAGGGGTACGTCTTGACGAGGCCCTTGACGCCGGCGCCGATGAAGAAGGCGGCGGCGGCCAGAAGGAGCAGGCCCATGAACTGCTTGACGAGTTCGGAGGCGGGTCCGGTCTTCGGGACGAACGACAGCAGCTTGGGGTAGACCGAGAGGACGAGGTAGGGCGCCGCCATGCCCACGCCCATGCCAACAAAGACGGCGAGGATGGCCTGCCAGGGCATGGAGGCGGCGCCGGCGAGGAGGCCGCCGGCGACGAAGCCGAAACAGGGCAGACCGAGGATGGCGGTCATGACGCCAAACATGAACGAGCCCTGGGCGGAGTCGGCGCTGGGGTTCACCATATAGGCCTTCTGGGGGAGGTTGATGGAGAAGAGACCCATGAGCCCGAGCGCCATCACGGCGATGATGAAGCCGATGGTGAGCGTGACGTACCAGCGGCCGAAGATGAACTGCGAGGGGTCGACGAAGTTCTGCGTGGTCGCGACGAGGATGGCCAGCGGGACGCCGAGGGCGGCCCAGAAGGCGACGACGCCGATGGACATCCACAGCCCGAGCACGAAGGCACGCTGCTTGCTCTCGCCGGCGTGGGAGGTGAGCGTCATGACCTTGATGGGGATGACGGGCAGGACGCAGGGTGTGAGGTTGAGGATGAACCCGCCGACGCCTGCGGCGAGGGTGAGCACGAGCAGGGCGACGGGATTGAGCCCGCCCTCGGCGCTGAGCAGAGCGGGGAGCTTGAGGCCGAGCAGGTTCAGGCCTTGCGGCTGCGGAGCGGCAGCTTCGCTCGCGTCGGGCTCCCTACTCGACGCCGAGTTGACCTCGACTTCGGGCAGGACCTGGAGCGCAGCAGGGTCAAACGCGTCGAAGACTGCAGATTCGCTCGTGGGCGTTACCGCGGTGGCCTCGACGACATCGAGGTTCAGCGTCTGCGTCGCGGTCGCGAGTTCGCCAAAGTCCGGGTCCTGGAAGACCTCGGCTGAAACCGTCACCGAGAGCGTCGTGGCCTCGCCCGGCGTGAGGTCGCCCGCGAGACGTACGGGCAGAAAGACCGTCACGGCCTGGTCGAACGCCGCCAGTTCGCCAGGGAGGTTCAGGTCGGCGGGCGGCGCGATCGCACTCGGATCAGGCCATTGAGCCTCGCCGACGTGGGCGACCGCGTTGCCCGAAACGGTGATCTCGGTGGGCGTGGGCAGCGCCACCCACTCGGGGATCGCCACTTCCCGACCCGACCAGAGCGCCCAGTCCGGGGCCGGCTCGATGCGCACGGCGAGGGCCATCGCGCCGCCCGGAGTCGCGACGCCCATCTGCGGCGTCACGGTGACGCGCAGCAGCTTGTCGTCGGCTGCGGCTTCGTCCGCCACCTCGTTCGACGATGCGATCGTGATCGGGATCTCGAGGGTGCTCGTGGTCGGTGGGAGGCAGACCTTGTCGTCGCAGGACTGGAAGCCGATGGTCGGGCGGTAGACGTACGTGCCGGGGGTGGCGTCCTCGGCGATGGTGAGCGGGACCGTGATGGTGGCCTTGCCCGCGAAGACCGGGGCCTGCGCGGTGCCGAAGCCGGTGGGCGAGGGGACGGTCGCCATCTTGGTCGCGGGCCACTCGATGGCGCCCACGTCGCTGGCCCAGACCGGCTGATCGGGCAGTTCGAGGGTGGTAGGAATGAAGCTTTGGAAGTCACCTGCGAGCGTGTTGGGCCAGGAGTGCCACTTGCCTTCGTGGTTGAGGGTGACGCCGACGCGGATGGTCCCGCCCGGCTTGGCCTCGGCGGGCGTGAGCTGCCAGTGCACTGAAACGGGCGAGGGCGGCTGAGCGGCGGCTGCGGACGGGTGCACCGCGACCCCCGGAAGCAGGGCGAGGCTGACGAAGGCGACGAGGCCGGCGAAGAAGCGGAAAGAGACGGTGCTGTTCATGGTTCGAGTGTAATCCTGAGTCGGCTGGCGGTTGTTCCGCGTAAGCGAGGAGCAAGGCGAGATTCACACGGATGGATGGCCCTCAAGGCGCGTGGGCCGCGGGGCCGATAGCCACACTCCGGGCCGCGATCGTGCGCCCGCGAAGCGTCCTCGCGCTCGTCCCCCGCCCCTTCTCGGGAAGCCCCGTGCCCGCCGACGTCCTTGACCAGAACGAAGTCGATGCATTGCTCGCCGCGGTGGACTCGGGCGAGGTGGAGGAGCGCAGCGAGTCGCTGACGATCTTCACGCGCAACCGCAAGGACCTGGAGGGTCTGGAGGTTCGGGCGTACGACTTCAAGCGGCCCGAGCGCGTGTCGAAGGACCAGATGCGCGCGCTGACGACGCTGCACGAGAGCTTCGCTCGTACGTTCGGCGCGTCGCTGTCTGCGTTTCTGCGCACGATCGTGGAGGTGAAGCTCTCGACGTGCGAGCAGATGACCTATTCGGAGTTCATCGCGGGCCTGCCCAACCCGACGAGCTTCAACCTGCTCAACGCCGAGCCGCTGGAGGGCCAGATCTGCTTCGAGATCAGCCCGCTGATCATCTACCCGATCATCGATCGGCTGCTGGGGGGCACGAACGCCGAACTGTTCATCCCGCAGCGCCCATTGACGGTGATCGAAACGCGGCTGATCTCGAAGGTGATCGATCGGTCGATGGAGGCGCTTCAGGAGGCGTGGCAGGGCGTGAAAGCGCTCCAGTTCTCGCTCGACGGGACTGAGAGCAACCCGCAGCTCGTGCAGATCGTCCCGCCGAACGAGGTGGTGGTGGTGGTGGGCCTGGAGTTGAAGATGGCGAGCCGTGCGGGCACGATGAATCTGTGCATTCCGTACGCGGTGATTGAGCCGCTGATGGACGCGTTGTCGGCGCAGAGCTGGTTCAGCCAGCAGCGCGGGGCGAGCCGCGGGGAGTTCGCGCGGGACATTCAGGGCCAGCTCGATCGGGCGGCGTTGGAGGTGACGGGCCTGCTCGCGGAGACGACGATCACGCTGCGCGAGTTGCTGGACCTGTCGGAGGGGGACGTGATCATGACAGAGAAGGACGTGCGCGACCCGGTGGTGGTGTGCGTGGAGGGCGAGCGGAAGCTGCTGGCGGAAATGGGGCGGCACAAGGACGCCCGCGCGCTGCGCGTCAGTCGACCGATCAACGCTTCGGACCGCGTCTGACGCGGCGGTGGTGCTACCTGCCCTCGGCCACCGTCAAGGCTTCGTCCACGGTGGGGGCGGTATTGAAACGGCTGTCGAGGCGCAGGAGGGTGAGGAACTCCTGCTGCTGCTCGCTCAGCGCGGCGATGACGAAGGGCGCCCCGCGGTCGTTGCACATCTCCTGGATCTGGAGCAGGGCGGCAACGCCGATGGAGGTGACCAGGCGGAGTTCCGTCGCGTCGAGGATGAGCGCCGCGTCGTCGTGCTCGGGCAGGCGGGTCATGACCTGGGACCGGATGTCGTCTGCGGTTTCGTGAGAGAGCTCGTGGGGCAGGCGGATCACGAGCACCGCCCCGCTGTCGCCGATCAGGTCCATCTCGAAGTCGCTCAAGTCGTCTCTTACTCGGGTTTGGCGTCGCGTGTCTCTCCCGGTTACGGCAACGCGGGACGGGGGAGCGACGGACTCTCGCATGTGCAACGCCCGTCGTCCAGCGTGGGGCCGGGCTGACGTGTCCCGCAGCGCCCTCTTCCGGGGGTCGTCGTCGTGAGCGTTGGTTCCGAACGGGGCGCTCAACACCGAACAAGTCGTTGACCGGCGTCGGGTAGGCCCCGTATGGTTCTCGCTCCGAGAGAGGCTCGACGGTCGCTCTTCCGGAGTTATGGCTTTTTCGGTGCGTTGTCATGCGCGATGATCGCTCACTCCAGTTCAGCACGCCCGCGTGTGGAGGCCAGGCCGGCCCCGCACTGCGGCTGCGAGTCGGAGGGGTCCACCTGATGAGGTGAGCCCGGCACCATCGCGATGAGCGTGAGGCGACGGATCGCCGCACGCATCCGTACCGGCGGGCCACGCGTGTTTCCGAGTCACGCGTGGCCTGTGGTGTTTTGCATCTCGGATCACATCCAGACATCCCGTCAATCAGGCAGCTCGACAACCAGGACCGCCCCGCAGGAGACCGACGCCATGAACAGCCAAGAAATGATGCGGATCATCGACTCGATCGCGCGCGATCGGAACGTCGATCGGGAGGTGCTCATCGAGGATCTTGAGCAGGCGATGGTCTCAGCGGCGCGGAAGTTCCACAACTCGCTGGACGTCGAGGAGTTCGAGTGCACGATCGATCGCCTGTCGGGCGAGATGTCGCTGACGCGTCACGGCGAGCCGCTCGACATGACGCCCGCGACGTTCGGGCGCATCGCGGCGCAGACGTTCAAGCAGGTGATGATTCAGAAGTTCCGCGAGGACGAGCGCAAGAGCGTTTACGACGAGTTCATCAAGCGCGTGGGCGAGGTGGTGACGGGGACGGCTCAGCGGTACGAGGGCGGTTCGCTGGTGTGCACGATCGACCGGGCTGAGGCGTTCATGCCGCGGTCGGAGCAGATCCCCGGCGAGCAGTTTCACCCCGGCGAGCGGATCCGCTGCCTGATTCTGGACGTGCGGGATGTGGGGAGCCAAGTGAAGATCGTGCTCTCGCGTGGGCACGCGGACTTCATCCGCAGGCTCTTCGAGGTGGAGGTGCCCGAGGTCGCCGAGCGGATCATCGAGATCAAGGCGATGGCGCGCGAGGCGGGGTTCCGGACGAAGCTGGCGGTGAGCTCGATCGACTCGAAGGTGGACGCGGTGGGCGCGTGCGTCGGGGTGCGGGGCTCGCGGATCAAGAACATCGTGGACGAGCTCAACGGCGAGAAGATCGACATTGTTCGGTGGAATGAGTCGAGCCAGATTCTCATCCAGAACGCGCTGAAGCCGGCGGAAGTGGCCGAGGTGTCGCTCTGCTTCGAGCTGGGCCGAGCGACCGTGGTCGTCAACGACGATCAGCTCTCGCTGGCGATTGGGAAGCGGGGGCAGAACGTGCGGCTCGCGGCGCGCCTGACGGGGTGGGACGTGGACATCCTCACGCCCGAGGAGTTCAACAAGGGTCTGGAGATCATGGCGGACACGCTCGAGCCGATCGAGGGTGTCAGCGCCGAGATGCTCGACCGTCTGGCGGCTCTGGGCATCGTGAGCGTCTTTGACGTGGAAGAGGTCGGGGCCGACGTGCTCAACGCCGAGCTCGAGATCGAGATGGGCTTAGCGCAACAAATGGTTGAGGTGGCGGCCGAGCGTGCGAAGGAAGTCGCCGAGCAGCAGGCCAAGGAAAAGGAAGAGGCCGAGCGTCGGAAAGCGGAAGAGGAAGAGACGGCGCGGCGTCTGCTCGACGGCGACCTGGGGTCGGGCGAGGATGTTTCGGGGGACGTGGCGGCTGCGGCAATCCTGTCGGTCGACGCGAATCAGCCCGGCGGACCCAACGCCGAAGGGCGCGCGGATGCGATCCTTTCCGGCGGCGAGGTACCGCCTGCCGAGCCGTCGACCACGAGCGAGCGGCCCGAAGAGGAGACGCGGACGGTTGAGGAGGCTTCAGAAGCAGCGGCGGGGCCACCGGCTGACGCCGAGCCTCTCGATCGTCAGGAGGAGACGGCTGAGCGTGTCACGACGCCGGCGGATGCCGAGCTGCGTGAGGGCGACCATCCGGCGGGGGACGATGACGCGATCGAGGGTGACAAGATTTAATGGGACAGCCCCGTCGAGCGCGGCCCGTCGGGTCGCGGCTTGGCGAAAGAGGCGAGACGACGAACGAGTACGAGTAGAGAGACAGCAGCAGGACACTCAGCGGCGAGACCGATCGAAGACGACGGGCGCCGCGGCACGACACCGGAGCGGTTCACTTGGCCAAGCGTGTATTTGAACTAGCAAAAGAACTCTCGGTTGAATCCAAGGCCATTGTCGAGAAGTGCAAGGCCGAAGGCATTCCGAGCGTGAAGAACCACATGTCATCGGTCTCCGCCGGTCTGGAGGCGACGGTGCGCGAGTGGTTCAACGACGCGGGGGAAGGCGGGACGGCGACGGCTGTCGAGCAGTCGGCGCGGGTTGATCTTGAGAAGGTGCGTGCGCGTCCGAGGCGGACGGCGAAGAAGCGTGCCGCCAAGGCCAAGCCCGCTGCGCGCACCGAGGACACCGACGCGAAGCAGGCGGAGGCGACGGAAACGAAGGCCGAGTCGGCCTCTCCCGAAACCTCCGCAGCCGAGCCGTCGCCCGAGACGGTCGCGCCCCCCGAGCAGGACGCTCCCGTCACCGAGGAGGCGGGCGAAACGCCGGCTGGGCCCGCGGACGAGAGCACGGGCGAAGCACCGGCTTCGGATTCGCGTGCCGCGGCTGCGGAAGCCGGCACCGCGGAGACTTCCGCACCGACCGAGCCGCCCGCGCAGGGTGACGCGCCGGCGCGCCAGAAGACAGGTCCGCAGCAGAACGTGCCGTCGCGGCCTAAAGAAGTTGCCCCCGCGGGCCCGCGGCTCGAGGTGCAGACGCCCGCAAAGCTCAGCGGCCCGAAGATCGTCCGCATCGAACAGCCCGACCAGCAGGCGGCCCGTGCACCGCGTGGCGGCGGCGGCCCGCGTGGGCCTCGCGGCCCGATGGGACCGGAGGACTTCGGTCCTCCCGCGGCCGGTGGCGGTGGCGGACCCGACACCGGGCGTCGCAACAAGCGTCGCGGGGGAGGTCGCGAGGGCGAAGGCGGGCCGCGGCCCGGCGGCGGTGGCGGCGGTGGTGGCGGCGGCGGACGCGGTCGCCGGCAAGCGGATCGTGACGGTTCTGCCCTCCACCGGGGAACGCTACATCAGCA
>CAYTSW010000051.1:8643-17310 GCA_964440605.1 uncultured Phycisphaeraceae bacterium | reverse complement strand
GCCTTCAACATGCCGCGGGAGAACCTCGACGAGCTCCTCGGCGTCGTCCGGGCCAGCGAGGCGCTCGCGGCGCGGTCGCGACCGCCCGCCGAAACGCCGCATTCGACGGCGGTTGCTTCGGCCTGAACAGGTACACGCGGTTCAAACGGGCGAGCGTTGCAGCGAACCGGAGCGGTGGCGGTGTGCGGGGACCTCGGCTGGGTGGCTCGCGGGGCATCCGGAGGTGGGGGAAAGGCGAACACTTCCCGAGTGGGTGGAAGCGGATGCGTCTTCCGCCTGTTTGTCGACAGGAGCACGCGATCGGGGGTCGTACAATCGCCCGATGGTGTCTTCTGAGCACACGGAGGTCTTTGCGCCGATGCCGGAGCGATTGACGACTCGCAGGTCACTTGGACGCCGCCCCGCGCTCAACCGCTGGTTCAGCCGGGCGGTCACGCTGCTTTCGCTGGCCCTGCTCTCGTGGCAGACCGCTGCGACGGCCTCGCAGGCGCTCGAAGCGGACGAGCCGGCCCCGCAGCCGACCGCGAACCCGGCGCCCGCTGGCCCGGCCAGTGCTCCGGTGGGCGCGATTGCGCAGATCAATAACCTTGCGGTCATCACCATCGAGGGAGCGATCGACGCGATCACCTCGCGGAGCTTCGAGCGCCGGATGAGCGACGCGATCGACGGGGGGGCCGACGGCGTAGTCGTCGAGATCGACTCCCCGGGCGGCGAGGTCGGCGCGGTGCGTGAGATCTGCAAGGTGATCAAGGCCGCGGCCGTGCCGACGATCGGGTGGGTGAACATCGACGCGTACTCGGGCGGAGCGATCGTCGCGCTGGCGTGCGACGAGATCGTCTTGGGGCAGAACGCCACAATGGGCGATGCGGCGGTCATCGCGGTGAACCCGCTGATGGGCCTGCAATCGTTGCCCGAAACGGAGCGCGAGAAGCTGCTGGGCCCGATCATCACGGAGCTCGTCGACTCGGCGCAGCGGAACGGGTACGACGAGGTGCTGGTGATCGGTTTCGCCAAGCTCGGGGTGGAGACGTGGCTGGTCGAGCACAAGGACACGGGCGAGCGATTTTTTCTGACCGAGCGCGAGTACAAGGCGCTGTTCAATGAGGAGCCGTCCCGCGCGACGCCGCTGGTGCAGTCGGGCGGCGACCTGTCGAACGTGACGAATCTGCCTGCGCCGCCCCCGACGCTGAGCGGCCCGACGCCGCAGATCGATCCGCCGAATGCGCCGGGCGGTCCCGGCGGCAGCGTTGGCGGCGCTGCGGGCGCGGAGCTGCCGGAAGACGCCTCGCCCGGCTTACAGGCGGTGCGCGATGTCGCGGGCGAGTCGCTGGCGGCCCAGGCCAACCTGGGGACGACCAGCATCTCGACGCGGCCCGACTTCGCGCAGGCGGACCCGGAGGACTATCGCTTCATCCAGTACGCGACGGATGGGCAGACGCTGCTGACGCTCAAGGGTCCGGCGCTGCGCGCCTTCGGGTTCGTGCGGCACTCGGGCACGATCGACAGCGATCAGGACCTCATGCAATACACCGGCGCGCAGAACATGGCGCGGTTGAACCAGTCGTGGTCCGAGTCGCTCGTCGGCTTCATGACCAGCGGCGCCTCGGGGCTGATCATCCGCGGCCTTCTGATCGCGCTCTTCCTGCTCGGGCTGTTCATCGAGATGGCCAGCCCGGGCGTTGGTGTCGCGGGAACCATCGCGCTGATCGCTCTGGCGGGGCTGGTGATCCCGCCGATGATGATGGGCGCTTCGCACTGGTGGACGATCGTGGCGATCGGGCTGGGCGTGCTCCTGATGGGGCTGGAAATATTCGTGTTTCCCGGCTTTGGATTACCGGGGGGGCTGGGCCTCCTCTGCGTCGTGGGAGGACTGGTCGGTTCGTTCGCGGGCGCGGGCGAGTTGTTCCCGGGTCAGAACCCTACGGGCGCGTCGAGCCTGGGCTGGTCGATCGCGACGGTGATGCTGGCGATCTTCGCCGCGGGCGTGGGGATCTACTTCTTCGGCAAGTACACGCGGAGCATCCCGATCGCGCGCGGGCTCGTGCTGAACGACACGCTGAGCTCGTACGACACGCACAAGAAGGCGAGCACCGGCTCTTCGGATGGTGGGCTCCTGGCGGCGATGGGCGCGCTCAACTCGGGCGCCGTCGCGGTGGGTGACGAGGGGTTCACGACCACCGCGTGCCGCCCGCAGGGCGACGCGGACTTCAACGGCGCGATCATCGAAGTGGTCAGCGACCTGGGCTTTGTGCCGGCGGACACGCGTGTGCGTGTGGTGGATAGTTCGGGAGCGCGGCCCCGGGTGACACCGGTGGATGGCGAGCCCGAATCGCTGCCGGCGGATGGAGGAATAGCGTGAGCGATCAACTGACGTGGGGCACGGCGCTGCTGGCGTTCGCGGTGGTGCTGGTGGCGGTGGAGATCTTCATGCCTTCGATGGGTCTGATCGCGCTCGTCGCGTCGCTGTGCGCGATCGGGGGCATCGTGGCGTTCTGGATGGAGGGCACCGCCTGGGGCGTCTCGGCGCTGCTGTTCACGCTGGTGGGCGGCGCCTTTGCGATCATCTTCGCGTTCAAGATCATGCCGTACACGCCGATGGGCCGCGGGCTGATCCTTACCGACGAAGCCGAGGGCGACGACGACGTGGCGGCGGAGAAGCTGCGCGAGGAGGCCGAGCGGCGTGAGCTCGAGCGTGCGCTGATCGGCGCCGAAGGGGTGGCCAAGACCGACCTGCACCCCGTCGGTTCGGTGACGATCGATGGCTCGACGATCGAGGTGCTCGCGATCGGTGGCGCGGTCGAATCGGGCGAGCGCGTCCGGGTTGCCGCGATCGAGGGCAACGTGGTCAAGGTGCGTCGGGTGACGTGAGCCGCGATGCGTGGGGTGGCGGAGCGTCGGGTGGGTCGCTCGCTGGTATGGGGTTTCCGGTGGTGGGTGCGTGGAAACTAGCCGGCGTCGGCGCGTTGCTTTTCGGCGTGGCGACCGCCACAATGCCCCCCCTCGATCGGAGCCTGGCCCCGCGCCGGGTCGACGAACTTTCCCCGCTGTGAGAGGACGACATGGATCCGCTGCTGATCGGCATCTTGGTCATCGGAGGCATCGTCCTCCTGTTCTTCCTGGTCTTTCTGTTCAACTTCTTCAACCTGTGGGTGCAGGCGTGGCTGTCGGGTGCGCCGGTGCGGCTGTTCAGCCTGATCGGGATGCGTTTCCGCAAGGTGCGCCCCGAGGTGATCGTGCTGAGCCGGATCAAAGCGGTGAAGGCGGGCATCCAGATCTCGACGGACATGCTCGAGACGCACTACCTCTCGGGCGGGCGCGTGCCGCAGGTGATCAACGCCCTGATCGCGGCGAATCGGGCGCGGATCGAGCTGCCGTTCGATACCGCGTGCGCGATCGACCTGGCCGGGCGTGACATCCTCGACGCGGTGCAGACCTCGGTGAACCCGAAGGTGATCGACGTGCCCAACCCGAAGCTGGGTCGGCCGACGGTCGACGCGGTGGCGCAGGACGGCATCCAGCTCCGGGCCCGGGCGCGTGTGACGGTGCGGGCGAACATCCAGCGCCTGATCGGTGGCGCGACGGAAGAGACGATCGTCGCCCGTGTGGGCGAGGGCATCGTCTCGACCATCGGCTCCTCGCAGACGCACCAGCAGGTGCTCGAGAACCCAGATCGCATCTCGAAGACGGTGCTCCAGCGCGGGCTCGACTCGGGCACGGCGTTCGAGATTCTCTCGATCGACATCGCCGACGTGGACGTGGGCGACAACATCGGCGCCAAGCTGAAGACGGACACCGCCGAGGCCGAGAAGAAGCGCTTCCAGGCCGAGGCCGAGAAGCGTCGCGCGTTGGCCGTCGCGCAGGAACAGGAGTTCCGGGCTGAGGAGCAGAAGAACCGCGCCGTGGTCGTGCTTGCCGAGGCGGAGGTGCCCAAAGCGTTGGCCGAGGCCTTCCGCAAGGGAAGCATCGGCGTCATGGACTATTACCGCATGCAGAATGTGCTGGCGGATACGTCGATGCGCAAGTCGATCGCCGGCGACGACGACGACGATCGCAACTACGGCGTCTCGCCGCAGTCGAACTGACGCGGCGGACGCAGGGGAGCACGGGTTGCCGCGGCGCGGTCAACCTGTGGCACAGCAAGGTGTGATCAATCATCAGCGGCGTAGCGGCCGGCGATGCGGCGCAGGCGTAACGCGCGAGCACCCTCGTCGAGCATCAGCGGCAATGACGCGCGGGCCGGTGCGGGGGCCGACACCATCGTCGCGTCGCTCGCGCGCTCGGCCAGCGGGACGTTGGCGACCGACCGCGTGCCGAAGGGCGGCGGGCTCGTCGGCAGCGAACCTGTGACGCGCGCCAGGTCGTTCACGCTCGGACGGCCCGCGAAGAAGATCGTGCCTCGGGGGATGGGGATGCCGAACTCGTGCGGCAACGCGACGGGGGCGTCGGCGGGAAAGGCGGCGTAGATCTCGCCCGAGCGGCGGATGAGCACGCCCGGCATGCGCGGATCGCGGAAAAGTCCCAAGAAGTCCTGCGGCACCGAGAGGTCGACGGGCGGCACGGCGAGCGATTGTGCGAGCGGTCCGGCGAGTTCGTCGTTGGCGACGCGTTCGAGTTCGGGCTGGGCGATAGACCCAGCCGCGGCGAGAGTGATCGTCGCGAGCGCGCAGGAGCGAGGTGGAGCCGAGCGGGGCGTCATGGGGAGGTGGCCGACTGTACGGACCCGGAGGAGGCCGGAGGTCGGGAGGGTGTCAGATGTAATACATCGGCACGCCGGTCTCGCTCATCGCATCTTCCGCCCGGGCAGCGAGATCAGCGAGGGAAAGCGAACCGATGGCACCGACGAGCGCCTGATCGATGCGCTCGTAGACGATGCTGACGCTGACGGCCCCGATGGTGGACTCGCCGGTCGTCTTGGAAGAGGCGCCACCATTGTCGGTGGGATCGACCCCCCCGTTCAGGGCCGCGACGACTTCCTGAACGGTGATCTCTTCGGGAGACCGGGCGAGGCGGTATCCGCCGCCGGCACCGACCTTGCTCTCGAGCAGGTGGGCCGAGCGGAGTCCGAGCAGGACGGACTCGAGGAACTTCCCGGGCAGTGACTCGACCTCGGCGATCTCGCGGGATTGGAGATATCCCGAGCCAAATCGCTTGCTGAGGCAGACGGCCGCTTTGAGTCCGTATTCACAACGCTTCGAAAATCGCATCAATGCTCTTCCCCGGTAAGAAGCTGGAGCCCGCTCTGCGCCTGAACCGCGGTTCGCGTGAGGGCGGTTTCAAGGGCGGGTAAAGCGCTCAATCAGAACAGAATACGCACGCGAACTTCGAGGGTCGCCTGCGGATTCCCCGCATCGAGGCCCTCAAGCTGGGGGCCTTTGGCGCGCCACTTGGCGTAGATGACGTCGAGCAGGGCCTGATCGATGGAGGCCGAGCCGGTTCCGGGGTCGAGAGCAACGAGGGTGGGCACGCCGTTGCGTCCGAAATGAATCACGCAGACGGGGTTGCGCGGGCGTTGGGTGATGGCGGTGATGTGAAACAGGCGGGGTTTGGCGGTGACGATCCGCAGTCCGGCGGCAGAGAGATCGGACCCGATCTGATCCAGGTCAGCCTCGATGGTGGACACCGCATCGGCTTCGCGCTCGTCTGGGGTCGCGGGCTCGGCCGGGACGCCGCCGCCGGGGGGCTGGGTCGCGGGCCGCGCGACAGAGACCGCCTGTGCATCTGAAGGCGGGCGGTCGGGGCTGGCTGGTTGGTCGGTGGGGCGGGACGTCTGCTTGGCGGCGGTCTCCGCCGGGGCGGCGGTGGTGCCGTCGCTCGGATCGCCGGGGGTGGCGAGCAGGCGGCCCAGCAGGCCACGCGTGCGCTCGGCGAGCTCGACGACGCCCGCGCGGGCGCGGCGGCGGGCTTCGGCGATGGCTTCGCTGGCCTGTTCGACCTGCTGCGCCGCCTGGCGGACGAACTCGGGCGAGGGGGTCGCCGGTGAGGCCGCGGGGCGGGGTTCACGGGGCGGGCTGGGGCGAGTGGCCTGCGTGGGGCCGGGGGTGGCGACGGGGGCGGCCTCGGGGCTCAACTCGGGCTGGATGACGACGCTGGGATCGACCGAGGCGTGCTCCCGCGGACGGTCGAGGGCGATCCATGAGAGGGCGTAGCGGCGTTGGGTGGGATCGCCCAGCGTGACGCGCCGGGTGGGGTCGGGCGGGTCGGTCAGGGGCTGGGCGGTCGCGTCGTCAGCGGTTGTACCGAAGTCGGCGCCGAGGATGAGCGCGAGGGCGAGCGCGTGAATGACCGCGCTCAACGCGGCTCCCGCCGCCAGCCTGATTGTTGCCCGATCTCCATCGCGGAGCATGGAGAACGATAGTGTGGTCAGGGTTGGGAGGTTGGGGGCGGCTGGTCGTCGGGCTCGCGCAGGATGCGGAAGTCGGAGTAGCCGGCTTCGCCCAGTGCATCGATGACGGCGAGGAGTTGCCCGACGGGCGCGGTGCGATCGGCGGCGAGGACGAGGGCGGCGTCCGGATCGGCTTGGAAGGCCGTGGTCAGGCGCGGGCCGACCTGTGCCAGGTCGATAGCCTCGCCCTCGACGCGTACGGCGCCGTCGGGTGTGAGCTCGACCATGACGACCGCCGGCGCCGGGCCCTGGCCCTCGCCCGCGCGGATGGGGGGCAGCTCGATCTCGGTGACTTCGAGGCGGGCCGAGACGACGAGAGCGAAGACGAAGAAGGTCAGCAGCAGGAAGACGACGTCGATGAGCGGGGTGAGCTCGATGCGGGCCTCGGGGATGTCGGACTCGTCGAAGTATCGCACGGTGTGAGGGTATCGCGCGGGTGGTTCGGATGGCGTGGAGGGCGTCTATCCTGACCGCCATGCCCGTGACGCTGAGCGAGCACGAGTTTGTTGAGTTGGCGCGGCGTCCTGCGGAGCGCGCGGACGGGGTCGTCGCGGTACCGGTCGCGCTGCGGCTGCTCGCCGACCAGCTCACGCCGGCGCTGGCGTACCGGCGGCTCGTGTCGGAGGACGAGCGGCTGGCGCCGTCCTTTCTCTTCGAGTCGGTCGAGGGGGGCGACCGCGTGGGGCGGCACTCGATCATGGGTTCGCGCCCGGCTGTGGAGGTGATGGCGCGCGGGCACGATGTGACGCTCGTGGACCATCGCGCGGGCGGGGAGCCGGTGACGTCGCGTCGGGACGACCCGCTGGCGTGGCTGCGAGCGATTGCCCGGGGATACGAGCTGCGCCTGCCGGGGCACCCGGCGCGGGACAGGCTGCCCGAGGCGCTGATCGGCGGGTGGGTGGGGTACGCGTCGTACGACACGGTGCGGTACGCCGAGGTCGGGAGCCTGCCGTGGGAGGGCGCGCCTCGGGACGATCGCGAGCTGCTGGACCTTCACTTTGGCCTGTATCACCGCGTGGTGGTGTTCGATCACGCGGAGAACGTGGTGACGGTCGTCCGGCTGGTGCTGCTGGGGGCGGGGGACGACCCCGCGGCGCGGTACGCCGAGGCGGTGGGGGAGCTGCATGAGACCGCGGAGCGGTTGCAGCGCCATAGCCGCCCGTTGCCGAGCGGTGATGCCGACGCGGCGCCGGCGCAGGCGGGCGAGGCGGCGTCGAACATGACGCGCGAGGCGCACGCCGCGATGGTTCGGTGCGCGCAGGAGTACATCCGCGCGGGCGACATCTTTCAGGTCGTCGTCGGCCAGCGGTTCGAGCGGCGGAGCGCCGCAGACCCGTTCGACGTGTACCGCGCGCTGCGCGTGGTGAATCCGAGCCCGTACATGGTGTATCTCCAGGCGCCGAGGTGCATCCTCGTGGCGTCGAGCCCGGAGATTCTCTGCCGCGTGCGCCGCGAGGAGCGTGACGGCGAGGCACGCTCGATCGTGACGAACCGCCCGCTCGCCGGCACGCGCCAGCGCGGCGGCACGCCCGAAGAGGATGCGGCGCTGGAGCGTGAGCTGCTGGCGGATCAGAAGGAGATCGCCGAGCACGCGATGCTGGTGGACCTGGGTCGGAATGACGTCGGGCGGGTGGCGGAGGCGGCGTCGGTGTCGCTCGACGCGGTGATGGAGGTGGAGCGGTACAGCCACGTGATGCACATCAGTTCGACGGTAACGGGCGTGCTGCGCAAGGGGCTGGACTGCTGGGATGCGCTGCGTTCGACGCTGCCTGTGGGGACGATCAGCGGCGCGCCGAAGATCCGCGCGATGCAGATCATCGACGAGCTCGAGCCGGTGCGGCGTGGGCCGTACGGCGGCGGGTTCGGCTACGTCTCGCTCGACGGTGACATGGACATGGCCCTGGCGCTGCGCACGATCGTCGTGCCCACGCACATGCGCGCGGACGACGGCGCGTGGACGTACCACCTCCAGGCGGCCGGGGGCATCGTGCACGACTCCGAGCCGGGCGCGGAGTACGACGAGACGCGGAACAAGGCGGCGGCGCTGGTGCGCGCTGTGGAGCTGGCGGAGGTGGCGTTTGGGTCAGCGGCGAGGGAGGGGCGTTCGGCAGCAGACGAACCGACGTAGCGACGACGTGTCCCAACAAGGAACGGGCGCGAGCGCGGTGGCCCTTGGTGTGGTCTGCGCGAGCACTGACCCTGCAAAGCCGAGGTCAGTGGCACGTTGCCCAGCACTGACCCTGCAAAGCCAGGGTCAGTCGCACCCAGCATCGTGGGCTCCGACG
>CAYTSW010000051.1:0-8543 GCA_964440605.1 uncultured Phycisphaeraceae bacterium | reverse complement strand
AGCACTGACCCTGCAAAGCCAGGGTCAGTCGCACCCAGCATCGTGGGCTCCGACGTGTGTCAGCGCATGCGCCCGTTGCCCCTGGCGTGGTCGGTGGGCGGGTTGCCTTGGGGAGGGAGTTCGATGGAGTCCTTGAGCGCGGGGCTGGCGTTGAAGGTGACGGTGACGCTGGGGCCGACGAGGATTTCTTTTCGCGTGGTGGGGTGCACGTTGCGGCGGGCGGCGCGTTCCTTGGCCTGGAAGGTGCCGAAGCTGGCGATGGCGACCTTGCCGTCGGTGCGGATGCCCTCGGCGATGACGTCGAGTACGGCGTCGACCGCCTTGCTGGCGTTCACCTTGGTCTCGCCCATTCGATCGGCCACGGCGTCGCGCAGATCGCCTTTGTTCATGCCACGCGTCCTTTCTCGTGCAACTCAGCCCGCGTTGCGCATGCCTTCGAGCGTTCGGTCCGGCCCGGGGCGTGCGTCCGCCGAGGAAGGCGCGGGAAGGTCCGCAAACCTGTTTGGCGGAATCGGCGAGCATACTGAGCGCGGGCGAGGCACACAATCCCGAACAAACCTCTCCACGCGGGTTCCACAGGACGTCGGCGTGGAAAGCCCCCCGATGCGGTCGTGATAGCGCTTGGGCACGGCCCGAGAGGGCGCTAGGATGTTTCCATGCCAGCGACCGCTGACCAGACCAGAACGCGTCCGGTGCACGAGCGCCGCACCGAGCAGCCGCGCCTGTGGAACGTGGTGATCCTTGACGACGACGATCACTCGTACGAGTACGTGATCGAGATGCTCGTGTCGCTGTTCGGGCACAGCGTCGAGCGTGCCTTCGAGATCGCCGAGAAGATCGACGCGGAGGGGCGCGGCGTGTGCAAGACGACGCACCGCGAGTTGGCGGAGCTCAAGCGCGAACAGATCATCTCGTTCGGGCCGGATGCTCGGATCGCGGCGTGTTCGGGGCCGATGAGCGTGATCCTCGAGCCGGCCGATTTCGGGGACGACGACGCCGACAATGACAACTAGCGCAGCGCCGGTGTCCGGCGATCGCCCGCTGGTGATCCAGACGGAGCACCTGCACCCGTCGAGCGCGGAGTGGCTCGCGGCGCGCGCGGAGTTGGTGCGCGCCTCGCCCGATGACGACCCCAAGGTCTTCGAGCGTGCGCTGGCGTCGGCGGCGGGCATGGTGGTGCGCACGTACACGAGGGTGGACGCGGGGCTGCTCGAGCGGGCGCCGCACCTGCGCGTGGTTGGGCGCGCGGGCGTGGGGATCGACAGCATCGATGTCGAGGCATGCCGGCAGCGGGGCGTGGAGGTGGTCTACACGCCCGAGGCGAACGCCGACGCGGTCGCGGAGCTGGTGATGGCGTTCACGCTCGATGCGACGCGCCCGCGGCTGTTTCTGGAGAAGCCGATCGGCGTCCAACGGTGGAAGGACCTGCGCGTCGAGCTGCGGGCGGCGTATCAGGTGAGCGACCTGACGTTCGGCGTCGTCGGCATGGGGCGCGTCGGCCGGCGTGTCGCGAGGCTGGCCTCGGCGTTCGGCGCCCGATTGATCTTCAATGACCTGCGCGCGGTGCCCGAAGCGGAGCGGTGGGGCGGGATCCCGCTGTCGTTTGAGGATGTCTTGCGCGGGGCGGACGTGCTGACGCTGCACGTCGACGGACGCAGGGAGAACCGGCATCTGCTCGATGCCGCGGCGCTGCGACACTGTCAGGACGATGTGCTGATCATCAACACGAGCCGCGGCTTTGTGGTTGACGATCGGGCGTTGGCGGCCTTTCTCGAGCGCCATCCGGCGGCGCAGGCGATCGTGGACGTGCACGAACCTGAGCCGATGACGCACGAGAATCCGCTGCTGCTCGTGCCCAATGCCCGCCTGACGCCGCATATCGGGGCGGCGACGCAGACGGCGCAGCGGAACATGTCGCGCGTGGTGGAGGACGTGTGGGGGGTATTGCAGGGCGAAGAGCCGCGGTTCCCGGCGCCCTGAGTCCGCTACGAAGCGATCAGGTGTCGAGGAGTTGGGCCGCGTCGACGGCGCGTTCCTCGGCGATGCGGTACTGCTTGAGGATGCCGGGGAGAATGCACGCTTCGACGAAGATCATGATGCCCCCGACGAGGGTGAAGGGGTACCAGACGTGGTAGGGCTGTTTGTCAGACAGGGCGTAGAGGCCGATGGCGAGGGAAACGAGCCCCAGCGTGATGCCTGCGGCGAACATGCCGATGATGAGCGGCTTCCACTTGCCGCGGGGAGCGGCGTAGCCCATCAACGGGCCGCCGATGCCTCCGAAGATGATGCCGACGCCGGCACCGGCGAAGCCGCCGATCATGCCGGCGGTCTGTGGGTCAAACCAGGGTTCAATCATGGCTGTGCTCCTTGTTGGGCGTGTTGTGCTGGTGATCGGCCGCGCGGGCGGCGCGGCGGGCGGTGTCGCGAATGGCGACGGCGTTGGAACGTGAGAGTTCCCCGCGGGCGACGAGGTCGGCGAGCATTTCGTTGAGCGGGTCGGGCTCTCGGCCTTCGATGGCGTGGGTCAGCCGTTCGATGGTGCGGTCGAGGCGTGAGCGGATGGTGGGGTAGCTGACGCCAAAGTCCTTGGCGAGGGCCTTGAGCGAGCCGGAGTGGAGGGTGAGGCGGGTGATGAGATCGAGGTCCTCGCGGGAGAGGCGGGCGAGGGGGTGGTTGAGGAGATGGGGTAATTCCGTGGGTTGGCTTTGCATTGTCAAAGTCACAATGAATAATGTGCAACAGTGTTTCGGATTGTGCAAGTCTGTTTTCGGAAAATTGAGCGATGGCCGGTCGGATCGCGTGGTACCGTCCCGACATGATCCAGCTCGGGGTGAATATTGACCATGTAGCGACGGTGCGGCAGGCGCGCTACCGGGCGGGGGCTGCGGGGGCGGGGCCGGAGAAGTTCGCCGAGCCGGACCCGGCGCGGGCGGCGCACGAGGCGGAGCTGGGCGGGGCGGATGGGATCACGATGCACCTGCGCGAAGATCGTCGGCACGTGATCGATCGTGACGTCCACGGTCTGCGGCCTCTGGTGCGGGTGAAGTTCAACCTGGAGATGGCGGCGACGGACGAGATGGTCGGTATTGCGCGCGACGTGCGGCCGCATTCGGCGATGCTGGTGCCGGAAGGGCGCGAAGAGGTGACGACCGAGGGCGGGTTGGACGTCGCGGGCCAGCGGGCGCGATTGGGAGAGGTGGTCCAGCGCCTCAAGGACGCGGGCATGTTCGTCAGCGCTTTCATCGATGCGGAGCGTCGGCAGGTGGAGGCGGCGGCGGAACTGGGATTCGACATCTGCGAGCTGCACACCGGGCCCTACGCCCACCGCTTCGCCGAGGCGGGGGGCGACCTGCGGAGCCCGGAGCTGCGGGAGGAACTGGAGCGCCTGCGGGCGGCGGGGCAGGCGGTGGCTGATGCCGGCATGCGCTTCAACGCGGGGCACGCGCTGAACTATGCGAACGTGGAGCACGTCGCGGCCCTGCCCAACATCGCGGAGCTGCACATCGGGCACGCGATTGTCAGTCGGGCGATCTACGTTGGCTTGCGGAGCGCCGTGGCGGAGATGAAGCGGGTGATGCGGGAAGCGGCGGGGCGGTAGGCCGCGGCGGTACGGTGTATGTTTGGATTGGCATGCGCGGGTTTGGGTGTCGTGAGACAGGCGCCGTTGTGGACGATTTCGCGGTGACGTCTAGGATCGACGATCATGTCAACGCGCAGCGGCAAGTCGTCTAACGGGTCCTCCAAGTCCAACACGAACAAGAAGGCGGGCGGCGGGAAGCGGGGCGGCGGAAGCGGGGGCGGCGGGGCGATCGGCGGGTACCGCGACGCGATCGCGTACCTCACCGAGCACATCGACGTCGAGCGCATGCGGGCCTCGCGCGTGCAGCCCGGGACGTTCACGCTCGAGCGCATCACGGCGCTCATGGAGAAGCTGGGCAATCCGCAGCACGACCTGCGTTGCGTGCACATCGCCGGGACCAACGGCAAGGGCTCGACGGTCGGCATGATCGACCACGCCCTGCGGGCGTGCGGCCTGACGGTGGGGACGTACACGTCGCCCCATGTGGTGAACGTGCGCGAGCGGATCCGGATCAACGGGGCGAACATCACGCAGCCGGCGTTCACGAACGCCGCGCGGCGGGTTGCCGAGGCCGAGGCCAAGCTGCCCAAGAAGCTGGGTTCGCCCACCTACTTCGAGCTGATGACGGCGATGGGCTTTGTGCACCTGGCGGAACAGGCGGTGGATGTGGCGCTGATCGAGGTGGGGCTCGGCGGGCGGTTGGACGCGACGAACGTTGTGCAGCCGTTGGTCGCGGCGGTGACGGCGATCGGGCTCGATCACCAGCAGTTCCTGGGTGAGACGGTGGTGGACATCGCGCGGGAGAAGGCGGGCATCTTCAAGCCCGGAGCCGCGGCGCTGACGATCAAGCAGGACAAGCAGGTCATCGCGGCGTTGCGCGAGGAGGCGGAGCAGCGCGGCGCGGAGTTGGAGGTGGTGGGTCAGGACATCGACTTCAGCCACCGCTTCGAGGCGGGGGAGCTGATGGGCCCGCACGTGCGGATCGGGCTGTCGACGCCTCGGGCGACGTTCGAGCATGTGCCCGTCCCGGTGCCGGGCGAGCATCAGGCGTTCAACTGCGGCTTGGCGCTGGCGGTGCTGGATAAGCTGGCGGAGCGCGGCTTCGAGCTGGGCGAGGCGCCGATCGTCGAGGGCCTGTCGCAGACCAGGCTCGACGGGCGGATGGAGCTGATTCCGGGCGACCCGCGGATTCTCCTCGACGGCGCGCACAATCCCGCGGCGTTGGCGGCGCTCGTGCGCTCGGTGGGCTCGCACATCCCGTACGACTCGATGATCACGATCTTCGGGTGCGCCTCGGACAAGGACATCGACGCGATGCTGTCGCAGGTGGCGGTGGGCGGGGACAAGATCGTCTTCACGCGAGCCAGGGGCAACAGCCGCGCCATGGACCCGCACGAGCTTGGGCGCCTGTTCGAGGACAAGAGCCCGAAGATGTACCAGGTGGCCGAGGACCTGGACGAGGCGATCTCGATCGCCTCGCGGGCGGCGCGGCGGGACGACCTGGTGTGCGTGACGGGCAGCTTCTACCTGGTGGGCGAGGCGAAGAAGCTGCTGGCCACGCGTGCGTCGCCGGTGGGCGTGTAGCGGTCACCGCGCGGGGGCGGGTCGCTTCCCTACACTGGCCCCGCCATGACGGAACAGCAGACGGATACGGCGGCGCCTCCTTTTCGCTACAACGCCTTCTTGGCGCAGGCGATCGAGCGTCGGTGGCAGGAGGCGTGGGACGAGACCGGCGTGCACCGGGCGAAGAACCCGGGCGAGCCGGGCTTTGACGCGGGGCGGCCCAAGTTCTTCGTGATGGACATGTTCCCGTACCCCTCGGCCGCGGGGCTGCACGTGGGGCACCCGGAGGGGTACATCGGGTCGGACATCGTCGCGCGGTACAAGCGGATGACGGGGCACAACGTGCTGCACCCGATGGGGTGGGACGCGTTCGGGTTGCCGGCGGAGCAGTACGCGATCAAGACGGGCGTACACCCGGAGGTGACGACGCGGGAGGCGATCGACAACTTTCGTCGGCAGCTCAAGCGGTTCGGCTTTTCGTACGACTGGTCGCGGGAGGTCGCGACGATCGACCCGGGGTACTACCGCTGGACGCAGTGGATCTGGCTGCGGATGTACGGCGCGTGGTACGACGAGCACGCGAACCGCGCGCGGACGGTGGAGGAGCTGGCCCGCGAGCTGGAGGCCGACACGCTGCGCCCGGGGCCGAAGGGCAAGCCGGTGCGCACGGACGACGAGGCGTGGGAGGGTTCGCGGCCCTGGGCGAAGCTGAATGAAGACGAACGCCGGGCGTTCATCGATGATCAGCGGCTGGCGTATCTCGGCGAGCAGACGGTCAACTGGTGCCCCAAGCTGGGCACGGTGCTCGCGAACGAAGAGGTGATCGACGGGCGGAGCGAGCGCGGCGGGTTTCCGGTGGTTCGTCGGCCCTTGCGCCAGTGGATGTTCCGCATCACGGCGTACGCGCAGCGGCTGCTGGATGACCTCGAGGATCTCGACTGGCCCGCGAGCACGAAGACGATGCAGCGGGCATGGATCGGTCGCAGCGAGGGCACCCACGCCGATTTCGCCTGCGGCAAGCGGCGCATCCGCGTCTTCACGACGCGGCCCGACACGCTCTTTGGCGCGACGTACATGGTGCTCGCGCCCGAGCACCCGCTGGTCGATGAACTGTTGAAGGACGCGTACGGCGACACCGTGCCCGACGCGTGGAAAGCCGGCGGCTTCGAGGGTGCCGATGAGCTGGTGCGGCGCAACGCGTTGCCCAGGGAGATGGTAGAGGCGTACCGGAAGCTCGTCGCGTCGCGCAGCGACGTCGATCGACAGGAGGCCAAGACCAAGAGCGGCGTCTTCATCGGGGCGTACGCCATCAACCCGCTGAGCGAGGAGCGCATCCCGGTCTTCATCGCGGACTACGTGATGATGGGGTACGGCACGGGCGCGATCATGGCGGTGCCGGCACACGACAGCCGCGACTACGAGTTCGCCAAGGCGTTTGGCCTTCCGATCAAGGACGTGGTGTACTCGCGGACGGCGGCGGCGATGGACTTCTTCTTCCGCAACGCGAGTGAAGCGGAGGCGCGGAGCGAGCGGTGGTTCTGGCTGTTGGCGGACGTGCTGGGTCTGGTGACGAGCCGGGAGTGGGGGCCGGAGCGATTCGCCGAGGCGTTGAGCATCGCGCGGACGACGCGCGAGGGCTCGGACGAGCAGCCGCAGGCGGAGACGGACGTGGCGTCGCTGCGCGAGGAGCTGCCCGGCGCGGTGGGCGAACGCCGCGGCGTGGTGCGGATGCAGTGGCTCGAGGCGATCGAGACGATGGGCTTTGACTCGTTCGAGGAGGCGAAGAGCTGGTTCGAGCAGGCGAGGCTGCACGCCGAGCTGGGCGAGGCGTACACGGGGCCGGGGTACAGCGTGAACAGCGGCCCGCTGAACGGGCTGACGATGGCGGACGCCAAGGCGCGGGCGATCGCGTTGCTCGAAGAGCGCAAGCTGGGCGAGGCGGTAACGCAGTACAAGCTGCGCGATTGGCTCTTCAGCCGCCAGCGGTACTGGGGCGAGCCCTTCCCGGTGGTGTTTGACGAGGCAGGGAACCATCATCCGGTGGATGAGGAGCGGCTGCCCGTCGAACTGCCGGCGCTGGAGGATTACGTGCCGGAGGAGTCGGCCGAGCCCCAGCCGCTGCTCGGCAAGGCGACGGGCTGGGTGAACACGACGGCGGGCGAGGCGGGCGTGTCGTCGCTGGCGCCCGAGGCGCCGGTGCGGCGTGAGACCAACACGATGCCGGGCTGGGCGGGGAGCTGCTGGTACTACCTGCGGTATATCGATCCGCACAACGCCGATCGGCTGGCGGGGCGCGAGGCCGAGCGGTACTGGATGGGCGCGGAGACGGAGGATCGTTGGGGCGTTGATCTGTACATCGGCGGCGCCGAGCACGCGGTGCTGCACCTGCTGTACGCGCGGTTCTGGCACAAGGCGCTGTACGACCTGGGCGAGGTGTCGACGCACGAGCCCTTCCGCTCGCTCTTCCACCAGGGGATGATCACCGGCTTTGCGTATCAGCGGGCGGACAAGAGCCTCGTGCCGATCGACGAGGTGGAGGAGCGCGGGGATGGCTCGATCGTCGAGATGGCGACGGGCGAGCGCGTGACGCAGACGGTCGCGAAGATGAGCAAGTCGCTCAAGAACGTGGTCAACCCCGATGACGTGATCGAGAAGTATGGGGCCGACACGTTCCGGCTCTACGAGATGTACATGGGCCCGCTCGACGCCGACAAGCCCTGGAACACCGACGACATCACCGGCATGCACCGCTTCCTCCAGCGGACGTGGCGGCTGATGGTCGATGAAGATTCGGGAGAGCTCAAAGCGGCGGCCGAAGCAGACACCGGCGTCGAGAAGCAGTTGCACCGGACGATCGCGAAGGTGACCGAGGACGTGCGGCGGCTGGCGTTCAACACCGCGATCGCGTCGATGATCGAGCTGGTGAACAACGCGGGGAGGGCCGGTGGTCTGACGCTGGATCAGATGGATCGATTCGCGCGGCTGCTGAGCCCGTTCGTGCCGCACGTCGCGGAGGAGCTGTGGTCGAAGCTGGGGGCCGCAACAACGGCGGCCAGCGATCGCCCGGCGTCGATCGTCGATGCGGCGTGGCCGGCGTTCGACCCCGCGATGCTCGTCGAGGACGAGGTTGAGATCCCGGTGCAGATCCTCGGGAAGGTGCGGGCGAAGATCACGGTTCCGGCGGGGCTGTCGAACGAGGAGATGGAGGCCGCGGCGCTTGGCAACGACCGTGTTCAGGCGCTCCTGGAGGGCAAGACGGTGCGCAAGGTGATCGTGGTGCCGGGCAAGCTCGTGAACATCGTGGCGAACTGAGTCGGGTGTGTCCGCGTCGTCAGCGGGCCATTTCCCGTTTGGCGCGGGCGCGGAGCAGGGTCATCTGTCCCTCGACGGCTTCGCGCTG
>CAYTSW010000050.1:0-17967 GCA_964440605.1 uncultured Phycisphaeraceae bacterium | reverse complement strand
GATGGCCACGAAGCGACGACGACAACGCGACCGTGTGCGACGCTGGCTGCTGCTGCTGCTGCTGCTGAGCTACGTCGTAGGCGTGGTGGTCGCGTATGGCTCGGCGGTGGCGATCAGCGGGTTGACGCAACGGGCCGGAGAGCGGTCCGCGGCGTTTCATCGCATCCCCGGCAAGGACCTGTACCTCCGGCTGACGTTCGCATCCGAGCCCTTGTGGTCGTCGCTGACTTCGACCGATACCGTCCAAAGCTCGCCGTGGTATGCGCTGGGTGACGTGGAGGGGCCAGTCTTTGAGCGGTCGCCGCTATGGGCGCGGACGAGCGGGCTCAGCGAAGCACCTTTGACCCAGGCGTTCGGCGTCGGCTGGCCGCTGCGAGCGGTGCGGGGCCACGTGTGGATCACGCCCAGCGCCGAGCTGCTCGCCCGACGCACCGCTCTGGAACGCCTGACGACCGACACCACGACGGCGACGCGTGGATTCTTTACTGACGTCGGCTTCGTCGGCGCCTGGGGCAGAAACTGGCTGGTGCTGCCGGTGTGGCGCAATCTGTCTATCAATGCGTTGCTCTACGGCGTGATGACCCTGCTGCTTGTTCGCGTGTGGCAAGCCTGGAGGCGGCAACGCCGACAAACGCGCGGCCGCTGCCTCGACTGCGGCTACCAGCTCGCGGGCCTTACGCGCTGTCCCGAATGCGCAACAGAAGCGATCACGAAGACCCGTCGGCCTTCGCCTCGAGCAGCACGATCGGCCGACGCAGGATGAGCGTGTCGTGGATCGGGCCGAACGCGCCGGGCTCGAGGCGCAGCTCCAATCGCGATGGCGGGCCTGCGCCGTCGTCGGCCGCGCGCAGCGGCACGTTCACCGCGCGGATCGGCTCCTCGCTCGTGAACCGGTACCGCGCCAGCTCCACGCCCCGGGCGATCACGACGAGTTCGCAATCGGCCCACGCCCCCGCGCCGGGGTCGAGCGTCGCCGTCGCGGCGAAGCGCTCGACGCCCCGCGGCAACTGAAAGACCACGCGCATCGGACCCGGCAGCACCACGTCGTCGGCCGACAGTGAAGCCGCCTTGCCCAGCAGGAGTTCGTCGGGGTGAGGCGTCGTGGTCAGGGGCAGGCCGGTACGCCGCGCGAGGGGGCCCTGCTCGACGAGTTCGAGGTCGCTCAGCGGCACGACGCGCTGCGCCGCCGGCGCCAGCGCGCGGAGGTCGGCCAGCGAGTACGTCGCGACGGTGCCGCGCGGCGTGCGCAGCTCGAAGGCGCCGGGTCCGCTCGGCGTGATCGACTCGAGACGCACCACCGTGCCGTCGTCCAGCCAGGCGATCACGCCCGAGGCCGGCTCCAGCGGGTTGGCGAGCGTCGCGGCGAGGACGCGTTCGGACTCGAGCTCGAGCGTCTGCCCGCCCGTCTCGATGACGGTGTCCGCGCCCGGCCCGCCGAGGCGGACGATGAAGCCCGTGAGACGGTCGCCGTTGTCGAGGTGGAGCACGTCGGCGGTGGGCTGGCGTTCGAGCGTCAGACGGAAGGCCTGCGGTGCCTTGGGCGTGATGACCCGCGCGATCCGCTCCAGCGGCAGGGTCATGAGGCCGAACGCCTCGTGCTCCCAGGAGAAGGTCTCCTCGCCCGAGCCCGAGCCGGGCGTGCCGGGGAAACGCTGCCCATCGGTGGTTTCCAGCAGCCCGCCCTCGCGCAGATCAAGGCGCCGGACGAGCGTCGCGGCGTCGAGGGTGCGCCCGTCGCCGCGGGCGGCTTCTTCCCCGGCCCGCAGCGCCCCAGGCCCGCGCTCGCCGCGTGTGTCGGGGCCGGCGGGCAGCAGGGCCGCGAGCTGATCGAGCGTGAACGTCTCGCGTGTGTTGTTCTCGCCCAGCAGCGTCACACCGTCGGACGACAACGCGAGCACACGCGCCACGCGCGTGTTCAGCTCGTCGTCGACGAGCAGCATCAGCCGCCCGGCGCCCGTCGCGACCGGCGTCCGACGTTCGGACGCCCCCGCTTCGTCCTCCTGCGCGAGCGCCATCGGGGAGCAAGCGAGGACGGCCAGCGAGACGGCGAGCAAGGGGCGGCGGATGGACACGGAGGCGGGCCTTACTTCTGGAAGATGGGGAGATACCGCTTGGGCATCTGGAGGACAATCAGGGCCATCGCGGTCGCGTACGGCTCGCCGTAAGCGTCGCGCCACGAACCGTCGGAACTCTGGCGTTCGAGCAACTCCGCGCGCACCGCGGGCCACCAGGTGTCCCACCACTCGCCGCCGGCGAGGAACATCGCCTGGGCGGCGTAGTACTGCCCGTAGAAGTAGTGCGCGTTGGAGACATTGCCCGAGCCGGGCAGCGCCCGCGTCTCGAGGTACTCCAGGCCCTTCTCGATCTCCTCGCCCTCGTAGATGCCGGCGTAGAAGAGCGAGGCGACCCCCGCCGCCGACCGAGGCCAGGCGCTGCCGCCGCGCCCGAGCTGGTAGCGGAACCCGCCGTCGGCGGCCTGGCAGTCGCGCACGTATTGCACCGCGCGGTCGATCGTGGTCTTGGGGATCTCGATCCCCGCGTTGCGCGCCGCCCGCAACGCCATGATCTGGCAGATGGTCACCGAAATATCGGCGTCGGCGGGGACGGGGTTGTAGCGCCACCCGCCTTCCTGGTTCTGCGTATCGACGATGAGCCGGCAGGCGCGCACGAGCGTGTCGTGCACGCGCGCCGACAGCGCGGTGTCGCCCCCGCCCCGCGTCATGCCGTACACCTCACCGAGGAACAACGCCGCGAACCCGTGCCCGTACATCGGGCCGTGCGAGGTTTCGGCGGCGAGCAGGCCCGTCTCGTGCGCGTTGTCGAGCACGAACTCCAGCCCCTTGCGCACGTGCTCGGCGTAGGGCCCGCGCCCCGGCAGGCTGCCGTCGGCCATGAAAGCCAGACACGCCAGCGACGTGATTCCCACGTGCTTCGAGAAGCGCGACGAGGGGAACGAGCCATCCTCGGCCTGCATGTCGGCCAACGCCGCCAGCCCGTTCTTGATCGACTGGTTCAACTCCGCCGTCAACTCGAACGCCGCATCGACCGGCTCGTCCTGACCCGACGCGACCGTCGGAGCGGGCGCGTTATCCGTGGGCGGCGCGGCTTCCTGCGCGATGGCGACCGTCGACGACAGCAGCATCAGGAAGGAGAGGCTCCCGGACAGGCCTTGCTTCATTGCGATGAGTCCTCGGCGAGCTTGCGGTAGTACGCCTCGGTCAGCGCTTCGTAGAGCGAGCTGAAGCGGTCATTGCTCGACTCGAGCAGGCGCTCGCGGACGCGCTCGGGCAGAGCGCCCCAGGCGGCCCCCGTCGCGTCAAACTGGTCGAGACGGCCCTCGCGGAACTCCATGTTGCGCTCGCCGTCGATCGGCGACGACTCGTCGCCGGGCTGCGTCTGCGACTGCTGTTGCTGCTGGCGCTGGCCCTGCTGCTGCGCGCCCTGCTGCATCTGGCTCTGGCTCTGACTCGACGAACTGCTCGACGACGAGCTCGACGACTGGCTCTGCTGCTGCTCGGCCTGCTTGATGAGCACGTCGAGCTTGTCGATGATCTCGTTGTGCAGACGCTGCGTCACGACGCCGGTGTCGCGCGTGCGCCGCAGGCGCAGCGTCGCTTCGTTCATCTGTTGCGCGGCTTGCACCAGCGCCTGCCGCGCTTCCTGCATGCTCAGCGCACGCTCGAGCTCCAGCTCGTCGGAAGTGGGCGCGTCCTCGATGGCCTCGGCGTCGTCTCCCGGCGGCGTGTCGGCTCCGGGCGGTTCATCCTCGATGCCCAGCAGGTCGTCGAGCGACCCGAGCCCGCCGGCGGCCTTCTTTTCGGCTTCGTCCTGCTCGCTCGCCGCGGGCGGATCGTCGGCCGGCGCGGGCTCGTCCTGCGCCAGCGCGAACGAAGCGCCCGCGGTCAGGCTGAGAACAACGGCCAGGCTCACGGTTCGGGCAATCATGCGTCGCCTCCTTGCTCGGCGTTCGCGGGCGACTCCTCAGAGTTATCGTCCGCCGGCGATGGATTGTTCATCGGACCCTCTTCTTCGGGGGCCTCTTCCGGGGTCGGAGCGTCGTCCAGCGGGCTGTCGGTTCCCCCTGACGGGCCCTGCGGGCCGTCCGGGAAGTAGTCCAGCGGCACCTGCGTCTGCGACAGACGCTCGATGAGATTGACCGCGGCATCGGCGAGCCCTTCCTGCTGATCGCTGAGCGTGTCCAGCACGCCGGGGTCATCACCCAGCAGGCCCTCGTGGTAGTCGCGCGTCTCTTCGGCAATGGCCATCTGCATGCTGCGCAGCAGGCGCAGTTCGCCGAGTTCGCTCACGAGGCCTTCCTGTTGTTGCTGCCCGCCCGAGCCGCCGCCGCCCTGCTGGCCGCCGCTGCCCTCTTCGAACTGCTCTTCGTCGGGCTCGGGGTCTTCGAGCGAGTCGAGCAGCGCGATGAGCGTCTGCACGACCGCGTCCTGTCGACGCACCGCTAGCGCCGGCTCGGCGCCCGTGATCGCGTCGCTGGCGAGGTTGGCCATGCGGTCGAGGCGTTCGTGGGCGTAGTCGTAGACGCGCGCGTCGTCGAACTCGGTCGTCTGCGCGCGCAGGTCGGCGAGGGTCGTGCGGATCTCCTGCTGAGGCGGGTCGAGCTGCCGGAGGCGCACGCGGTCGCGGCGCGAGAGTTCGTCGAGCTCGGCGAAGGGCTGAGTGCGGTCGCGCAGATCGATCTGCATCTCCAGAGCCGCGCGGTACGCCCGCTTGAGCTCGCGCTTCTTGCGCTCGTTCTCTTCCTGCTCGAGCTGCTCCTGCATCTGCTCGGCCTGCTCCTTGGCGCGCACGAGCAGGTCGAGCGCCCGCATCTCCTGACGCTCGGCCTCTTCCCAATCGGGCGCGTCCTGGCGCAACCCCGCGACGCCCCGTCCCTGCGCGTCGGCCGCACGCTCGATCAGGCCCGCGATCGCCGCGAACTCCGGGCCCCCCGCACGCGCTTCGCCCGCGACCGCCAGCGTGTTGTTCGCCAGCGTGATCAGCGGCTGATCGAACGCGCTCGGGTGCGCGTCGGGCGTGCGGTTCGTCAGCCGATCCAGCTCCTCCTGTTGACGCTTGATGATGGCTTCGATGGACTCGATCAGCGAGAGCAGTTGCCGCTGCAGGACTTCCTGGCGGTTGCGCTCACTCTCGTCGAGGTCG
Source organism: uncultured Phycisphaeraceae bacterium (assembly GCA_964440605.1). GTDB lineage: Bacteria > Planctomycetota > Phycisphaerae > Phycisphaerales > UBA1924 > CAYTSW01. Next base: position 12,807 of record CAYTSW010000050.1, on the reverse strand, counting down.
CGGAGCATCTCTTCGAGCGATTCGGCCGCCTGCTGCTGCGCCCGCTGGGCCTGCTGCGTCTGGTTCTGCTGCGCGTTCTGCGAGGCCTGCTGCATCTGCTCGGCGGTGCGCTCCTGCTCGGCTCGCTGGGCGGCCTGCTCGAGGCCCGCAGCCGCGGCCGGGTCGGACTCGCGCATCGCGCGCGCACGCTCGCGCAGTTCCTGCGTCAGCCGCTCGGTCCGCTGGGCGAGCTCGTCCTGCTCGCGGGCGATCTGCTCCAGCGCCTCGCGCTGCGCTTCGGTGAGTTCTTCGGGCCGCAGGCCCGTCGTCTCCTGCCCGACGCGTTCGGTCTGCTGCGCCAGCTCCTGCTGCTGCTCGAGCAGGTTTTCGATGGTCGAGCGCACGACCCACGTGTCCTCGCCGCGGTCGAGCAGCGAGACGAGCCGTTGCAACTCGTCTTCCGTCGCCCGCTGTTCGTCCTCGATGGCCTGGCGTTCCTCGGGTGTCGGGCGGTTCTCCGGGTCGCGCTCGGCGGCGGCCTGGGCCTCGCTCGCGCGCTGCGCCGCCTGAGCCGCACGCTCGCCGGCTTCGACGGCGGCGTCGCGGCTCTCACCCAGGAGGTCATCGAGCGCCGCGTCGTCGAGCCGGTTGCGCTCGACACGCTGCGCCAGGTCGTCGAGCGCATCGAGCTGGCGTTCGATGCGCTGGCCGATCTGGCTCTGCGTGCGGGCGGTCGAGGGGTCGACGCCGCGCTCGGTCGTGCGCTCACGCAGCTCGCGCTGGCCCTCGGCGAGGCGGATCGCCTGCTGTCGCACGTCCGCCAGCCGCGAGCGCACCTCCTCAATGAAGCGCTCCTCGTCGATGATCCGCAGGATCCGCGGCAGGCTGGCGCTGGGGCGACGCGCGACGCCCGACGCGTCCTCGAAGATGTCGTACGCCAGGCCGACCAGGTGCACCTCGTCGCCGGCGTCGAGCTGCAAGGCGCCGAGGTCGAGCTCGTATTCGACGAGCGCAGCCGTCGTGCCGGGCGATACGTCGCTGGCTTGCGTCACTCCCGGCTCGCCGGCGGCTTCGAGTGCGCCGCCCGGGCCCGAGGGTGAACCGGCCTCCGAGCCCGCCGGCACCCAGCGCTGCCGAGTGAGTGCGACGCGCTCGAGCGAGACGTCGTCCCGAGCCTCGGCCGACACGCCGATGACCGCCGTGGGCAGCACCGTTTCGTCGCTGGGCGGGTTGGTCACCGTCGCCGTCGGCGGCTCGTCGGGCAGCACGGCAAAGCGGTACACCGCTTCCTCGACCGAGGGGATCGCGTACTGATCTTCGAGTTCGAGCGCGAGGCGGAAGGGCTCACGCGCGATGAGCGAGGCGCGCCAGACGCCGCCCTCGGCTTCGAAGGACTCCACGCGCGCGCCGCCTTCGAGCAGCGGCGCGAACGTCGATGCGCTGGGCTCCACGCCTCCGGGGAGCAGCGCCGGCTTGTTGAGCGTGATCGTCAGCTCGAGCCGCGAGCCCTCGAGAGCCGCGGGCGCGAGCGCGCGTTCGTCGAGACCCGGACCAAGATCGGCTTCGAGCGCGAGCTCGTCGTCCGGGCCGGCGCTGGCCAGCGACTCGCGGGCGTACGCCGGCGGCGTGATCTCCACCCGCGCCGACTTGACCTCCGGCGGCGGCACGAGTGTCACACGCCGCCACGGCGTCGCGTCGTCCTCGGTCTCGAAGCGGTAGACGATCGCGGTGCCCAAGGGCTCGATCAGGCGTTCGAAGACGTATGTGCCCACCGTGCCGCCGTCCGCCGCTTCGCCGCCCTGGAAGGTGAGCAGCTCGCGCCGCGTCGGGCCTTCGACGCCGTCCTCGTTGGCGACGCGGTAGCGCACCGCGACGTCGGTCTGCGCCGGCTCGGTGCGCCACTTCGTCAGCATCGCCCGCAGCGGGAGCGCCTCGCCCAGCGGGTGCACCGTCGCGACCGTCGCGTCGCCCACGCCCGTCCGCTTGGGCCACGTCGCGTCGGACCATGGCAGCAGCACGCGCGACGCGCCGATGCTCCAGAGACGGGGCGACTGCACCAGCGGCACCGCGACGAGCACCAGCGCGAGCACCGCGAGGATCGAGCCCTGAGCCGCGGGCGCGGGGCGGACGATGGCCATCGCGTCGCGCAGCGAGAAGGAGCCCACGGTCTCACGGACCACCCGAGCGGCCATCGCTTCGGCCATGCGGTCGGCGCCGGACGTGTTCGTGCGCGAGGCGGTCGCGTCGCCCGTGCGGGAAAAGTCGACGGCCGACGCCAGCCGACCCGCGAGCTCGGGCCGGGTGCGCTCCACGCGCAGGGCGACATCAGTCAGCGTGGGCTTGAAGGTCAATGCCGGCCCCACCCACCGCACCAGCAGCACGACCACGCCCGCGAGCGCCACCAGCCACGCGATCGTGCGCAGCCCGCCGGGGAAGCGCAGCCACATGTCCAGCAGCCCCGCGACGAGCGCCACCAACAGCACGTCGGCGGCCAGTAGAGCGAGCCGCCGCAGCACCAGCAGCCAGCGAGCTCGGGCACGCAGCGAACGCAACGACGCGATCAACGGTTCCGCACCCCCGGTTGCGGGGCTGGCGGGCGTCGGCGGGGGGTCGCTGGTCATGCTGGGTCTACCGCTGAGAGGTGCGCCGGGCTTCGCACACACGCGAACCGCCGGCTCGTTGGGACGCACACGAGAACGCCTCAGATCAGCCGAATGACTCTACGGCCCACCCACTCGGCGGTCAGAAGCACGAGCAGCGTGATCAACGCCAGAGGTGTGTCCCACAACGCTTCGGCCCGCTCGGTGCGGATGCGCACCTGTCTGTTCGGGAAGCGGTCGGACAGGCCTTCGATGTTCGCCGGCGTGACGACCAGGCCGCCCGTCTCGGCGGCCAGGGCCTCGAGCCGATCATGGTCGGTCTCCGGCACGCGCAGCTCGTCCTGCGGCAGGGCGACGTCGATCGTCGCCCGCAGGTCCAGCCCCGCGAGAAACGCGTCGGCGGGCGACGCGGTCCATGTGCCGGCTTCGGAGGCGAGCCAGCTCGTCGAGTACACCCGCGGGTCGTCCGGATCGGGGCGCAGGGTGAGCTCAAGTTCGGGCAGCTCGTCTTCGTCGATCGCCTCGCCGGGGCGGGCTTCGCGCTCGAGGCGGACCATGGTGCTGGGCGGGGCGTCGTCAACGAGCGCCTGATCCAGGAGTTCCAGGCGGATGCGCACCGGCTGCTCGACGACCGCGTCGCGCGGGCTCGCCTCCAGCACCGCGGGTCGGCCCGAACGCGCCAGCGCCTCGCGGCCCAGCAGGCGGATCAGCGGCACCCAGAAGCGGTCGTAGAGCAGTTCGCCCCGCGCGTAGCGATACCGCCACAGCTCATCGGTCGCGACGTAGATGGACCGCCCGGCGCCGTAGCGCATCGAGAGGACCAGCGGCCAGGCGTCGTCGGTGAAGGTGCTCTGCGCGCGGGCGAGGATCTCGGCGGTCGGCTTGACGGAGCGCTGCTCGATGAGCTGGCCGTAATACAGCGTGCTCCAGCCCGTTTCGGGGTCGGTGAGCAAGTCGGGCCAGGGGTTGTCGGGGTCGTCGGTCAGGCGCATCACGCCCAGGCGCAGGGCGTCGGGCGAGGGGGTGATGACGAAGGGGTCGGGCAGGCGCATGGTCTCGGTCGCGCCGCGGGCGAAGGGGATGAGGTCAGCCAGTTCCGACTCCCACCAGCGTTCGGGGGTCTGGGCTTCGCCGCCGATCCAGAGCAGTCCGCCGCCGCGCTGGGCGACATGGTCGCGGAGCTGGCTGAGCTGTTCGATGCGCAGGAGGTCGGGGCGGACGTCGCCCAGGATGACGACGTCGTATTCGGCCCACTCTTCGGGCGAGGCGGGCAGGGTGTCGATCTCGACGTTGCCTTCCTGGATGTAGCGCCGGTCGGCGGCGAGCATGAGGGCCGATGAGGTGATCGAGGCCTCGCGCAAAAGGAGGTTGCGCAGGTAGCGCTGCTCCCAGCGCGGGTAGCCGTCGATGTAGAGCACACGCAGCGGGCGGTCGACGAGTTCGAGGTCGATTTCGATGCGGTTGTTGCCCGCGAGCAGGTCGGGCCCGTCGGGGACGATCTCGACGGCCCAGCGGGCGTCGCCGGCCTCGGTTTCGGTCGCGCGGTGAGACAGTGTCAGTCCGGGGCCGGTCTCTTCGTCGACGCGTTGCTCGTCGAGCACCTCGCCCGTGCGGGTGTCGATGAGGCGGATCTGGCCCGTCTGCTGGGCGGAGCCGAGCTGGTCGAGCTCGACGCGGATGGGCGTGACGTCGCCCACAAAGGCGGCCCGCGGCGCATCGACGGAGGCGACGGAGAGGTCGCCCAGCGGTTCCTCGGAGCCCAGAGCGACGGCGTGGACGGGCACGCGCTCGGCGCGCAGGCGACGCAGGGCGGGGCGGCTCACGTCGTCGGCCGAGCGGCCGTCCGTGACGAGCACGACTGCGGACAGCGGGCGGGCCGCGGCTCGGGCCAGGGCCTGATCGATCGCGGCTCCGAGGGCGGTGCGTTGCCCGTCGGGCTCGCCGAGGTCGATGGTCGTGGAGCCGCCGGCCTGGCCGGTGTCGAGCTCGAAGGCGCCGGCGTCGAAGCCGAGCCAGACGATCCGGCGCTCGCGGGCGAGCTCGGTCCACTCGGGCCAGGCCCGCTGGATCGCGGCGCGGACCTGGGCCTCGCGCGTCGTGCGCCCCTGCGCGCCGGCGCCCGGCTCAGCGTCGGCGATCGTCAACGAAGCCGAGCGATCGACCAGCACCAGCACCCAGTCGCGCTCGACGGACTCGGTGGTGCGGGCCAGTTGCGGCCCGGCGATGAGCACCGCGACCGCCAGCAGCACCAGCGCGCGCGCGCCCGCGAGCGTCATCCGCAGCGGGCGTGAGCCGGCGAGGCGGCGATAGCTCCACAACGCGAGGGCGACGCACCCGGCGATGACCAGCGCCCAGGCCCAGCCGGGCAGCGGGCGGGCGAAGCCCAGCCGGACGCCCTCGTCGGCGAGGGAGAGCCGATCGAGGTCCAGCAGCCACGTCCAGAAGTCGTTCACGTCGCCCCCCCCATCACCCCAACGGCTACCCCAGCGGGCTGGGCGGGCTCGGCGGCGCCGCGCGTGTGCCGATCGACCGTCGCGTGGCTGAACCAGCGGGCCATGGCGGTCTCGGCCAGCAGGAGGGCCATCGCGGCGATCAGCAGGGGCAGCGAGATAGGCGAGCCTTCTTCGCCCGAGGCAAGGACGGCACCGGGCGACTCCTGATCGAGCCAGGCGACGCGGTCGGCGGCGGCGTCGGGTCCGAGGGCGCCGGCGAGCCAGGCCCGGACGGACTCGGGGTCGGTCAGACCGGTGCGGCCGGCGCGCACGTCGGGGTTGACCGCCAGCACCTCCACTATCCGCTGGGCCTCGTCGCGGGCGACGAAAACGCCCGCTTCTCTCAGGGGGATGGGGCTATCACTCGACACGTTGTCCACATTTGCCGGACGCGAAGCGCCATCACCCGCGTCGGTGGGCAGGCGGTCGAGGCGGCGCACGCTTCGAGGCAGGCCGACGACTCGGCCGGCGACGGTCTGCCCCGCGGCGTCCGATGCTCCGACACCCTGACGCAGCAGTTCCTGCATCAGCGGCACCATGAACGGGCGGGCCGGGAGGTCGGTCCAGTCGAGGGAGGGCGAGGAGGCCATGTAGATGACCAGGCCGGCCGACGGGGCGGTGGGGAGAGCGGTCGGGGAGGAGTTATCCACATTCGATCCCGAGTCGATCTCCGACGTCCCGGGTGAGGCGGCGACGAGCCAGGGCGAGCCGTCGCTCCGGCGCAGCAGGACACGCGAGCCCGAGCCTTCGAGGGTGATCGGCAGCGTCTGGAAGAGGCCGACGGGGCGGAGCAGCGGCTCGAGCTCGTCGCGGATCATCGCGAGGATGGCCGAGGGCGGGGCGTCGGGGTCGAGCGTCGCGGGGTTGTCTTCGGGCGCGGCCAGGGCTTCGCGGGCGATGGTCCAGTTGAGGCCCAGGGCTCGGGTGAAGTCGTCGGTCCAGAGGTGGACGGTGACGCCGACGGGCGGGGTGACGAGGATGAGCCCGCCGCGGTCGGTGAAGGCGCGGAGTCGGGGCCAGGCGTCTTCGGGGACGAGGTCGGGGCGGGTGATGAATAGGGCGTCGAGGGTCGCGAGGACGGGCTCGTCGATGCCGGCGGGCTCGACGTCCGTGAGGACGACGGGGGAGGTGGCAGTGGGGGAGAGGGCGGCGCGGAGCCAGTCGGCGGGGGTCTTCTCGCCCACGCGGGGCCCGCGGCCGAAGCGGCGGGTCGCGACGATGCCGACGTCCAGCGCATCGGTCACGCGCACCAGCCGGCGGTGGCGGTTGTCGGTTTCGAGCGCATCGCGGTCGATCGAGGCGATGAGCACGGTGTCCGAGCGGTCGGAGCCGAGGCCCGAGGCCTCGCCCGAGCGGTCGAGGGCGACGGCGAGGGTGACGCTCGTCTCGGCCTGGCCCGGCTGCCAACGGACGGTGGCGCGCGAGCCGGCGGTCGCAAAACCGGCGGCCTGCGAGCCGGTCGCCAGGCGGACGGTGGTGACGCCGGCATCGCCGATCGCAGCCCCGGTGCGGCGCAGGCGCACGCGAACGGAAGCCTCTTCGGTCGCTCGCCCCGCGCCGGTGAGCACGACCGTGCGCAGCGGCTCGACGCCAGTCACCTGTACATTGCCCACGGCTTCGGTCGTGGGCGGCATCGCCAGTACGCGGACGTCCTCTCGTCCAGCCAGGGCCGAGGGCAGGGCCCTGGAGATGTCGGCCGAGCCTTCGCGCAGGTCGGAGAGCAAGGCGACGACGGCGGGGCGGGCGTCTTCGGCGGCGTCCCGCTGCGCGTCGAGCTCGCTGGCGAGCGTTTCCAGGGCGCCGGCGAGGTCGGCCGGGCCGTCGGTCGGCGTGAGCTCGTCGATGAGCCGGTTGACGGCGGCGGCGTCGCTTGAGGGCGGCAGCACGACGGGGGCCGCTGGCGAGCCGAGCGTGATCAGCCCGACGCGGTCGCCCGAGCCGAGGCCTTGCAGCAGTTCGCGCGCCGCGGCCGCGTGGCGCTCGAGAGCCGTCTCGCCGTCGGCGACGCGGAGGGACGACGCCAAGCTGTTGTCGACCAGCAGGTAGACGTCGCGCCCGCCGGGGGTGATCAGGCCCGCGGCGTCGAGCAGCGGTCGGCCCAACGCCAGGCCCAGCAGGATCAAAATGAGGCAACGCGTCGCCAACAGCAGCCACTGCTGGACCTTGAGGCGTTTGCGTTTGCGGCGGTAGGCCTCGAGCAGGAAGCGCATCGCGGCCCAGGGGATGGGCCGGCGGCGCTGGCGGAAGAGCAGGTGAATGGCGATGGGGATCGCGATCGCGGCGATGCCGGCGATCGCGAGAGCGGGGTGCAGGAAGCTCATCCGCGCGTCCTCCGCTTGAGGAGGCTGTTGCGCTTGGCGAGGAAGGAGGCGATGGGCGGGCCGAGCCAGTCGTGCGTGCCGACGCGTTTATAGTCGAACCCGAAGCCACGGGCGTTCTTCTCGACGGCGGTGCGGTGGCGCTCGAATGCCGCGAGGTATTCGTTGCGGATGGAGCGCGGGTCCAGGCGAAGGCGGCCCTCGCCTTCGAGGCCCTCGAAGGGGGCGGTCTCGTCGAGGTTGAACTCGGTTTCCTGCTTGTCGAGGGTCTGGAAAAGGATGGCGTCGTGGCGACGGTGGCGCACGCGGGCCAGGGCGCCGCGGAGGCGCTCGGGGTCCTCAAAGAAGTCGGAGATGAAGACGATGAGGCAGCGGTTGGTGAGCTTGGCGAGGGCCTGGTCGATGGTGCGGCCGGTGTCGCTTTCGCGTTCGACGGGGTGGGTCGCCAGTGCGCCGACGATGCGCCGCCATTGTCCGGAGGCCGAGGCGCGTTCGACCATGTTGAGCAGCCCGTCGGCGTAGACGCCCAGACCCACGCGGTCGCCCTGGCGCAGGGCGATGTAGCTCATGGCAGCGGCGGCGGCGGTGGCGTGGTCGTACTTGGTCCAGTTGGATCGGCCATCGAGCGAGGCCTTGGCGCCGGTGCCGGAGGCGGAGGCGAAGTCGCGCGAGCCGTAGTTCATCGAGCCCGAGGCGTCGACGAGGAGGACGAGGTCGAGGTTGGTCTCTTGTTCGTATTGCTTGAGGTAGAGCTTGTCGGAGCGGCCGAAGACCTTCCAGTCGAGGTGCCGCAGGTCATCGCCGGGGACGTAGGGGCGGTGCTGGGCGAACTCGACTGAGAAACCTTGATAGGGCGAGCGGTGGGCGCCGCTCATGACGCCCTCGACGATCATTTTGGCGCGGAGTTCGAAGGAGCCGAGGCGCGAGAGCGTCTGCGGGTGGAGGTAGACGGTGGCGTCAACCTCTTCTTGCGGGGTGTGGGCCGAGCTTGATGGGGGTTGCGCGCGTGCCAAAGCGTGTCGGGATCGTACCGGCGGGACGGGGTGCGGTGTCGCGCGGTGTCGTGAAGAGGGCAGGTGGACGGGGCAAGCGGGCTGGGATCGGTCGCGAGGAGTGGTGGGGCGTAGCAGGGAATGTATGTAGCCGGGCCTTTGCGTGTGGACTTCGGGTGGTCCCGGGCCGATAGGTCGCCCTGAGCGGGCGTGGTGCGCGTTGGGAACGCGTCGACTGGCCCGGGATGACCTCTTGCGGAGAACGATCGAGATGCGCCCGATGACCGCTTGCGTTGCTGGTGTGGTGGTGAGCGCCGTGGCCTCGGCCGGGGGGTGTGTCGCCGCGGTCCTGCTCACAGGATCCGGCGGGGGGCTGATGCTCGCCGGGCTGTTGCCCTGGGCGGTGGGCGGCATGGTCGTCGGCGTGGGCGCGGGCTTCGGGCTCACGCGGATGGGCGGCTCGGGCGGCGGCGGGGGCGACCGCCTGATCGAGGCCTTCGAGAAGATGAGTTCGGGCGATCTGGGCGTGACGCTCGATCCCAACGTCGTCGGCGCCGAACGGGCACGGGCTTTCAACGCCAGCGCCCGGAAGCTGCGCGAGTCGATCGGGGGGATGAAGGAAGCGGCCCAGCGCGTGCAGCAGGCGGCGACTGACATCGCGATGGGGGCGAACGAGGCGAGCGCGTCGACGAGCGAGCAGGCGGGGCGTGCGAGCCAGGTGGCGGCGGCGGTCGAAGAGATCGCCGTCTCCATCGAGGGCGTGGCCCGCGAGAGTTCGCAGGCCGCGGAGCAGGCGGCGTCGGCGGGGCAGCGCGCCAACGACGGCGCGTCGATCGTCGAGCAGTCGGTCAAGAAGATGGAGTCGATCGCGGAGATTGTCACCGAGTCGGCGAACTCGATCGCCCAGCTCGGGCACCGCAGCGAGCAGATCGGCCAGGTCGTCGAGGTCATCAACGACATCGCCGAGCAGACCAACCTGCTGGCGTTGAACGCGGCGATCGAGGCGGCGCGTGCGGGCGAGCACGGGCGGGGCTTCGCGGTCGTCGCCGACGAGGTGCGCAAGCTCGCCGACCGCACAACGAAGGCGACGGAAGAGATCGCCGGCTCGATCCGCGCGATCCAGGAGGAGACGCAGGCGGCGGTGAACCGCATGCAGCAGGGCACGGAGCGCGTGGCCGAGGGAGTGGAGTGCACGCAGGGGGCGGGCGGCGCGCTGGCGACGATCCTCGAGTCGTCGGAAGAAGTGGCGCGGATGATCCAGTCGATCGCGCGGTCGTCGGACGAGCAGTCGTCGGCGGGCGGTGAGATCGCCCGCGGCGTCGAGGAGATCAACCGCGGCACCGCCGAGGTCGCCGCCGCCAACGAACGGATCGCGCAGTCGGCGTCGAGCCTGTCGAGCGACCTGCGGGCGCTGAACGAGACGGTTGGCGGGTTTAAGCTCTGACTGACGGTGGCTGAGCACTGACCTCGCAGAGCCGAGGTCAGTGGCACCCCGAGTCGGCTTCAGTCCTTGTCGAGCAACGCCGCGAGCAGACGGACACCGAAGCCGGTCGCGGAGTTCTTGACGTATGGGCCGGTGTCGCCCGAGACGCTGTGGACGCCTGCGATGTCGAGGTGCGCCCAGGGGATGCCCGGCGTGACGAAGTAGCTCAGGAACGCGGCGCCCTGGGTGGCGTGGGCTTCGCGCACGGGGGCGGAGTTCCAGATGTCGGCGGCGTCGGAGCGCATCATCTGGCGGTACTCCTCCCACAGCGGGAGGCGCCACAGGCGCTCACCCGCGCGCTCACCCGCGGCGGTGATGTTCTCCCGCAGCGTGTCGTCGTCACACCACAGGCCCGCGGCGTGCTTGCCCAGCGCAACGACCACGCCGCCCGTGAGCGTCGCGACATCGACGATGTAAGCGGGCTTCTCGCCCTGGCAGGCGGCGATGAGACCGTCGGCGAGCACGAGGCGGCCCTCGGCGTCGGTGTTGGTGATCTCGACGGTCACGCCGTTGCGGTACTGGATGATGTCGTCGGGGCGCGGCGCCTCGTCGCTGACGGAGTTTTCGGCGCAGCAGAGGTAGGCGACGACGGGGCGGCGCGGCTTGACGACGGTGGCGACGGCGTGCATCGCGCCGAAGACGGCGGCGCCACCGTCCATGTCGCGCTTCATGCCGCGCATGCCGCCGGAGATCTTGAGGCTCAGCCCGCCCGTGTCGTAGGTGATGGTTTTGCCGACGAGGACTGCGGGCTTGGCGCCGCGGCGGGCGCGCGTGGGCGTGTATTCGAGTCGGATGAGGCAGGGCGGGGTCTCGCTGGCCTGGCCGACGGTTTTGATGCCGACGAAGCCCGCGTCCACGAGCGCGTTGCCCTGGAGGACGGTGCACTTGAGGCCGGTCTTGCGTGCGAGCTTGCGTGCTTCGCTGGCCATCCACGAGGGGTTGCAGATGTTGGGCGGGGTTTCGCTGAGGGTGCGCGCGATGTTGGCGGACTCGGCGAGGCCCAGGCCGTGCTCCAGGCCTTCGCGGAAACGCTTGTCGCCCGTGCGGACCTGGAGGTGTTGGCGCGGGCGCGCTTCGGGCGTGGCGCTGCCTTTGAACTGTCGGGCGTCCCACGCGAGCAGGCCCAGCGCTTCGCCGAACGCCTCGCCGCAGAGCGCCGTGTCGGCCTTGGCGGCCTCGATGGCGTCGGCGAGGTCGATGTCCACGCTGGTGGCGCCGATGTCGGCAAGGCGTCGGCCGACATTAGCCGCGGCGTTGCGCACGACCGCGTTGGTCACGCTTGCCTTGACGCCCAGCCCGACGAGGATGATCCGTTCGTGGCCCCCCGAGCCTCCGGCGCCGGACACCTCGGCGATCGCGCCGGCGTCGCCCGTGGCTTCGTAGCGCTTGGCGGCGTCCTGGATGATCGCGGCTTCGTCGGGGGAGCGATCGCGCGTGGCTTTGAGGACGCTCTCGCCCTGGAAGTGGCCGACGACGAGCACCCGGGCCTTGCCGCGGGTGCGTGACGAAGCGAGGCGGACGGACGAGAACATGCGCATCTCCTTGCAGCGTGGAAGCGGGCGGGGAGTCTACATCGAGCAGGACCGCTCCGCGTGTCGGGGGTTGGGCGACGAGGCATACACTCGGCCCATGAGCTTCCCGCCCAAGCCGTCGAGCGCTCCGGACAATCTGCACGCGCCGTGGCGGCTGTCGTACATGGACATGCTGTCGAAGGCCGATCGAGACGCCGCGCCGACCGATGGGCCGCCCGAGAAGGCCGCGTGTTTCCTGCGCGAGTATTGGCTGCACCCCGAGCGTGATGAGCAGAACCACGTCGTTGTACGCACGGGCACGCCGGAGACGGGGCGCGGCGGGCTGATCATGCTCAACGCGTATCCCTACGCGAACGGGCACCTGCTGGTGTGCCTGGGCGAGAGCCGCATGCGGCTGATGGAGTACACGCAGGAGCAGCGCGTTGAGCTGTGGTCGCTGGTGGATCTGGCGGTGGCGCTGTGCGAGCGCGCGCTGGAGCCGCAGGGCGTGAACATCGGCGTCAATCAGGGGGAGGCGGCCGGCGCGGGCGTGCCCGAGCATCTGCATGCGCATGTGGTGCCGCGGTGGTCGGGCGACGTGAACTTCATCACGGCCGTCGGTGCGGTGCGGGTGATTCCGAGCGCGCTGGGCGACATGTATCGCAGGTACGCCGAGGCGTGGGGCGCGATGAAGCCCACCGGGCGCGCGGACACGCCGGAGCGGTGAGGCGCGGTCGCTACTTGACGTCGGGGGCGTCCTGAGAGGGTCCGGTCGGCGCCGGTTCGGGAGCGGGCGCTTCGCCGGCGGCTTCGCGTTCGCGCAGGCGTTCGAGGGCGCGGCGGAAGTAGCGTTCGAGCGCGGCCGAGCGCTCGCGCGGGACCGTGCGCTCCTCGCTGGCGCCCTGAGATGAGCGCAGGTTTTCGAGGATGCGCTGGGCCGTCTCGCGTCGGCTGATGGCGCCTTCCTCGCCCGGGCGGAGCGGCTGCATGTTCGGATCGTCGAACTCGCCCATGAGGTTGCCCGAGCCGTCCTCATCGGCGCGCCGGGCGTCGACGGTCTCGGTCTGGTCGAAGGGGGTCGCGTTCTCGCGCTGCTGCTCGGCCATCCAGCGGCGGAGTTCGTCACGCTCTTCGGGGCTCATGGCTTCGAGCAGATCACGCGCACGCTTGCGCAGGTCCTCGGCCTGCCCGCGCGACCGCTGCGCATCGTCGGCGTTGCGACGCATGTTCTCGAACTGCTCGCGCAATGCATCCACGCCGCGCGGCGGCGCTTCGCCCGCGCCCTGCCCGACACCCTGGCCGGGCTGTTGACCGGGTTGTTCGCCGCCGGGTTGCTGACCGGGCTGTTCGCCGCCGGGCTGTTGGCCGGGCTGTTCGCGGCCGGGTTGTTCGCCGCCGGGCTGTTGGCCGGGCTGCTCGCCGCCGGGTTGTT
>CAYTSW010000049.1:0-18114 GCA_964440605.1 uncultured Phycisphaeraceae bacterium | reverse complement strand
CGACAAAGGTGTACTGGGCGTCGAGGTCGATCGAAGTGAGCACGCGGAACGCCCTTGCGTTGACGCCGTCCACCTGACGCGGCCGCGCGAAGTCGAGCGTGACGACGCCGAAGAGCGGGTGCTGATCGAGCGATGCCGCGATCGCCGACAGCCGTTCGTGCCCCGGCGCGACGCCCTCGATCTGCACGCTCAGCCAGCGCCGCTCGGTCTCCTTCGCCGGCACGCCGGGCTTGGGCGGCGTTCGGGTCACCTCGCGCTGCGGAGAGATGACCAGATGGGTCACCGCGATGTCGTTCGGGATCGCCTCGGCGATGCAGGCGACGACGTCGTGCATGCGCACGGGCCACGCCAGGCGGTTGTAGCGCGTCATGCGTGCGCGCAAGTCGCGGATCTCCGCGAGCATGCGCGAGACTTCCTGATTCTGGAACAGGCGCTGCTCCACCTCGGCACGCAGACGCACACGCTCGCCCGTGAACGAGTCCCGCGCCAGCCCCGCCGCGAAGAAGCCGGTGATCAACACGCCGAGCACGCACGTGTACGCGGCGATCCAGCGTCGCCGCTGACGCCGGCGGCGGAACTGACGCCGGCACGAGGGCGGGAGCAGGTCGAGCTGGCCCCTCATGCCGCCCGCTCCCGTTCGCTCGGGGCCTCGGCGTCGGCATCGTCCGCGGCGTTGCGACGGGCCGCGCCGCGCGCCGACGAGCGCGAACGCAGCGCCGGCGCGACCGCGAGTCCCATCGCCGCCGTCCAGGAGGGCCCGAGCGTCGTCGTGCCCACCACGCCGCGCGTCGCCACTCCCTCCATCGGATCGCCCACTACCGTCTCGAGCTTGATCGCCTCGGCGACGATGGACGCGAGTTGCGGCTCCTGACCGTCGCCGCCCACGAGCTGGCACCGCTCGGGCCGCAGCCCGCGGAAGCTCACGCTGCAATGCCGATGGCACAGACTGATCTCGTGTGCGAGCTCGGTGAGGACGGGTCGGGCGGCGTCGAAGATCGCGCGGTCGATGCGCTTGTCGATGTCCGGGGCCTCGCGCCCCGCCGCGAGCTGCATCCGCTGTCGACGCAACTGAGCAGCGGTGGATGGGTCGAGGTCGAGGCGCTTCGCGACGGCGGCGGTCATGTCGTTGCCGCCGATTTCGAGGGGCTTGGCGAAGATCACTTCGCACCCACGCGTCAGGATGACCATCGACGAGCCGGCGCCGACGTTGACGATCAACCTGGCGATGTGGGCATCGCTCGCTCGGCGCAGGCGTCGCGTCATCGCGCGGACCATCGCCACGAAGCCCGGCTCGATGGAGACGGTTTCGATCCCGACCGAGGCCAGACCCGTCGCGAGCCCTTCCAGGCGTTGCTCGTCGGCGCCGAACAAGACCAACTCGCTGCCGCCGGCGTCGCCCGCGTGCACCTCGCTCGCGCACACCCACCCGATCACGCCCGGCTCCGCCTCCGTGAAGCCCAGCCGGGACGCCCCCTCCACTTCCGCGGCCTTGGCGACGTCCGCGAGGGGCATGTTGGGCTGACGCGTCGACCGCAGGCGCACCCACTGGTCCGGGATCGCGACGGCGCAGCGCCTGCCCCGGAATCCCCCCGCGTCGATGCGCATGCCGATGGCGCGCAGCAGCGCGTCGGTCACGCCGGCGCTGTCGTCCAGCGGTTCCTCGACGCGTGCGCTGGCGACCGTCTCCAGGCCCTGGCGATCGCGCCCGAGCTGGAGCAACTTGGCGCCGGTCGAGCCCAGGTCGATGCCGATGGGCCAGGCGGGTTGAAGCAGGTCTGTGAGCATGCGAGCGGTGTGCGGGTCAGTCTTCGGTTTCCGACGGGGCTTCGCCCTCACGCAGGACGTCGACACGCCCGGTCATCGGGTCCACGGTGATGCGGTACGCCAGATTCAAAGCCGGCGCGACGACGCGCACCGATCCGCCCGAACCGGGCACGGCCTCGACGCCCGAGCCGGACTCGGACGTCCTCATGTCGAGCGGTCCGCCCAGCTCGTCGAAGATGAGCACCGGCTTGTCGTCGAAGGTCGGCGCATCGATCTCCGCCCCGCCGTAGCGCATCGGATCACCGAAGGAACGCGCGTACAGCGAGGAGGGGTCGTCGGGCATGTACAGCGTGTAGTCGTTGATGTTTTCGAGCGAGAGCAGCGTTGAGGTCGGTTCGAGAACGGCGTACCCGTTGCCCGAGGTGAGCGCGCCGTTCTCCTCGACCACACCGAAGTAGACCGCGCGGCGCGACTGGAAGGCCATCGCTTCGGTCTGCGCAACGGTCATGTCGGCGACGATCGTCCGCGCCGCGGCCTGCACGCGCAGCACGCCCGTCGACCCCATGGACGGGATCACGACGGCGGCGGCGATGGACATCACAACGACGGTGACGAGCAGCTCCAGCAGCGTGAGCCCTCGCCTGTTCAGAGTGCTCATGGGGGGCCTCATTCGGCGATGGTGACCTCGGGGATTTCGCTCACGCGCACGCTGACCTCGCCGGCTTCGAGCTTCTTCTGCAATGCCGCCAGCCGCTGGTTGAGCTTGTCGAGCCCCTCGATCATCTGGAGACGCTGCTGCGCCGCGTTGGGCAGCGCCGGCGCCGCCTGCGCGTCATCAACGAGCGGCGCATCCAACGGGCGGAGCGTGAGCACCGCCATCGCGGTGACCGCTGCGACGACCACGGCCTGCGACCATGAGAGGCGACGGGCGGGGAGGCGGGGGCTGGTGGCCATGGCGAGCTCCTGGGGATGAACACGATCAGCGGGCGGCGATGCGGATCTCGCATCGCTTCGCCTCGAGTTCATCGGACGCTTGAGGGGGCCACACCAGCCTCAGCCGCCAATCACCCAGCCGCGATCCTCCGGATGAGGCGGTGAGGGTGAGATCCTGAAGTCCGATAGCCGCGTCAACGCGGACCACGCCCTCGCGCGCGCGCCAGCTCCAGGGGAATCGCTCGTTCAGCGAGCGACGCGACACCACCTCGTGCGCGGGGTCGGGCCCGACGCTCGACTCGTTGACCACTTCGAGCCCCATCTCCTCGGCGGCTTTCTTCGACGCGTCTGCTTCGAGCGTGAACGACGACAACCGGCCGAGCGAGCGGTTGAACGAGAAGAGCACGAGTTCGCTCGCGTTGATCACACCGGGCATGTCGGCGTCGCGGTACCACACGACGAAATCGAGCGACGCCCCGCCCGGCGCTTCCCACGCGCCGAGCAGCTCCTGCGCCCGCTCGAGCGTCAGGCGCAGCGCCGAACAGCGATCGTCTTCAACGAGAGACTCGGACCGCCCGCCCGCTTGCGCAGCGTTGATCACCCGCGGCGTCACCCACGCCGCGCCCGCCACCCCGACCGCGCCGATCCCAACGCTCAGCACGATCGCCTCGGCGCGTGCCATGCCTCCCACGCGTGCCATCTCCCTCGCACTCCTCCCGGTGATGAACCGCTAGCGTTGCTCGTGGGCCAGACGGTCGGCGACCCGGTCGTAGCCGGCGGCGTAGACATCGAGCCGGCGCGCATCAAGCACCGTGTAGCACCAACCGATGCCCGAAGTGTCGAGCGCTCGAACGGCCTGGGCTTCCGTGCCTTCGACCAGCGCAAGGCCGCCGGTGTAGGCGTTGAGCGGCGCTTCTTCGAGATAGCGCTGCGCAACCAGCACGCCCCAACCGTGGTGCGAGGCTTCTTCGCCCAACGGCACCGCGGCGTGACGGGTCGGCAGGCGCCCGCCATGATCGCTCCGATACTGCGCGATGGCCTTGTCGATCGTGTCGAGCTGCTCGCGGAGCGATGCCCGCGTGGCCTCGGCGCTGGCCGCGGCGAGTTTGGGCACGATGAGCGTCGCGAGCAGCGCCAGCGTCGCGGTGACGATCACCGTTTCCACGATGGAAAACGCGCGGCGATGACCCATGAGTCCTGCCCCGTCTGCGTCGCCCGAGGAGAGGGGCCGCGGCTTGTGCATCGCGACTCCGGAAGGCGTCGGCGGCCCGTTGAGGCGGCCGACGCGCTGTGCCACTGAAGCGTTCGATCGTGAGGCTTCGGGCGGGAGCGGAGCGGGTCAGGGCGTGCCGCCACCGCCGTCGCCACCACCGCCGCCGCCACCACCGCCACCGCCGCCGCCAGGCGCGGTGAAGCCGGTTTCGTGGTGGAGAAGACGGTTCGCGGGGTCGTAGCCGACGGCGTAGACCGTGTACACGTCGTCGAAGGCCCAGCCGTTGGTGCTGTCACGGTCGGCGTTGACGTTGGTGAGACCCGAAGCGATGGTCGACTGGCCGGTGTAGCCGTTGACCGGGGCTTCCTTGAGATACTCGTTGCCGACGAGCGCGCCCCACGAGGCGGCGCCGGTGCCCGTGCCGAGGGAGGGGTAGGCGCCGTTGTTGCGGACGCGGTAGAGCTCCATCTGGCTGTTGATGGTCTGCAACTGGCTCTCGAGGGCACCCTTGACCGCTTCGTTGCTGGCGTTGGTGAACTGCGGGATGACGATGGCGGCCAGGATCCCCAGGATCACCACCACGATGAGAATTTCGACCAGCGTGAAGCCGGCCCGGACTGCGTTGCGCATGGCACTCGACTCCTGAAGAAAACGAGTCCTCCAAGTCACCGAGCGTTCCGACTTCGCCCGGCATGCCTCCCCACGACGGGTCGGCCTCGCGGGGTGCATCGGCGAAGCATGGCCGGGTCTTGATCAGCGCGGTCAGGGCGGACGGGGAAAATGCACAACTCCGGCGCTCGATGCGTCCGTGCGGTGTCGATCGCCGCTCTTCTGGGACCCCACTTGCGGGGGCCGTCGCGGCGGGTGTGTTATCCGGTCCCGCTCAGTTGGCCCGGACGGGCACGATCGCGGCGCTGGTGAGGTTCATCGCGCCGAGCGCCGCGGCCGCGGCCGTGCGCACGCCGGTGTCGGCGGCGTCGAGCATCGGACGGATGTCCTGCGCGACCGCCCGATCGACGAGCATCCCGTGACGACGCGCCGAAGCCGCGAGTTGGTTCAGCATCCACGACTGCTCGACGGGATCGACCGCATCCTCGGCCGCGGAAGCGAGCGCCTGCTGCGCCTGGGCACGGTTGATGTAGGACATCACTTCCGCGACGCGCAGGCGGAGGAACTCGTCCTCTTCCCGCAGGCCCTGCCGCAGTGCGAGGTAGGCGTCGTCCACGTTCAGCACGGAGTTGCGCGAGACCGCGAGCTGCGTGAGCGCATCCAAGGCACGGTTGGCGTACTCGGTCGCCTCTTGGTCGTCGAGCGGGGCGCCGACGGACTCGGTCACCAGTTGCAACGCCCCGGTGGTCAGCTCATCGGGCGTCACGCCCGTGCGCAGGAGACGTGTGAGGTTGTCGGAGCGCAGCTCTCGACGCAGCGGCAGGAACTCCTGCCCGCTGGTGACGCCGAGGATCGGCGTCGCGACGAACCGCTCGTCGTCCCGCGCCGACCGGATCGTCGCACGCAGGTCACCCGGCTGCTCCTTGACCACCATCAGATCCACGCTCGGCGCCTCGGCCAACGCGAGCTCGGCCTGGCCGAGGGAGTTCACGGGCGCCAGCACGGTGTACCCGTCCGCCTCCAACGCCTCGGCGACACTCTGGCGAAACTCGAGATCGGTCGAGACGACCAACGCGTAGCGCTCGGCGGCCTGGCTCACCATGCCCGCGAGCGTCGGGACCACGCGCTGCGAGCCGCGGAAGGACTCGCGGGGGTCGGCCGAGGCGAGCGCCAGCGCCGCGTCGTAGCGGAGTTGACGGTTCCCGTACGACAGCGCGTCGAGCAACGGACGCTCGCCCTCGAGCCCTTGCCAGAGCGTCGCGCCGCCGGCGGTCTCCTGCATGGCGTTGATCGCGGCCCGGGCGATCTGCACGTCGTCGTCACGCAGGGCCCGGGCGAGCACCCGCTGCGCGATCGTGTTGCCCAACGCGATCGCATAAAAGTCAACGCTGGGGCGATCCGGGGGGTAGGCCGGGTTTTGGTAGTCCGCGGGCTCGTCGATGCTGCGGGAGATGTTCGCCGCGAGCCAGATGGCGCTCGAGAGATCGTCCTCTGGCGCACGCTCCAGCGCGGCCTCGGCGTGACGCATCGCCAGCGCCTCGTGCCACAGCGGGGTCAGGATCGCTGTCGGGAACAGGCCCTGATCCGGGAGCCACTCCCAGAGGTACTGCTGCTCCTCGTTGGGAAACGCGAGCAGCAGGCCCTCGAATCGATCGTTGTAAAAGCGTTCGGCGGCGGAGCGGAAGAGGTCGGCGACCTGCACCTGTTCGTTGAACTCGCCCGCGACCCGCAGGATCGCGGCCCGCGCCGCGTCGCGCGTCGCCGGCACTCCGGCGTTTTCGTGCGCCTGGTACAGATAGGGCAGGAGGACGCGACGGTCCGCCTCGAGCCCCCCGATGATCCGCAGCACCGTCTGCTGCTCCTGCGGCCGCAGGTTGGGCAGCGCGACCGTCAGCGGCATCAAAGCGTCGCGGCCCATGTCGCTGAGCAGCACGATCGCCTCGTTGCGCTGGGCGATGTCGTCGGCATCGAGCACGACGTTGAGCAACTGGGGAACCGCGAACTCGCCCGCCTCACGCAGTCGCTCCCGGGCGAACAGCCGCTGGCGAGCGGTGCCGCTCAGCAGCTCGATATTCCGATTGATCTCCTGCACATCGCGGGCGCGCCCGAGCCGGCCTTGCTCGTACAGGTCCAGCAGCGCTTCGGCCTCGTCCTCGAGCACGTTGACCTGCTCGGCGCGGCGGACGGCGTCGAGGAAGCGATCCTCCAGCCGGGGCGCATCTTCGATGATCGCCAGGAACTCACGCGGGGTGACGCCCGAGTCGAGGATCGCCTGGGCGAAGCCCTCCGCGAGATCGTGGCGGTCGATGAAGACGTAGTGGTTGAAGTCTTCCACCAGCCGCTGCGTCGACATCTGCCCGTCCTGAGCGCGTGCGACGGCGGGGCTCAGACCCGCCACGAGCATGGAGGCGAGGACACAGGCGGAAGCGATGAAGCGGTGCGTGATGGACACGAGGGGTCTCCTCCTCGAGGGAGCGCTGACGGGGAATGCGGAGTCGGTGATCGAGCGACCGCGTGAGGCCGCGATGGTAGCCGGGCGGTGTGAGATCGCCCGCCGGGCCGGGGCCGGGCTATCCGAACGGCGGGCTGACAGAGTTCCGCACTCTACTGATGAGCCAGAAATCGTGTCAACGCTTGCCCACGTCGGGCGGACGTTGGCCAGGCTTCCGGCGCGCGGTCCCGGGAGGCCGCTCGCCACCCGGGCGCGGGGCCAAGGCCTGGGCTCCCGGCCCGCACCATCCGGGGGGGTGGGTCTGGAGCAGAGGCGCGGATGGTGCGCCCCGACGCAGTTATTGCCTCGTCAGGCTCGGCGTGGTGTGAAGCGGTGTGCGCATCAGGACGATGGCTTGCCCGACGCCCGGCCCGCGAGGCCCCAGACTGAGAGGAAGCCATGTCGACAGACAAGGATGTCTTGACTACAGGCCAGGTCGCCAAGATGTGCAACGTCGCCCCGCGGACCGTGAGCAAGTGGTTCGATAGCGGCCAGCTCAAGGGCTACCGCATCCCGGGCTCGAAGGACCGGCGCATCCCGATGGCGAACCTCATCCAGTTCATGAAGGATCACAACATCCCCATGGACGGTGTCCAGTCGGGCCGCACGCGCGTCCTGATCGTGGACGACGACCCGGAGGTGCTCGAAGCGCTCGACCGCGTGCTCGCGGATCAGGCGGGCTACGAGGTCCGCACCGCCGAGACCGGCTTCGAGGCAGGCCTCGAGTGCGAGCGCTTTCGCCCGCACGTCGTTCTGCTCGACATCCATCTCGGCGAGCAGGACACCACCGACGTCGCCCAGATCATCCGCGAGAACGAAGACCTCGCCATCACTCGGATCGTCGCGATGAGCGGCAAGCTTACCGAGGGGCAGGCCGCCGGCCTGCGCACCCACGGCTTCGACGGCTTCCTCAAGAAGCCCTTCCAGGTGCGACAGGTCATCAACGAGATCGACCGCGCCAACGCGCTGGTGCACTAGAGATTTGCCGACGGTCGATGCCATCGGGTGGGCGGGGTCGGCAGCGGTGGGTAGACTCGGGGCGTGATTGAGAACGAGTCTCAACAAGCGGCCCTGGCTGAGCCGCGATCCGCTCGGGAAGACGTCCGCGAGGACGCTCCGGAGCGCCAGCCGGCTGATCCTGCGCAAGGCGACCAGACCGGCGCGCTGACCGGCAGCGAAGTCATCAAGGCGCTCGTCGAACTCGGCCCGGTCGTGGGCCTGCTCGCGATTGTTTCCGTCACGCTCCCGGGCATCCTCGGGAGCGTGGTGCTCTTCGGGAGCGTCTTCGGCCCCGAGGGCTTGAAGCGGTGGGTGGACAGCCTGGGCTCGGGCGCCGTGCCGGCGTTGATCTTCGCCTCGCTCTTTGCGCTGGCGACGGGATCGATGATCCTGCCGACCTACGCCCTGAGCTTCGCCTCGGGCGTTTTCTTCGGCGGGTGGACGGGTGGGCTGGTCGCGATGTTCGGCGTCACCGGCGGCGCCATGATCGGCTATCTCTGGGGCATGGGCCTGGCCCGGGGACGCGTCATGGCGGTGATCGATCGGCACGAGCGGGCGAGCGTCGTCCGCGCCGCTTTGATCGACCGCGACATCTGGTCGGAAATCGGGATGGTCATGCTCCTTCGGTTCCCTCCGAGCTCGCCGTTCGCCCTGACCAACCTGGCGATGTCGGCGACGCGCGTGCGTCCCGTCGCGTACATGACGGGCACGATCATCGGCATTGCGCCGCGAACGCTGTTCGCTGTCTGGTTGGGTGTGCAGGTGCAGGACCTGACGCAGGCGTCCTCAGCCGGGGGTGCGACGCGGACCGTCATCGCGCTGGCGGTCGGGATCGTGGTCTTCGTGATCGCCTACCGCATCTGTGCCCGCTGGGCGCGGGAAGCCTTGGACCGCCAAACCTCCGATCACCTGCGCGAGACCGTCTGATTCGCCGGAACATCGCGGCTGACGGGGGTGTTGGCTGTACAGTCTGGGTGTCGCGCCCAGCGCTCGCGTTGGCGCGCCCCCCTCTCGGGCTGTAACAGGCGCCGGCAGCGTCCGCGTCACGCCCGCTTTTGCTCTGGTCCCACTCCCAAGGAAACTGCCCATGCTTCGTTCAGTTGTGACTGGTGTTGCCGCGGCGTGCGCCGTGGCGTGCGCGGCGGAGACCGCGCTTGCCCAATCCGCCCCGAGCCTGGAGGTCGGCGACAAAGCGCCGAAGCTCGAAGACGTCAACTGGCTCAAGGGCGAGCCCGTGAACAGCTTTCAGGACGGGCACATTTACGTGCTCGACTTCTGGGCCACCTGGTGCGGCCCGTGCGTCGCCTCGATCCCCCACATCAACAAGCTCCAGAAGGAACACAAGGACGACAACGTCCACGTCATCGCCGTCGCCATCTGGCCCAGCGACAGCATGACGCCCACCGACGAGTTCGTCGAGATGCAGGGCGACGCGATGAGCTACCGCGTTGCCGAAGACATCGACGGCAAGACCGCCAAGGCGTACATGGAAGCCACCGGCTCGCGCGGCATCCCGACCGTCATGGTTGTCGACAAGAAGGGCCAGCTCGCCTGGATGGGCCACCCCATGAGCGGGCTCGATCAGGCCGTCGAACTGCTCGTCAAGGACGAGTTCACGCAGGAAAAGATGGCTCAGGTGATGGAAGAGATGCGTCGGGAGCGTGAGGCCAAGCAGGCCCGCCTGGAGCCGCTCTTCCAGCGCATGCAGGCCGCCTTCGCCGAGGAGGACTGGCCCGAGCTCGAGTCGTCGATGACGGAGATCATCGCGATCGAAGAGTCGATGGCGACGCGGTACGCGCCCTTCATCTACCTGGCAAAAGTGAAGCAGGGCAAGACCGAGCAGGCTCGCAAGTTCGCGATCGACTCGATGTCCACCACGATGGCCAAGGACGCCAACGCGCTCAACGGCATGGCGTGGATGATCGTCGACCCCGACCCGAACAATCCGCTCAGCGACGACGAGCGCGACGCCGACCTCGCGGTGCTGATCGCCTCGGAAGCCGTCGAGCTGACCAAGCGCAAGAATGCGGACATCCTCGACACCCTCGCGCGTGCGCACTTCGTCGCCGGCGACGTGCAGAAGGCCATCGACATCCAGACCGAAGCGGTCGAGATGGCGCGCGACGACTCGAAGGAGACGTACCAAGTCCGGCTCATCGAGTACCGCGAGGCCGCCAGCCAGGGTTGATCGCTCCCCGACACCTGTTTATACCTGACTCCCCTGACACGCCCGGCCCCGCGCCGGGCGTGTTGACATTTGTGGTGGGGCGCAACCGGAACGCCCCGGTACAGTCACCTCCACGCCCCTCCCCCCTCTCCCCCCGCCCACTCCGGAGGTCCGAACCATGCGCACCGTGCTGAGCCTGCTTGTGATGGTTGTCGCCTATGGGCTGACCGTGCCCGCCTCGACCGCCCAACCCATCGCCCCTGAGCGCGACATCGACCCGCTCGACGTCTTCGAGGATGTCCGCTTCGACGACGAGATCCCGACGCCGGAACACGCGCTCGGTCATTCGATCGGCCATGCGTTCACGCGTTCGCACGCCATCATCGATTACAGCGAGCAGCTCGCGGACGCTTCTGATCGTGTACGGCTGGACTACTACGGCGAAAGCCACCTCGGGCGCGATCTGCTGACGCTGACGATTTCGTCGCCGGAGAACCTCGAGCGGTTGGACGAGATTCTCGAGGCGAACCGACTGCTGGCCGACCCGCGCCGGACGACGCGCGCAGAAGCGGGCCGCATCGCCTCGGAGAATCAGCCGGCGATCGTCTGGTTCAGCTTCGGCGTGCACGGCAACGAGGGCTCGTGCAGCGAGGTGGGGCTCGCGATGGCGTACGCGCTGGCCGCGGGTCAGGGCGGGCCGATCGAGGGATGGCTGGAGGATCTGGTGATCGTGATCGATCCGAATCTGAACCCGGACGGGCGTGAGCGTTACATCTCGTGGTTCGAGGGCGTTTCGGGCCAGGAGCCCAACGCGCGTCGGGACGCGGCGGAGCGATTCGAGCCGTGGCCCGGCGGGCGCACGAACCACTATCTGTTCGACCTGAACCGTGACTGGGTGTGGGGCGTGCACCCCGAGAGCAACAGCCGAGTGCGCTGGTATCGCCAGTTCCTGCCGCAACTGCACATCGACTGGCACGAGCAGGGCTTCCGCTCGCCGCACTTCTTCGGCGAGGGCGACACGCCGTACAGCATGAACATCCCGCGTGCCACGCGCGAGTGGCTGGACGTGTATACGTCGGACGTCGCGGGCGCCTTCGACGCCAAGGGGCTGGTGTACGCGACGCGCGAGCGTTTCGACTACCTGTATCCGGGTTACGGCAAGGTGCTGCCCTGCTACCACGGCGCGGTGGGCATCCTCAACGAGCAGGGCGGGCACAGCTTCGGTGGCCTGGCGGTGGAAGTGACGGACGACTACACGCTGACGCTCGCCGAGCGCGTGCGCAACCAGATGGTCGTCGCGCGGAGCTACCTGGAGACGACGCGGCAGAAGCGCGAGGGACAGCTCGAGCGCTTCCACGCGTTCTTCGCCGACGCGATGGAGCCGAGCGCAGACGCGATGGCGGGCTACGTCGTCGAGGCGGACAACGACCCGCTGCTGCTCAAGCGTCTGTGGGAGCTGTGCGACCTGCACGGCATCGAGGTGTACGCGACGCGTCGCGGCGCGACGCTCCGCGAGGCGTTGTGCTACGAGGCCGGCGCGATGCACGAGGATGTGCGCATCGACGCGGGCTCGTGGGTCATCCCGACCGCCCAGCCGATGGGCGCACTCGTGCGCACGCTCTTCGAGCGGTCGCCGGCGATCGAAGACCCGGACACGTACGACATCACCGCCTGGTCGCTTCCCGTGATGTTCGGGCTCGAGACATGGCGGGCGCCATCGCTCGACGGGCTGTCGATGGACCGGTACTCGGGCGCGGGGATGAACGAGCGCACGCCGCGGACGCGGGTCAGCGGCGTGGGCCTGGCCGTGCGGTCGGACCAGCACGATTTCCCCGTCGCGCTCGGGCTCTGCACGGAGTTGGACGTCTTCGCGCGTCTGACCGGCGAGGACTCGAGCTACGGCGATGTCGACCTGCCCGCCGGCAGCCTCATCGTGCACCGCCTGCGCAACGAGCCGGAGGTAATGGACGAGCTGGCGACGCGCCTGTCGCGAGCCGGGCTGGAGACGGTGGCGCTGCCGAGCGGTCTGACCGATGAGGGCCCGGTCATGGGCGCGAACGCCAATCGCTGGATGGTGAATCCGAAGATCGCGGTGCTGCGCGGCTCGCCGACGAGTTCGTACAGCTTCGGGCAGCTCTGGCACCTGATGGACGTGGAGATGCCGGTCGCGCACACGGTGGTGCTGGCCGACCGGCTGAGCCGAGTAAACCTTGACGACTTCAATGTGCTGGTGCTGCCCGAGGCATGGGGCGGGCTGAGCGGCGCGATGGACGAGGACCGCATCAAGCAATGGATCCGCGACGGCGGGACGCTCGTCGCGCTCGGGAGCAGCGCCCGCTGGGCGACACGCGAGATCGGCGGCGTGGAGAGCAACGACGATGAACGCACCGACGCCGGGGCGTCCGACGCCTATGGCTCACCCGGCGAAGGCGAGGACGAAGCGGAGGAAGAGGTCGTGCTCTCTGAGATGAGCTACGCCGAGCGAAAGGCCAAAGGCGTGGAGGACCGCGTCCCCGGCGCGATGTTCCGCGCCGACGTGGACACGACCCACCCCATCGCCTTTGGGGCTCCGGAGTGGATCGGCGTGATCAAGCGCAACAATCGCACGCTCGACGTGGCGGACAGCGGGTACGTCGTTGCGCGGTTCGCGCCGTTCGAGATTCACGAAGAGCGCGACGGGCGGCGGTACGGCACGCCGCTGATCGGCGGCGCGGCCTCCGAGGACAACGCCGAGACGATCGCCGGCACACCGTTCGTGACCCACCACATCGTCGGGCGCGGCAACCTGATCTGCTTCGGGGACGACATCACGCTGCGTGGCTTCAACCACGCGGCGATGCGCCTGCTGATGAACGCGATCACGAAGGGCCCGAGCCTCGCGCCGGCGCTTCAGCCGCTGGGCCCCGAGGGCGACGACTCCGAGCGTTGATCATTGAATCGCGCACGGAGCGCCTCGATGCTGAGCTGGTCGATGCGCTCGACGAAGGCGTGCGCGCGCCCAAGGCGCTTGCGCGGCGTCGTTTGGCCCACCGCGATCACGACGAGGCCGGCGTCGACCGCCGAGTCGACGCCGCGGGGCGAATCTTCGATGGCCAGGGCTCGCGTGGGCTCAACGCCCAGCCGTTCGCAGGCGAGGCGGTAGGCGTCGGGTGCCGGCTTCTTGCGCACGACGTCGTCGGCGCAGACGTCGGCCCGCAGGTGCGGGCGCAGGTTTATGGCGTCGATCACCGGGTCTACTTCGTCGCGCATGGCGGCGGTGCAGAGTGCGATCGGGATTCCGCCTTCACCCATCGCGCGAGCGAGCTCCACGGCGCCGGGGTAGACGCTCACGTGCTCGGGGCTGACGTCGGCGATAAACGCTTCGACCTTCGCCTTGAAGACGGCGTGGATCACATCCGAGTCAGGCAACGCGAGGCCGGCTTGCTCGTAGGCGATGCGGATGGCGTCCTCATCGGACAGGCCGATGGTCATGTCCTTGCGCACGGGCACGCCGAAGGGCTCGAGCGCGGCGCGAAGGGCCCGCTCGTGCAGGGGTTCGGTGTCGACGATCGTGCCGTCGAAGTCGAGGATGACCGCGTCCATGGGGCGAGGGTAGCGCCGGGGGCGGCGGGGCACCATGCGGGGAAGGCCGGGGTCGTACACTGCCCGGATGGACGGGCTGGTGATGTTCGATGCGCAGGTGAGCGGTGCTGATCCGACGCGAGCGCTGCGCGCCGGGTGCGACGTCCGCACGGGCGCATGGACGACGCTCGAACGTTGGTGGCACGAGGTGGGCGTCGAGACGCCTCTGACGCTGACGGTCGAGGATCGGCTGGCGGCTCTGACCCGCGAGCGACATCGCGATGCCGCGGTGAACGAGCCGGCGTCGTACGACCGCGTGCTGGTCGTGAGCGGTTCGTGCGCCGTGCCGCCCGCGGGGTGGGACGACCTGCGAGTCGGCGAAGGGATGGTCGATCGCGAAGGGCGCGTGCTCGTCGCGATGGCGTCGGGCGAAGACGCAGCGCGGACCGCGCGGGAAGGTGTGGCGCCGGACCGGTTCGACGTGCGCTCGGCGGATGATGAAGCGGTGGTCGCGATGCCCTGGGATGTCATCCGGCATCGCAACGCAGCGCTCGCGCACGATCTGGAGCGATTGTCGGAGCGTCCGAGCGCGCCGTTGCCCCCCCACTGCTCGACGACGGGCGAGCACCGCGTCGTTCTGGGCGAGGGCGTGGAGGTCGGCCCGCAGACGGTGTTCGACACGAGCGCGGGGCCGATCGTGCTGGAGTCGGGCGTCGTCGTCAGGCCCCGGGCGACACTCATCGGGCCGCTGTACGTCGGGCGCGGTTCGACTGTGCTCGACAGCGCAGTGATCCGCGGGAAGACGGCGATCGGGCCGGTCTGCAAGGTCAACGGCGAGGTCAGCGGGTGCGTCTTTCAGGGTTACGCTAACAAGGCGCACGACGGCTTCCTGGGCGACAGCGTCGTCGGCGAATGGGTCAATCTCGGCGCGGGGACGATCAACTCCAATCTGCTCAACACCTACGGCGAAGTAACGACACGACTGTCGGCGACGACCGACCGCGTACGCACGGGGTTGACGTTTTTCGGCTGCGTGCTGGGCGACCATGTGAAGACGGCTATCGGGACGCGGATCATGACGGGGACGGTGATCGGGACGGGCTCGATGATCGCGGGGTCGACGCCGCCGCCGAGCCCGACCGAGGCGTTCGCCTGGGTGACGGATGCGGGGGTGAGCCGGTATCGGTGGAACAAGTTCGAGGCGGTGATGCGTGCGGCGATGAGCCGTCGCGGCATTAAGCCCAGCGAGGCGTACACAGACGCGATGCGGCGCGTGTACGACGACAGCGAGGAGACGACCGGCGCGTGAAGACGCTCTACCTTATCGATGGCTATGCGCAGTTCTTCCGGGCGTACCACGCGATCCGCACGCCCATGACCTCGCCCGTGACCAAGGAGCCCACGAACGCGACGTTTGGCTTCGTCGGCATGCTGCTCAAGGTGCTGCGCGAGGAGAAGCCGGACTATCTGGCGGTGGCGCTGGACGTCTCGGGCGACCGCGGGACGTTCCGAAGCGAGATCTTTCCCGAGTACAAGGCGACGCGCGACGAGCCGCCCGAAGGGCTCGAGGAACAGGTCGGGCGTTGCCTGACGATTCTCGAAGGCATCGGCGTGCCGGTGATCGGCGCGGAGGGCTACGAGGCGGACGACGTGATCGCGACGCTCGCGGATCGGCTGTCGACCGAGGACGACCTGCTGGTGCGGATCGTCTCGAAGGACAAGGACCTGCAGCAGCTGCTGGCGGCGGGGCGTGTCGAGATGGCGGACGTGCACACGGGCGACGTGTGGACGGAGGAGCGGCTGCTCGAGGAGAAGGGCGTGACGCCGGGACAGGTGGTCGACATGCTCGCCCTGATGGGCGACACGGTGGACAACGTGCCGGGCGTGCCGGGCATCGGGCCCAAGACGGCGGCGAAGCTGATCGCCGAGCATGGCTCGCTCGATGCGCTGCTCGAAGCGTCGGATTCGATCAAGGGCAAGCGCGGCGAGAACATCCGCGCCGCCGCCGAGACGCTGCCGCTCTCGCAGAAGCTCGTCACGCTCGTGCGCGATATCGAGTTGGAGTTCGACCTCACTCGATGCACGGTCACCAATCTGGAGCTCGCGGCCCTGGAGCCGATGCTGCGTGAACTGGGCTTCAATCGCTTCCGCGACGAACTCAAGGAGCTGCTCGAAGGTGCGCCGGGTCAGAGGAAGGCCGCGGCGACTTCGGGAGGCGGCCTGTTCGATGCGCTGGACGAGGACCGCGAGCCGCTCGAGCGCGGCGACTACACCTGCGTGCGCACGAGCGCGGAGCTTGCCGAACTGGTGAAGCAGCTCGAGGGCGCCGACGTCATCGCGCTGGACACGGAGACGACTTCCAAGCGGGCGATGCAAGCCGGTTTGTGCGGTCTTTCATTCAGCGTTGCGTCGGGTTCCGGGGCGTACGTGCCGGTGAAGTGCCCGGAGACGGACACCGCGCTGGACGAGCGCGAGGTGCTCGACGCGCTGCGCCCATTGTTGGAGGATCCGCGCAGGCCGAAGGTCGGGCACAATCTCAAGTACGACCTGCTCGTGCTGCGGCGCGCGGGCGTCGAACTGCGCGGCATCGTGGGCGACTCAATGGTCTCGAGCTACCTCGTCGACGCCTCGCGCTCGAGCCACGGCATGGACCACCTCGCGCTCGCGCTGCTCGGGCACACGACGATCCCGATTACCGACCTCATCGGGACAGGCAAGAAGCAGAGAACGTTCGACACGGTACCGCTCGAGCAGGCGACGCCGTACGCCGCGGAGGACGCCGACATCTCGCTACGCCTGCTCCAGACTCTCGAGCCGCAACTGAAGGCGATGGGGCTGGTAGCGCTTGCGCGGGACGTCGAGGTGCCGCTGATCGAGGTGCTGGCGGAACTGGAATGGAACGGCATCGTGGTCGATCCGGAGGAACTCGACCGCCAGGCCGCGCTGTTGACCAAACGGATCGACGCGCTGAAAGACGAGATCGCGTCCCACGCGCCGCGCGACTTCAACCCCGACTCGCCCAAGCAGCTCGCTTCGGTGCTCTTCAATGCGCTGGACGCGCAGGATCCCGGATTGGGCATCAAGCCGCTGAAGAAGACCAAGACGGGGTACTCGACGGACGCCGAAGTGCTCGAGAAGCTCGCGTCCGACCCGGGGGTGGACTCTCCTGTGCCGGGGCTGATCGTCGAGTATCGCCAGTTGACCAAGCTGGTCGGCACGTACCTCTCGGCGCTCAAAGAGGAGATCCTCCCCGAGACGGGGCGCATCCACGCGTCGTTCAATCAGACCGTCGCGGCAACGGGGCGGCTCTCATCGAGCGACCCCAATCTCCAGAACATCCCAGTACGCTCGGAGGTCGGACGGCAGATCCGCAAGGCCTTCAAGGCGCCGGAGGGTCTCGTGCTGATCGCCGCGGACTACTCGCAGATCGAGCTGCGCATCCTTGCGCACCTGTCGGACGACCCGGCGCTCATCGATGCGTTCACCCGCGGCGAGGACATCCACCGCGCGGTCGCGGCGCAGATCCACGGCGTGACACCGGAAGACGTCACGCGCGAGCAGCGCGACGGCGCCAAGATGGTCAACTTCGGGATCGTGTACGGCATCACGCCGTTCGGGCTCGCGCGGCGACTGGGCATCGAGCAGGGCGAAGCCGCGACGATCATCGAGGGTTACAAGCAACGCTTTGCCGGCATCACGACCTTCCTCGAGGAGTGCATTGCGCAGGCGCGCGCGCACGGGTATGTGGAGACGATGCTCAAGCGCCGGCGGCCCATCCGCGACATCGACGCGCGTCAGCCCAACCGGCGCTCGCTCGCCGAGCGCATGGCGATCAACTCCGTGGTCCAGGGCTCGGCGGCCGACCTCATCAAACTCGCGATGCTCGACCTGCACCGCCGCCTGCATGCCACCGATGCGGGCGAACTCGCCGACACGCGGATGCTCCTCCAGATCCATGACGAGTTGGTGTTCGAATCGCCCGCTCATCAAGCCGAGGCGGTTGCCGCGACGGTGCGTGAGCGGATGGCGTCGGCGATGGAGTTGAAGGTGCCGCTGGTGGTGGAGGCGTCGTGGGGCGCAGACTGGGGCGAGGCGAAGTGACTCGGGCGTCCGCGGGCCGGGTCGGGTCGGGTCGGCTATGCGGCACATCGCGGTGTTCGGTTTTCGGCCGGACGGACGGTCTGGGCCGTGGAATCGTCGTCACTCGCCCCGGGAAGCCTCCCGGACGGCTTGACAGATGGCGGCGTGTGGCTATCTTTTCCGTCCTGCCTGCCACCCCCCGGCGGGCGGGAGGCAACTTGGGGCGGTAGCTCAATTGGTTAGAGTTCCGGACTGTCGATCCGGTGGTTGCGGGTTCGAGTCCCGTCCGCCTCGCTT